>NZ_JAPEMC010000002.1:0-300000 GCF_026343115.1 Streptomyces sp. NBC_00102
AGATCGAGGCTAACCGGCGATCCCGGGATATGTTGCTCCGCTGCGCGAGGAAGACGATTTATCCGGGGCACGCCTGCCCGGCATCCACACCCGCCTGGCCCGACGCGGGTTGCTGCCCTCAGAACATCTGGTCGACGGCGGTTTCACCTCGCTGGTCCGCGTGGAACGGGCCTCACGCGAACACCAGATCACTGTCGCCCGGGCACTGCCGGGCAACCCAACCCGCCAGCACCGCAAGAATGAAGGCTTCGACCGGGACGACTTCCACATCGACTTCGACCGGCAACAAGTCATCTGCCCCCAGAGTCAGGTCAGCGCGGGCGGGCACGGCCCCTGCCCGACCTCCTCACCCCCCGCGGCACCGCGAGCAAGTGCGCCCCCGCCCGGCTCGTACCCTTTGCGCCACCAACGTCGGCAGCGCCCGAAACGTGGGCTCTCCACCGCGCGAGCTCCGTGTCCGTGCTGAGCAGCAGCAAACACCCGGCTGGAAGGGCCATAGCGTGAGGTCACCGAGCTGGACACCGAGGCCACGAGACTCTGGCGCCGCAGTTCCTCGATGTGCTTTACGAGCAGGGGCACGCGCCACACGCAACTCCTGAACTACTACCTGCTGACTCTCCTGACCGACTCCGATCTGGACGCCGCCGCCGGCAGATACATCGCCTCTGACGCGACGCAGGACAGCTGGAACACGCTGCGACTGCGCATGCCACCCGCGCTCCGCGACTTCATGGCCGAGCAGGCCCGAGCGTGTCTCAGCACCCAGGGCATCACGGACGAGCCCGTCCAACGGGAACCTCCCGCCACGTGGGTCACCGACGTCACCTGGCCCGAACCTGACCCGGACCATGTCGATGCCGACCTCTTCCGCCGCCTCGGCGCCCGTGAAACACCGATCCGTGACGCGACTGCCCGCCTCCGACTCAGTTACGAACACCTCCGCCTGTACGTCGAGATCACCGGCGTTGCCTTCACCGGCCCCGCACCTGCGCGCGGGCCCGGCCAGCCCACGCCACTGCAAGGCGTCCTCGACACGGAACTTCGCCGGCTCTACATCGAGGAACGCCGGACCATCACGGAGATCGCCTCTTTGGCCCGGTGCAGTTGGCGTGCTGCACGGCGTGCCCTCGCCCATGCCGACATCCCCGTCCGGCACATCGGGGCCAGCGCCCACCCCTTTCTTACCCGCCCGTGGTTCGACCACCAGTACACCGGCCTCGGGCGCACCCTTGTCGACATCGCCGAGGAGGCAGGTGTCAGCCAGGCGACCCTGATCCGCCGGGCAGCCCACTGGGGCATCCCCCGTCGGCCCCCCGGAACCCCCGGACGCCCCCGGCGCCTCGCTGGAGACCACGAGCCCGAAGAGGCCCGGCCGACGCTGACAACCCTGCGGTGATCGGGGCGGCTGACCCCGGGCCTGCCGGCGGCTGTCAGACGAACGCATACGGCGGAGGCTCGGATGAGTTCCCGGGATGTTGCGGCATGGCCGGTACCTGATGGGTTGTGGGTGCCTCAGGGGTCACCGGGTCCTGAAGCGGCGGTGGAGGTTGCGGGCGACGTGGACGCCCGGGCCGCCGAAGCCGACGATGTCGGGGCGTCCGTCGCCGGTGATGTCGGCCAGGAAGCGCGGGTGGCGGTCGACCCGCCAGCCGCCTGCGTCCTCGTTGTACCCGAAGCCGCGGCACACCAGCTGGGCTTGTTCGAAGCTGCCGTCGCCCTTGTTGTGCGATACCCAGACGCCTTCGTTGCCGAAGCCGATGATGTCGGGGGTTTTGTCGCCGGTGACGTCGGCGAGGAGGCGGGGGTGCTTCTCGCCCGTCCACCCCTGGGCCTGCCCGTAGTCGTTGAGGACGAGCTGGGCGGGCTCGAACGTGCCGTCGCCGCGCCCGCGGGCGACGACGACACCTTGGGGGCCGAAGCCGACCATGTCCAGTGGTCCGTCGCTGGTGGTTTTGATCAGGAACCGGGGGTGTTCGCTGGTGGAGCTCCATCCCTGGTCGACTCCGAATTCGTCGAGGATGTAGAGGGGTTCGGCGAATGTCCCTTCTTCGTCTTGGAGGGATACCCAGAGGCCGTCGTCGTGGCAGCCGACGATGTCGAGCCTGCCGTCGCCGGTGGTGTCGGCGAGGAAGCGGGGGTGCTTGTCGAGGAGCCAGCCGCCGGCCTCCTCACTGTGGCCGAACGCCCTTAGGGCAGGTTCGTCGGCGAGCGGCGCGAACTTTCCTTCTTCGTCCTGGAGGGATACCCAGAGGCCGTCGTCGTGGCAGCCGACGATGTCGAGCCTGCCGTCGCCGGTGGTGTCGGCCAGGAACCGGGGGTGCTTGTC
This sequence comes from Streptomyces sp. NBC_00102, assembly GCF_026343115.1. GTDB lineage: Bacteria > Actinomycetota > Actinomycetes > Streptomycetales > Streptomycetaceae > Streptomyces. The sequence goes on from NZ_JAPEMC010000002.1 coordinate 2,327, forward strand.
GGCGAGCCAACTGCCGGCCTGAGGGCCGTGGCCGAACTCCTTCAGGGCCAGTTTGCCGCCCGCAGGCGTGAACGCGCCGCCCTCGTCCTGGGCGGACACCCGGACGCCTTCGGCGGCAAGCACGACGACACCGGGACGGCCCTCGCCGTTGAGGTCCGCGAGGGTCCACAGATCTTTGGGGCTCGCGGAGGACGTGGGCGGGTGCAGAACCCGTTCCTCGTCGACGAAGGTCCCGTCCCCTCGGCTGGATGCGGTCACCGCGCCCTTCGCGGGTTTGAGCCCGACGATGTCCGCGAGCCCTGTTCCGGTGATGTCGGCGAGGAACCGTTCACCGAGCCCCGCCCACCAGCCCGGCTGTCCGGCAGGGCAGGGGCTGGAGGTGACGGCCTGCCACTTTCCGGCGTCCTGGTCGCTGCCGAACTTGTCCAGGACCAGCAGGACGTTGCTGAAGGAAGGCGTCGCGTCGGCCGCCGGCCGCAGGGCGGTCCTGTCGTGGGCCAGTCGCCAGGACTGTCGGCTGTTCCAGTGGCTCAGCGGGGCCCAGTGCAGCACCAGGTCGCTGGTGCGCTCCGGCTCGGCCGGTACAAGGCGCCACCGCTGGCTCGGCGCGCTGTCGTCGTACTCGGCAAGGACGATCCGGGTGTCGTCGGGGCCGGGTTCGGCGAGGTCGAGAACGGCTTCGCCGACCGCGCCCTCGATGAGGTAGAGGCCCGCTTCGCCCTCGACGGGGACGAGGCGCCACTGCTGGGCCTTCTTGTTCGCTGCGGCGTCCCACTGCCGGACGCCGCGGTCCGCGGCAGCAGGGTTGTCGAGCACCTTGCCGCTGACCACGTTGCGGATCACATATGCCAGATCGTCCCCGGCGCCCGGCGCGGGGGCGAACTGCCATTGTTGCGGGCCCGGGCCGGCCTCGGGGTAGTCGCGGACGACGAGTGCCCCGTCCGCGCCCGGCGCGGCCCTGGTGCCGAGGGGCTGCCCTGTGGCGGCGTTGACGATCTCCAGCTTCAGTTCTTGCGTGGGCACGGGCATCGTGGTGCCTCTTCCAGGCGGTTGGTGCGACGGCTCGGGACGGGTACGGCGTGATAGCTGCGGCTCACGTGAAGACGTGGTGGTAGGGGACGTCCCACTCGTTGGGCAGCCGCGGGTAGAACGTGTTGATGACCGTCCCGGTGAAGTCCCCGCCCCAGTTGTAGGTGAGCCGCGCTTCACTGTCCTTGGCCACGGCGTGGTCCTTGAACCCGAGGATGGCGTCGGGGTGGGTGATCGGCACGAAGGTGATCCCGCCCCATGGCGTCACCGTGACGACCCACAGCTGGGTGTCCTCCACCGCACCGTTCTTCCCGCGCCACTTGTCGGCCACCTTGGCGGGCAGGCCCACCTGCAGGGTGTCGGCCGTGCTCTGCGGGGCGTCCTGATGGACGGTGACGCGCCTGCGCTGCGGCTTCGGGATTCCGTCGTCCCCGCGACCAGCGTCCGCGCCGGCTGTGCCGGCGGGCGGGGGCGTCACCTGGCCCGCGGCGCTCTCGATGAAGTACAGCGGCCGCTGCCCGAAGAAGCCGCCGGGGGTGATGTGCCAGAGGTGGCCCTGCGCCTCCTTGGTGGCCGGATCGAGCGCGGTGGCCAGCTTCACGCCCTTGTCGTGGCTGCTCGCCGCCAGTTCCGCGGGTCGCAGATATCCGCCGTTGAAGGCGTGGACGAGCATGACCGGCCGGTTCTCGACCAGTGCGGCCACGATCGCGTTGTCGTAGCTGTTCACCGCTACCGGGCCGCCGACCACCAAATTCGCCATTGCCGTGCGTTCCTGGGTGTACATCGCGGAAACCTCACCTGTTCTTGATGTGGAGAACAACGCCTCAGGCGCTCAGTGAAGTGGTTTATCACGTGCCATTACCGCACGCTCAATCACTCGCGATCAATTCGACTTCATAAGCGAATGCATGATCGGAGTAAATGTACTCAAAGCGGCAACTTTCGAGGTCAGGGCGCCGAGGTGAGACGTCGGAAGGCCCTCGATCGGGTGACCGAAGCTGCCGTAAATTCTTGATCACCCGTTTGAGTGCGATACCCGGATGCACCTCCTCGGGTGATGGGTCCCCTGCTAGCTTCGCTTGCCGGAGCGTGTACAGATTCCCCTTTTTGCCATTTCACCGAGTGCGGTTTCGGCCAGATCAGTCGAGGACAGAAATTGCCTTCCAACGCGTACAACCTGGAACGGGCCAAGCGTCAGCCGCTGACGAAGAAAAACCTGCGGGAACTCAACATCGAACAGACCTGGCAATCCATCCTGGATCACCCCAATCTGGTCTATGTCGACGACTACGGTGTGCAGCACAAGCCCGTCGGGTTCTCCGTGAACAAGTCGAGCTTCGGAGCTTTCACCGGCTCCGCGTACGGGCTGGGCTGGCTCGCCTACATGAACCTCGGGGAGCCGCTGATCGAGGAGCGGCGCAACATCACCCAGCCCCCGCCCGACACGTTCTCCTCGCGCACCTACGTCAACCGCAGCGGCTCCGATATGACCTTCACCGACTCGATCGACTTCACCGTGTCGAACGGTGTCACCTGGTCGCTCTCGGGAGACACCAACCTCACCTTCGGCGGCAACGTCAGCGCCCAGCTCCAGCTGGAACTGCAGAGCAAGCTCGGTCTGAATCTGCAGGGGCAGCTGGGAACGCAGCTCGCGAACCAGATGGCGAACAGGAACGCCAACACGGTGAGCAACAAGAACAGCAAGGACAGCGTAGGGGTGGACAACGACAATACGGTCGAGACGTCGGTGAGCAACGGGATGACGAACTCCGCATCGGCCACGATGACCGGCTCGGTGGACTTCACCACCACGGGCAGCGCCTCCGGCACCGCGGGCCTCAACGCCGCGCTCGCCGCAGGCATCGCGGCCTCCGTCGGCGGCTCCCTGACCACCGGCTGGACGTCACAGTCCCAGATCTCCGGAACGGTCCCGCCGGGCTCCCGCGTCGAGACCATCGTTACCCAGCGCCGTGCCCTCAAGCAGTACACCTACGAGATCCCGGTGACCTTCTCCGGGCTCCTCGCGGTGAACTACGCCGTGCCGGTGACCGTCCTGACGCCCCCGCAGCCGGACAACTACCCCCCACTCGCCAAGCTGGTCGCCCGCGACATCGCCGACCTCGACCTGGCCGGCGGTGGCTTCCGCATGAAAGGGCTCGCCGAGGTCGTCTCCGCCCTGGAGGTCCACCACACGATGTTCGACGGCGAGAGCCTGACCGACAGCGAACGAGACCTGTACAAGCAGCCGTGACCGGTGCGCGGCACCGCCACAACGACCAGAGGTGACGACCATGGTGTTCAAAAACGTCTTCGACTCCGCCGGGACAGGCGCGGGAGTCTTCTCGGTGACCACCAGCGGCGACAAGCCGCGACCGGGAGCGGGCGTCGACTTCGAAGACGCCGCCGACGACACGTACGACGACACGACCACGAGCCTGTTCACCAGCGGGATCCACGGGGCCTCGCACCGGGCGAAGATCGTGCAGGAACAGGCACCCGAAGCACGGGCCATCCTGGGCTTCCTCGCCTCCTTCATCCAGACCACCCAGGCATCCGCCGGCACCCAGGCCGCCTACGCCCAGGACCCCGGATCCGTGTCCACGGCCGCGGCCGCCGGCATGGACAAGTCCAGCGAGACGGTGAAGCAGAACGGCGACCTCCAGAAGGACGAGGGCCTGCAGGCACCGAAGAAGAGCGACTTCAAGGCACCGGACGCTCCGGCGTCGCCCACGGCCGAGGAGCCTCCCAAGGCACCCAAGGCCACCGCCGAGAAGCCGTCCGATCCCAAGTAGGTTCACAAGGTCCGAGTGGTCAGGGGCGGTACCGCCCCTGACCACTCGTGCGTTCACACGGGCAGCAGCTGCCACTGGCGGTCGCGGTGGTCGCCCTGCGCCCCGTACTGCTTGATCACCGTGGGGGCGTTTGTGTCGACGCGCAGCAGCAGACCGCTGTTGCGGTTCGCGATCTCATACACCCGCGGTGTGTCGGTCACCGACCCGACCGGGATCAGCCGCCACTGCTGGTGCTCGGCGTCGCTGCCCTCGTACGCTCGCTGCGCGACCACCGCCCCGTCGACGGTGCCTCCTCCGACGACCTCCAGGACCTTGCCGCTGCGCACGTTCTCGATCCGGTACAGGACCTCACCCTCGGCCTGGCCCGAAGCGATCAGCCGCCACCGCTGGTGCGCCCGGGGCGACGCGAGGGACTGCTGGATCTCGGCCCCGTCCTTGAGTGACTCACGCTGGACCCCCATCCGCAGCCTGCTGCGCACATTGGCCCAGGAAACCACCGTGCCCGACTCGGGCAAACCGGCCATCTTCTCCGACGCGATCTTCCGGATCCGGTTGTTGAGGTGGTCGGCGATGTAGAGGGTGTCGACACAGTCCACGGCGAGGCCGAACGGACTGTTCAGCTTCGCCGCGGTGGCCGGGCCGTCGTCACCGGCGAAGCCCGGAGCACCCGTACCGGCAACCGTGCTGATCTTGCCGTCAGCCGCGACCCGCCGAACCCGGTGATTGCCGTATTCGGAGATGTAGAGAGCGCCGGTGGTGTCCACCACGATCCCGTAGGGCCTGTTCAGCTTCGCCGCGTTGGCCGGGCCGCCGTCACCGGCGAAGCCCGCACCGCTCGTTCCCGCAACCGTACTGATCTTCCCGTCAACCGCGACCCGCCGAACCCGGTGGTTCCCGGAATCAGCGATGTAGACGGCATCGTCACGGTCCACTACCACCGCGTACGGAGCGTTCAGCTGGGCCGAACCCGCCGGCCCTCCGTCGCCCCCAAAACCGGCGACTCCGGTGCCCGCGAACCTGGTGATCTTCCCGTCGGCTGTGATCTTCCGAATGCGGTGGCTGCCGAACTCGGCGATATAGAGAGCCCCGGTACTGTCCACAGCGACCCCGAACGGCTTGTTCAGCTGCGCCAAAGTAGCGGCGGCGTTGTCGCCACCGGAGCCCGGAGCGCCCGTCCCGGCAACCGTGCTGATCTTGCCGTCGGCCGTAATCTTCCGAACCCGGTTGTTGGACGCGTCAGCCACGTAGACGGTGCCGGTACGGTCCACCGCCACCTCCCGCGGGCAGTTCAGCTGAGCATTGGCGCCGGGGCCATCGTCTCCCCCGTAGCCCGAGGCTCCAGTGCCGGCGATGGTGCTGATCTTCCCGTCAGTCGTGATTTTCCGGACGCGGTGGTTGCTGTAATCGGAGAAGTAGAGCGTGCCTGCACTGTCCACCGCGATCCCGTACGGCAATTTCAACTGCGCGGAGCGGGCGGCACCGTTGTCCCCTGCAAACCCCGCAACCCCGGTCCCCGCGACCGCGCTGATCCGGGGTGCCGAGTCCTCGTCACCGGTGGCTGCCGCCTGAGGAGTGCTCACTGTCGTCCCTTCGTCGTTCACCGACCGCTCACTACAGCCGGCTGTAGATCGATTCCAGCAAGCATGAGGAGTGCCCGGTCGGCAAAGTCACCAATGGGTGCCTTCACGCATTGCGTTGACGCAGCCCCGCGGTCCGGCTGCGATCCACGGTCAGCGCCTGGAGATGACAAATGGGCGCGGCGAGCCGGGCAGCTGGCCGCAGGCAACGGAGACTTAAACGGTGCCTGACATGCTGCGCATCTGGATGAGACACGAATCCCGGCGGACCGAACGGCGTGCCGCCCTTGTGCCGGAGGATGCCCGCAAACTGATCGGCCGCGGTTTGCACGTGACCGTTGAAGAATCTCCGCAGCGTGCCTTCCCTGCCCACGCCTACGCGGATACAGGCTGCGCGATCGTGCCGCCGGGCAGTTGGAGGACCCATTGCCCTGCGACGGGCATCGTCCTGGGCCTCAAGGAACTGCCGGACGAGCCGGCGGACCTGATCCACCGGCACATCTTCTTCGGCCACGCCTACAAGGGGCCAGCCGAGGGCACCGCAACTGTTGCGGCGATTCGCGGCACGCGGCGGCACCCTCCTCGACCTCGAACACCTCCTCGACGCCGAAGGCCGCCGGATCGCGGCCTTCGGCTACTGGGCGGGCTACGCAGGCGCGTCACTCGCCGTTCTCCAGCACCGGGGCGAACTGACAGTGCCGCTCGCTCCCTCATCCAGCGTGATCGGCGCGCACGGGCGCTCGGGGCGCGGGGCCTGCGACGCACTCCGTACGGCCGGTATCCAGCCGACCCGTTGGGGATCCGACGACACCCGGGACCTGAACCGTGAGGTGCTGCTCGCGCACGACATCACCGCCATCCCGAACAGCAACTGCAACGGCAAGACCCGCACCAGCACCGTCGTGACGAGCAACTACCACAACGACGCGGCAGACGTTCCGTTCACCGTCGCCGTTCTGTAGCCACCCGCACGCGAAGTACCCCGGGCCGGCAGGCCGGTTCACCGGCCCAGGTCCAAGGGCGGAGCCCGGCAGCCTTGCCGGGCTCCGCTCAGCCATGAGGCTGCGCCTGTCACGACGGCCCGGGAACCCGGCACACCGGCCGGCCGGGCAAGAGCCCCCGCTGAGGCAGGTGCTCGCCGCCCGTCAGCGGCTGTGAACCGCCTCGCCATCGCCCTTGAGTAGTAGAGGGGCAGCGGTTAACGGTGAGATTGATCTTGGCCTGCATCCAATTTGGCTCGCTGGGTGACCAGGCGCTGGCGGAGGTCGAGTTCCTCGGGGGTGAGCGGGTCGCTGGGGCGACGGATCTGTACGCGGGTGGGTCGTAGCGGTAGGTCGGCATCCTCCTCGGCGAGGGCTGCGGCCTCCTCGGCGTCGGCGAGTGCCCGGTAGACCGAGGCGACCGAGGGGTGCTCGCCGGCGTTCTTGCCGGTCTTGATGACGAGCTTCTTGGCGATCTCCGGGACAGGGGTGCCCTTGTCCTTGAGCGCGATAGCAAAGGTGAGCATGTCGTCGTCGATGACCTTCGGCCGGCCGCCGTGGTTGCCCTTGCGGGCGGCGGTCTGCTGGCCCTCCAGGGTCTTCTCCCGGATGTAGTTGCGGTCGAGCTGGGCGGCGACGGCGAGGACTGCGAAGAGCATCGAGCCCATGCCGCCCGGGTCGTAGACGCCGGTGAGCGGGCCGGTGAGGAGTTCGAGCCGGATGCCGGCGCCCTCCAGGTCGGCGGAGAGCTGCATCAGCTCGGCGGCGTTGCGGGCCAGGCGCTTCATCTCGTGGACGGTCAGGATGACGACCTGGTCGGGGGCCGTCTCCTTGAACTCGGTGGCGAGCTTGAGGGCCGCGGCCATCTCGGGGCGGTGCTTGACCCGGGTGCTGATCTTGGGGGTCGAGGAACATCCATGCCAGATCGTGCGCTAAGGGCGGCCCGGTTACGGGAGGCCGTTGACCTGGACTGATCGTGGGCCTGAATCTTCGCGGGTCGATGTTGTCGATCTTCGGAGGGCCGTTGTGGCGGTCGAGTTTCTGACGGATGAGCAGGCGTCTCGGTACGGGGCGTTCTGCGGCGCCCCGGCGCGGGCGGAGCTGGAGCGGTTCTTCTTCCTGGACGACGCGGATCGGGAGAAGGTGCAGGCGAAGCGGCGGGCGCACAACCGGCTGGGCTTCGCGGTGCAGCTGACGACGGTGCGGTTCCTGGGGCGGTTCATGCCGGACCCGCGGCAGGTGCCGGGGGAGGTGGCGGAGTACCTGGCCGAGCAGCTGGGGATCGCGGACGCCTCGGTGTTGGCGGAGTACGGCGAGCGCGACGGGACGGCTCGCTCGCACGCCGGGGAGATTCAGCAGGACGGCGGCTGGCGGGACTTCGCCGAGGTCCGGGACGAGCTGGTGCGGTGGCTGGACGCGAGGGCGTGGACGACCGGGGAGGGGCCGAAGGCGCTGTTCGACGCGGCAGTGGCCTGGCTGCGCGAGCGGCGGGTGCTGCTGCCGGGAGTGAGCCGGTTCGCCCGGCTGGTGGCGTCGGTGCGGGAAGCGGCGAACCAGCGGCTGTGGGACACCCTGCATGGCCTGCTCACGCCCGGGCAGCGGGCGGCGCTGGACGAGCTGCTGACAGTGCCGGCCGGGGCGCGGGTCTCGGAGCTGGACCGGCTGCGGCGCGGGCCGGTGCGGGTGTCGGGACCGCAGATGAAGGCCGCGCTGGAGCGCGCCCAGGAGATCGCCGCTCTGGGCATGGGCGAGGTCGACGTGGCCGGGGTGCCGCCGCGCCGGCTGGCGGAGCTGTCCCGCTACGGCGTGGACGGGAAGGCGTCGCTGCTGCGCCGGCACTCGGACGCGCGGCGGCTGGCCACCTTGCTGGCCACCGCGGTGCACCTGACCACCCGGGCTGTGGACGACGCGCTGGACCTGCTGGACGTGCTGGTGGCCACCAGGCTGCTGGCGCGGGCGGAGCGGGAGAGTGCGAAGGCGAAGTTGAAGACCCTGCCGAAGGTGGAGCGGGCCGGCGCGAAGCTCGCCGCCGCGCTGCGGGTGGTGCTGGAGGAGACCGCCGAGCAGGTCGACACCTCCACCGGGGAGATCACCGCGCCGAAGGTGGCGACGCTGGCGGCGATGTGGGAGGCGATCGAGGCCGTGGTGCCGCGGGGCGAGCTCGCCGCGGCGGTGGCCGCGATGGTCGAGCTGGCGCCGCCGCTGGACTCGGATGCGGACGAGGCGTGGCGGCGGATGCTGATCAGCCGGTTCGCCACGGTGCGGCCGTTCTTGAAGCTGCTGATGGAGGTGGTGGACTTCGACGCGACGGCGGAAGGGGCACCGGTGCTGCGGGCAGCCGGGGCAGCAGCCGGGCGGTGCCCGCGTCCCAGAACACCGTTTCCAGTACGTAGTCGGCGCGGGTCGCGCTGCGGCGGCGCACTTTCGGCTGGGCGCCCTTCGACTTCACCGGGACCCGGCGGCCGGCCAGGTCCAGGTCCTCAATGTTGACATCCAGGATCTTCTCGGAGCGGGCGCACGTCTCGTAGAGCATCCGCCACAGGGTCTTCTCCCGCAGGTGGACGTCCCGGCGGGCGATCAGCCGGTCGATCGCCATCTTCGAACGCACCGGGGTGTCGGAATCCGGCGGCGGCATCCGCTTCGCCCACACCGGGACCGCCGGCCCGTCGTAGCCGCGCTCGGCGCACCAGCCGGTCCAGGACAGCACCGCGCCGCGGCGGGCGTTCCAGGTGTTCACCGCCGCAGTGCCCCACAGCAGTTCCAGCGCCTCGCCGATCTCGTCGTCCTGGACGGCGGCCAGCGGTCGGCCTTCGCCGATCCGCTCGGCGGTCTTCCCGACGGCGATGCCGTAGTTCCGGACGGTGTTCGGGTTCGCCAGCGAGTCGAGGAAGGCGTCGGCCGCCGTCCGGACGGTCAGCGCCTTCCCGGTCGGCAGCAGCAGGACCGCAGGCACCGTCTCTCCCTTGCCACAGATAACAGGGTCGCTTCACGCAGCGTGCGGAGAACGTCTCCGCAGGTCGCACTCAGTGATACCGTAGATAATAGGGCGTTATCTGTGGGAAGACTTCACCACCACCCTGCGGCCGACGGTCCGTCAGCCGTCCACCAGCCACGATCCGGGCTTAGCGCACGATCCGGCATGGATGTTCCTCAACCCCCGGTCAGCGCTGGACGACGTCCTTGGCGAGATCGCGGTGGATCAGGTCCACCACGACGTCGCGGCCGGTGAACTGCCGGGCGGAGTCGCCCAGTCCGTAGGTGGCGGCCTCCTCGACGTCTCCGGCGACCACGGCGCGCAGGGCCATCGCCGTGGTGGCGGCGCGGTGGCGTCCGCCGGCGCACTGCGTGACCACGGTGAGCGGGGCGGCGGTGGGTCCGGCCAGGTACGCCTCGATCTGCAGCGCGGTCGCGGCGAGCAGGGGCCCGCCCTTGAGTAGTAGAGGAGCAGCGGTTAACGGTGAGATTGATCTTGACCTGCATTCAGCTCGGCTCGCTGGGTGACCAGGCGCTGGCGGAGGTCGAGTTCCTCACAGGGGGCCCAGAAAGTCCAGTGCCCGGTCTTGGCCGTGCTCCCGTCATTCCTTCGGGTGGCTCTGCGGCCTGGTTCGGAGTGCGACCCAGGGAACCGCGAGATGGTGGCGGGGAAACTGATCGCAGAGGACGAGGAGCTCCCGTAGCAGTTCAGGACACCGACCAGGTGCAGCAGGCCCGACGGAACGCCGAGGCCGCCCGCCACACGATGTACGCCGCAGCCGACGACAAGGCCAAGCTGGAGAAGGCGGCCAAGGCCGCTCGCACGGTCGCCGACAGCACGGCGAACATGCCGGGCGGGCACACGGTGGCGGAGGCCGCCGCCAGGGCCGAGCAGGGGGCCAAGGCCCTGGATTTTGGGGCGGTTTACGCAGCCGTGACTGAAGCCGCCGAGGCTGCGTACTCCATCCTTCCCAACTGGGAGACGGGTCCGGCCCGCACGGATGCTGAAGCGGCCAAGCAGGCCGGCATGGAGGCCGCGTCCGCCGACCGCGCCAAGGACTTCGAGTCGGCCACCGCGGCGTCGCGTGCGGCGGACGAGGCGCTGGCACTCGCCGAGAAGGAAGCCGCGAGGGTCTAGCCGGTGCCCGGCTCAGCCCGCGCGATGTGTGCCCGGACGCTGGGCTGGCACGGCTCTCCTGCAGCCAGGCACGCGCGCTGCTCGATGAGCGCACCGCCGTCGGCGGTGCGCCGGGCACGGGCTGGGACCTGCACGAGTACTGCCATGCCGGGCTCACCTGCCTCGGCGGACAGGGAGCCTCAGAGCTGATGCTGTTGGCCAAGTCCCGGCAAGAGAAGGCCGAGAACGTCCGCCGGTACTTCAAGCCCTCGGCGGAGGCCATCGCGGGCGTCACCAGGCTGCTGGCGCCCGGGGACGCCCGGCGCTGACCGGTCGCCGTGGTGAACGTTTCTGCCGCCGTCGGCTGCGGTAACCGGTGAGGATTCGTGGCCTACACGATGCCCAGGACGATGCTGCTGGCGGGGGCGGAGTTGCGGAGGTAGTTGACGAGGCCGCCGTGGAATTCCTGACGGTGGAGCCCGCCGTCGCGGTTGCCGTGGAGCCGGGTGAAGTCTTCCTGCGCGGTGGCTTCGTCGCCGCCCGCGGCCGTGTAGTAGCGCACGAATTTGTCCTTGGTCACTTCGCCGAAACCGAACGCGGAGGCGAACACGCGCCCGGACAGGAGGTCGAACTCCCTCAGGGTTGTGGCGTTCAGCGCGTCGACGAACTGCTGCTTGGACAGGGTGGGCCGGTTCTCGCTGCGGCTCTGCACCGCCTGCCAGAACTCGTGGAACGCCTTTTGGAGGTCGTGGACGTTTGTGTCGGAATTGTGGGAGAGGCGCGAGACCAGGTTGTCGAAGCTGTGCTTGCCGACGACGTCGTTCCGGTCGGGGTCAAGGGCGTCGAAGAGTTCCTGGAAACGCTGGGATTTGAAATCAGTGGCCACAGGGAGGGCCTTTCTCGGCAGGATGGTCGGGATGCGGGGCGGGGCCCGCGTCAGGCTTACTCGCCCGCCCCGCCCGTTGCCCGTCGCCGGGGGGCCATTCGGGTGATTGCGGAGGTCATGATCATCCGCAGGGGTGAACGCGGCTGGGACGCTGCGCGGGCGGCAGGAGTCCCTGGAACCAGATCACCGGCAGCCTCTCCGACATCGGTGCCGCCGCCGACGGATCCGTCTGGGGCGTCAACCGCAACGGCAACATCTACCGCTACACAGGCGACCGCCAGGACTGACCGCTCCAGCCACGTGACGTGGGCCCAGCTCCCACCGTGCCCCGAGATGACCCCGGCCCGGGCGGACGCTGTCCGGCGCCACGGCGCCGACGAAGGACGCGGAGACGTATCACCATCGGCAGGACGGATACGGCACAGGACCTCGGAGCAGGCCCGGGCGGGCGGACGGCACCCACCTCGTGCCGGGCTCCCAACCGGAGCGAAGGTGCACCCCCATACGGAGGGGGTTGAGCGTTTCGCGGGCCCGGAGCACCCGGAGCCGCGACATGATCAGGGCATCCCGTCCGCGTCCGGCGGCAGGACCTGTTCCCTGTGTGTCGCCGAAGGGTGGTCCCTCATGGTCCTCGTCATCGTCGTCGCCCTCATCGCCCTGCTCGCGGGCCTCGCGGCGAACCGGTGGCTGCGTCCCCGGCTCCTCAGCGAGGACGACGACTCCGGGATGGCGGTCAAGGACCTCGTCGGCCCCCTCCTCACACTGACCGTGCTGCTCCTCGCGTTCGTACTGGTCACGGCGAACGGCTCCTACGGCAAGGCGGAGGTCGCCTCGCGCGGCGAGGCAAAGGCTCTGGACCAGCTCGTCGAGATCGCCGAGTACGCGCCCGCGGAGCAGCGGGCACAAATCCAGGCCGGCGCGGTCTGCTACGCCCGTGCCGTGCGGGCCAAGGAGTGGCCGGCGATGTCCGACGGCAACGGCTCGTCGGCACCCAGCGTGTGGTCCACCGACTTCCGCAAGACGTTCCGCACGCTGCAGGACAAACCGGTCTTCGGGATGCTGATCGCCGCCGACAACAAGCGCTCCGACGAGCGCGAGGAGCGCCTGACCCAGGCGAGCGCGAGCATCCCGAGCGCCATCTTCTGGTTCCTGCTGGCCACCCTCTTCATCACGGTGGTGGCCCTCGGTGTCTGCCTGCCGAGGAAGAACAACCGGGGCCAGCTGATCACCCTCACGGTGATCACCGCGCTGCTGACGACGATGCTGGTCATCATCCGCGACGTCGACCGGCCCTTCGGCGGCATCATCGACGTGACCCCGACGGCGATCTCCGAGGTAGAACGGCAGGCCACCCGCGACTTCCTCGCCCACCACCCGGCCTCCGACCTACCCTGCGACGCCGACGGCGTCCGCCGCTCCGCCTGACTCACCCACCCGCGGCCCCGTGATTTGCGCCGGTCCCCGCCGCAGTACTGGCTCTGGCACGGGCGTCCTTCAGCACTTCGCGCCAGGTTGTTGCCCGCCGCCCAGAAGTGGGAGGCCGAGGGCCGGTGCGTGCTGGTTGTCGGCCGCGGAGCTACGACGCCCCGCGCCGGCAGCCGCCTACACCGGCTTCGCGATGGGCAAGGCCGGCTTCGGCCTCGCCCCGGGAACAGCGTGACGCCGTCGTCGTCCGCGACGATTGCGCCACCGTTCCCGCGATCGGGGAGCTGCCCCGCAGGGCCCGCTGCCATTCGTCGTGACAGAACCCGGTTGCCGCCGGGATCTTCATTACGGGCGCTGGTGGCTTGGACTCTGGTCGGCACCCTCCCCTTCCATGGGGCTGAGTCTCCCCTCATAGCGTAGCCGCCGCCTGCAGCCATCCTCCGCCTGAACTCAGCAGGAGTCGGCTCCGCCCCCGCGACGCTGGCCAGAGCCGCTAGCCTCGCCGTTTCGGTTGGCCTGAGGCGGCGTCGATGATCGCCAACTGTTGGGTGGCCGAGGTGATTTCGGTGCTGGGGCGTGTCGGAGTCCCGACGCGGTGGTCGGGTTCTCCGGGTTCTTTCGGGTTGTGGGCGGACGGGGGCTTGCCGGTCAGCTGGCGGGTCGGGGCAGTGCGGCGAGGCGGTGGAAGGCCGTGGCCAGTTCGTGTCTCCACGGCCAGGTCGCCGATATACGCAGGTGGAGGCGTCGACCGCCGCGGGTGAGGCGTGCGGCGACGTGCAGGAGCCGGTAGCGGAGTTTCTTCGGCTCGGCGGTGGCCAGCTCCCCGTCCAGAAGGAGGACGCGGGTCCAGGCGAGCAGGTCGATCGCGGTGAGGCTGAGTTCGAGCCAGACGGCGTTGACGCCGAAGTCTCGGGAGGGGAAGCGGCCGAAGCCGGTGGTCTTGCCGCACCGGATGTGGTCCTCGACAGTGGCATGTCCGCGGTGGCGGACCTCCAGGAACTGGGCGGAACCGCCGCCGGAGTACGGGGTGTCGGTGAGAAACACCTGATGCCGCAGGCCCTCGTCCTGGTCGAACAGGGACAGCTGGGCTCCGGGGTGCGGCCGCTCGCGGCGCACGATGATGCGGGTGCCGGCCGGATAACCGTCCAGATCGACCATGCCGGTCAGCTCGGCTACCTCGGCACCATCACGCAGAGTCCCGTCCTGGTCAAGGGCGGGATACCAAAGGCGCTCAGGCATGGCCCGGACAGCGCGGCGGACCGGCTCGGTGACCGCGTATCCGACCGAGAAGAAGGTACGGATTCCTCGTTTCCGCACGTCGCGGACGTGGGCGAGGAAGGCTTTCGCGGATCCGGCACTGTCGGTGCGGACGAGGATGTCGGTGCCGTGCCGATGCGCGTCCGGGATTTGCGCGAGGGCGTCGTCCAACACCGCGATGTGGTCGGCGGCGGTGTTGGCACCGGCGTTTCCAGGACGCAGTCGGCCCGACAGTGCCTCGCCGGTGTTGGCCAGGAAGCACAGCAGCGGGTGGAAGCCGAAGCCGCCTTTATAGGTGGGTGCGGCCAGCTCCTTCTCGGAGTGGCAGGTGATCAGCGTGGCGTCGAGGTCCAGGACCAGCCCGGGCAGAATACGTCCCGCGGCCCGGGCCGTGAGTATGCCCTCGCCTTGCTCGGCGGCCTGCAGCCAGGCAACTTCCCGGGCTTGGGCACGCGCCGAGCGCAGAGAAGCCAGTGTCCTTGCATCCGTGTCGGCGAGCAGTCGCCAGGCCGTTGGTGTCGAGGCGACCGAACCGAACACCCCTACCTGGTCCCGCAGTACGGCCAGGTCCGCGATGGCCTCACCGCCGTCGGCGAGCATCACTGCCAGGTCAGTGGCAATCCGGCCCGGATCATGCCCGGTCCCACGCGGCCGAAGCGGCCTGAGCGCGGTGGAGTACGCGGCGGTGAGCCCGGTGGCATCAGCGAGATCAGCCAGCAACCGTGCCCCGGCATGACCGACCACCCCCGAACCATCCGCGCTGACCTGAATCTTGGGACGCAACCCGATAGCCTGCACGTAGAAAGTGCCCTCCGCCTGGACCGACAGAACCCCTCAGCAAGGTTCATCGTCCCAGGTCAGGAAGGCACTTTCGCGTTTCCGCCCCAACAGCTCCCGTAACCAAACGAAACGGCGAGGCTAGCTGGTGTGCCGGCTGGCAGGCCGGAACGACCGCCAGAGCCAGCCGCTGTCGACCGCTCTGCAGCAACGGCCAATCTGCGACCACGACATCCAGGTAGGTACGAATGAGCTGCACCGAGTCTGCCTCGCTGGGAACCAGGCGAGGCCGACGGCGCACCCCGACCGACAGCAGATGCTCCGCACCTGTCGCGCTGCACCCGCGGACCAGGATGTCGTCGACCTTGCTGATGTTGCGGCCCTGGAACCGTACGTGGGTGGGGGTGATGTGATCTCCGAGCGCGGGCACCGGCCTATGTGTGAGGAGATGAGACAGCAGGACAGCCCCGAAACGGTGCTCAAGCACTGTGCCGCCGCCGCCCGTCGAATACGGACTTGCGGAAGACGCCTCGCCAGAAGCAGTCGCGGCTTCCTCACGTAGGACCCGTGCCAAGTTCACTGCATACGGCTCGCCATTCTGCCGCGTCAGAGCCTTGGCCCGCTGCTTCGCATAGTGGTGGGGATTCATGCGCCGTCCTTTACCGCAGCACAGCCCCGTGACCCGGCTGCAGACACGAACGCTCACCGGAACAATCTGTGCTGCTGCTCAGCCACTTTCGGCTCTTGTGTACACCGTGTCGCGGTCACGGGCCGCGACGGAAGCCGAGGCCGTCACAGGCGGCCACTGCGGAGGTAACACCGCATCGGCGGAGTAGGTTACGGAACGGATAAGGGTCACCGCCGTCGGGTCGGTTCTCGGTGGCGTCGCCTGACCTGCGGCCGACAGGCTCTGCTCGTCCTGACCCACCTTCGCTGCGGCGACACCAACGCGCGTCTTTGCCACCGGCTTCCGCATCGGGATCGCCACGGCCTACCGCTACATACGCGAGGCCGTCGGCCTTCTGCCCGCGCTCGCGCCCACGCTGGAACAGGCCATGACGACTGTCCGGAAGAAGGCGTACGTGCTTCTCGATGGCATGGTGCTGCCGATGCATCACGGGATGAACGTGCAGGTCCTCGCGGATCCCGCGGGACGCCTGATCTGGGTCTCGGACGCACAGCCGGGAGCCACACACGACCTGACCGCGGCGGCAGCGGGCCCACGGTATTCCTGCCGCCCTCGCCGGGGAGGACATGAAGTGCTGGGCCGACAAGGCGTATCAGGGCGCCGGCCCTGCGATCCGCGTGCCGATCCGTGGCAAGCACCTGCGCGGCTGGCGCCGACGTCACAACGGGTACCACGCGAAGATCCGCAACCTCGGTGAACGCATCATGGCGACTCTCAAGGCATGGAAGCTCCGCTGCAGCATCACCCGGTCACCGCCGTCAAAGCCGTCCTCGCCCTCGAACTCGCCACCTGATCAAGACGGAAAAGCCCCATGGTGTGAGTGCGAGAGGCAGTGTAAGTGACGTCTGCCGGTTGGCCAAACCGGTAATTGTGCTGACCATTGGGGTTGTTCGCATCCGGCTGCGCTTGGCGGTGGAGTCGGAGAGAACGCGAGCGGCCTCGTGTGAATGGCAGAGACACGGGGCGACTGTGTTGCCGGAATGAAAGGCGTTCAGCTGTCTTCGCCCATCAGGAAGCTCCCGCCCAACTCCAGTGGAAGGGTTCGCTATCGACTCGTAATGAATATTGGTATAGATCCAGAGACGAGGAAACGCAAACAGCACACTCGAACTTTCGACACGCTGAAGGAAGCGAGGGCAGAATATGCGAGAGTCACGGAGCAACGCAACAACGGGACTTTTGTTCATTCTAGTGCGATCACCCTGAACGAGTGGCTTGATCAATGGCTCGCTCTAAGGTCTCAGGACCTGGAGGAAACCACTCTTTACAGCTACAGAGTCACGCTGGACCGGGTGCGTGGTCGACTCGGCGGGATTCGCCTTCAAGAACTCACCGAGGAGCAGGTGGAGGAGTGGAGGGATTGGGCCCTTGAGAGCGGTCGGCTGCGAGGGCCAAGGGCCGGAACTCCTCTGAGTGTTGCCACTGTTGAGATGAGTCTCGGCCGGCTGAAGGAAGCGTTGAATCGGGCGGTGACACGTCGTCTGGTGGTCATGAACGTGGCCGAGAACGTGACGATCCCACTCAGGGCGAGAAAAGAGGATCGCCGCAGAAAGGTGAACTTGAGGCCCTGGACGGTTCCCGAGGTCCAGGATTTTGTCATGGGGGTCCGGGAGGATCGGCTGTACGCGCCGTTCCTGCTGTCCCTCATGGGGCTACGGCCTGCGGAAGTATGCGGTCTCCGTTGGCAGGACGTCGACTTGGGCCGAGGCATTATTGCGATCGCCAACACACGCACGATGATGGGAAACCGGGCTGTCGTTGAGAAGGACACCAAGTCGCTCGCGGGGGAGCGGGAACTCCCGCTTCCTGGGCCAGTTCTCGAGGCGCTCCGGGCATTGAAGCACCTCCAGGCCAAAGAGAAGATGGCCTTGGGGGAGGCTTACGCAAATTGCGGCTATGTCGCGGTGCACGAAAGCGGCGAAGCGTTCACGGGCAAGCAGCTGCGTCGGCGCGCGTACAGGATTATGGAAATCCTCGAACTTCGACGTGTCCGGTTGTACGACGCTCGCTCGTCGTGCCTGACTTTCCTGGCCAACAACGGAGTGCCTGACCATATTCTCGCGCGGTGGGCCGGTCACAAGAACGTGAGTACGACCAAGAGGTACTACGTGAAGCCCGGCGTGGAGGACCTGCGCGCTGCCGCCGTCACATGGGACGGGCTCCACGGGCGTCCGGCGGGCGGGCCGGCGGCGGGGCTGCCCCCGCAGACGAAGGGGCGCAGCCGGTAGGGCCGACCCGGTTCAGTGAGAGATAGTGAGAGATGAGAGGGTCGGGCGGGTGAGCGAGACATCATCGAACACCCTCCAATACCGCTTTGACGGGCCAAAAGACGCTCCGGTCCTGGTGATCGGGCCGTCCCTGGGTACTACATGGCACATGTGGGACCGCCAGATACCGGACCTCTCCCAGCACTACCGGGTGCTGCGGTACGACCTGCCGGGCCACGGCGGCGCACCGGCCCGTCCCGCGGTCTCCGTCGCGGAACTCGGGGACCGGCTGATCGCCACCCTCGACTCCCTCGGCGTCCAGCGCTTCGCCTACGCGGGCTGCTCCATTGGCGGCGCCGTCGGCGCCGACCTCGCGCTGCGCCACCCGCACCGGGTGGCCTCGCTCGCGCTCGTGGCGGCCTCGCCCAGATTCGGCAGCGCCGACGAGTTCCGTCAGCGCGGGGTGATCGTCCGTACGAACGGCCTGGAGCCCATTGCCCGCAGCTCTCCGGAACGCTGGTTCACGCCCGGGTTCGCCGCCGCGCAGCCGGCCATCGTCGAGTGGGCCGTGCAGATGGTCCGTACCACCGACCCCGGGTGCTACATCGCCGCGTGCGAGGCGCTCGCGGCCTTCGACATCCGCGGCGAGCTCGGCCGCATCGGTGTGCCGACGCTCGTCGTGGTCGGCGCGGAGGACCGGGTCACCGGCCCCGCCGAGGCCCGCACCCTGGTCGCGGGCATTCCCGACGCCCGCCTCGCCCTGGTGCCGGGGGCCTCGCACCTCGCGCCGGTCGAGCAGCCGGTGGCCGTCATGGACCTGCTGTTCACCCACTTCTCGACCACCTGGCAGGACACCCTCGGCGCCGTGCCGGTGATCGTGTCCACCCCACCCGGCGCCGTGCCGCCGCTCTCCGCCCCGTACGCGCCCGTCGCGGAGATCGCGCCGCCCGCCCCTCGTGCGGACGACGCGGAGCGCACGGACCGCCATGCCGTCGGGACGAAGGTCCGCAGAGAGGTCCTCGGCGACGCCCACGTGGACCGGGCGGCCGCCACCACCGACCCGTTCACCGAGGACTTCGAGGACCTCGTCACCCGGTACGCCTGGGGCGAGGTCTGGAACCGTGAGGGTCTCGACCGCCGGACCCGCAGCTGCGTCACGCTCACCGCGCTGATCGCGTCCGGCCGACTGGAGGGCCTCGCCGCCCACCTGCGGGCGGCGCTGCGCAACGGACTCACGCCCGCCGAGATCAAGGAAGTGCTGCTGCAGACCGCCGTGTACTGCGGCATTCCCGCCGCGGGCGCCGCGTTCGCCGTGGCCCAGTCCGTGATTCAGGAAGAAACGACCCCGCCCGCGTAGCAGGATGGAATCCATGAACGCATCGGCACTCACGCTCACGAAGAAGCGGCACTCCTGCGTCCGGCTGGACAAGGACGGGCGGGTCCTCGTCATCGACCCCGGCGGTTTCGCGGGGGAGGACGACGCCGTCGGCGCCGACGTTCTCCTCGTGACCCACGAGCACCCGGACCACTTCGACGAGGGCCGCTTGCGCGCCGCGATGGAGGCCAACCCGGCGGCCCGGATCTGGACGCTGCGCAGCGTCGCCGAGCAGCTGGCGACGGCCTTCCCCGGGCGGGTGCACACGGTCGGGAACGGCGACACGTTCAGTGCCGCCGGATTCGACGTCCAGGTCCACGGCGAACTCCACGCGGTGATCCACCCGGACATCCCGCGCATCACCAACGTCGGGTTCCTCGTCGACGGCGCGGTCTTCCACCCGGGGGACGCGCTCACCGTTCCCGAGCAGCCGGTCGACACCCTGCTGCTGCCGGTGATGGCCCCCTGGAACAAGATCTCCGAGGTCATCGACTACGTGCGCGAGGTGGGGCCGCGCCGGGCCATCGACATCCACGACGCCCTGCTCACCGACCTGGCCCGGCCCATCTACGACGGCCAGATCGGGGCGCTCGGCGGCAGCGACCACAGCCGGATGGAGCCGGGGGAGCGCACCGGGCTCTGAGGCCTCTCCCGCGGTCGGCAAGCCGGGTCCGCGGTCAGCAAGCCAGGTCCGTGACTGTCGGTACCACCGGTTAGGTTGGGTCCCATGCGCATCGCCACGTGGAACGTCAACTCGATCACCGCCCGGCTGCCGAGGCTGCTGGCCTGGCTGGAGAGCACCGGCACCGACGTGCTGTGCGTCCAGGAGACCAAGTGCACGGCCGAGCAGTTCCCCGCCGACGAGCTGCGGGAGCTGGGGTACGCCTCCGCCGTGAACGCCACCGGCCGGTGGAACGGCGTGGCGCTGATCTCCCGCGTGGGCCTCGACGACGTGGTCATGGGCCTCCCGGGCGGACCCGATTACGACGGTACGGAGGAGCCCCGGGCGATCTCCGCGACCTGCGGACCCGTCCGCCTTTGGTCGGTCTACGTGCCCAACGGCCGCGAGGTCACGCACGAGCACTACGCCTACAAGCTGCGCTGGCTGGAAGCGCTGCGGAGCGCGGTCGCCGCCGACGCGGCGGCCGCCCGGCCGTTCGCCGTGCTCGGCGACTACAACGTCGCGCCGACCGACGAGGACGTGTGGGACCCGGCGCTCTTCGTGGGCGCCACCCACGTCACCGACGCCGAGCGGAACGCCCTCGCCGCGCTGCGCGAGGAGGGCCTGAGCGACGTCGTGCCGCGCCCCCTCAAGTACGACCACCCGTTCACCTTCTGGGACTACCGCGAGCTCCGCTTCCCCAAGAACAGGGGTATGCGGATCGACCTCACCTACGGCAACGCGCCGTTCACCGCCGCGGTGAAGGACTCCTACGTCGACCGCGAGGCACGCAAGGGCAAGGGTGCGTCCGACCACGCGCCGGTCGTGGTGGACCTGGAGCTCTGAGGGGCGGGGGCGCGTCCGGAGCGGCGCGCATCTCCCACGACAACCGATGACGACGGACAACCTAAGACGAGACTGACAACCGAAGGTTGACACTCCCCACGGTGTCAACTTACGGTTGACACATGACGCAACCGGCATCGGTCAACCCTCCCGTGCGCCTCGACGACCTCATCGAGGCCATCAAGAAGTCCCACTTCGACGCACTCGAGCAGCTCTCCGGCGCGGTCGTCGCGGCCGACCACCTCGGTGACATCGCCGACCACCTCATCGGCCACTTCGTGGACCAGGCCCGTCGCTCCGGCGCCTCCTGGACCGACATCGGCAGGAGCATGGGGGTGACCCGGCAGGCCGCCCAGAAGCGCTTCGTCCCGAAGAAGTCGGACGAGTCCGCCGAGCCGGAGCCCAAAGACGGGTTCGCGCGCTTCACCACGCGCGCCCGGAACGTGGCGGTCACCGCCCACAACGAGGCACGTCTCGCGGGGGGCACCGAGGTGCTTCCCGCCCACCTGGTGCTGGGCCTCGTCGCCGACACCAGCGGTGTCGGCGCGCAGGTGATCGCGGCTCAGGGGATCGTCCCGGAAGCCGTCCGCGCGGCCGCCCTCGCCGCCCTGCCGCCCGCCGCGGACGAGGTCCCCGAGCTCGTCCCGTACGACGCGGACTCCCGCAAGGTCCTCGAGCTCGCCTACCGCGAGTCCCTGCGGCTCGGCCACCCCCACGTGGGAACCGAGCACGTCCTGCTGGCACTTCTGGAGCACGAGGGTGGCGACGGGGTGCTCACCGGCCTCGGGATCGACAAGCAGGCGGCGTCCGCGGCCGCCGAAACCCTGAGCGCCGCCGCCGACCGGCCGGGCGCCTGACCACCGGGCGCCTGACCACCGGGCGCCTGACCACCGGGCCGGGGGTGCCCGCGCCCGGCGGACGCACCCCCCCACCGGACGCACGCCCACCGGGCACCGCCTAATGGACGGAGAACCCGCCGTCCACGAAGAGGGACTGGCCGGTCACGTACGCGGAACCGGGACCGGCCAGGAACACCGCCGCGGCGGCGAAGTCCTCGGCCAGACCGTTGCGCCCCACCATCGTGCGGGCGGCCAGTGCCGCCGCCTTCTCCGGGTCCGACGAGATCCGGGTGTTCAGGGGGGTCATCACGAAGCCCGGGACGAGGGTGTTCGCGGTGACGCCGTGCGGCGACCACGCCTCGGCCTGCGACCGGGCGAGCGACTCCAGCCCGCCCTTGGAGACGCCGTACGCCCCGCTGCTCACGAACGCCCGGTGCGCCTGCTGCGAGCTGATGTGGATGATCCGCCCGTACCCGCGCTCCGCCATCCCCGGTCCGAACCGCGTGCCGAGGAGGTAGGGGGCCTTGAGGTTCACCGCCATCGTGGTGTCCCAGACGTCCTCGCCCAGCTCGCCCATCGGCGGACGCAGGTTGATCCCGGCGCAGTTCACCAGAATGTCCGGCTCCCCGGACCTTTCGGCCACGGCATCGGCCGCCTGCCGGACCCCCTCGGTGGTGGCCAGGTCCGCGCTCACCCAGTCGGCGCGGCAGCCCGCTCCTGTCAGCTCGTCCACGGTCGCCTTCAGCTCGGCCTCGCGGCGGGCCACGACGGTGACCGCCGCGCCCGCGCGGGCGAGCGCCTCCGCGATCGCCCTGCCGATGCCGGAGCTGCCACCGGTGACGACGGCGGTCCTGCCTTCCAGGGAGAAGAGCCCGGAGAGATAGTTCGATGCGTTCATCCCGGCAGCCTACGCAGCGGCCGGTACCCCGGGGAGGGCAGGTACCACGCCGACGGGACCGGCGCGCGCCCTGTGGCGTACGACAGGACGAAGGTGCGACCCTTGTGGGGTGAACATCCCCTTCTTGGACAACTGGCGCAAGCGTCAAGGCGGTACGCACACGGTGACGCTGGCCCAGACCGCCGCGACCGACCCCGCCGGCCTCGCGGAACTCCTCGCCGAATGCGAGCTGCTGCGCGTCCGGGCGGGGAGCGGTGGACTCGAACTGGACGACACTCCCGGGTCGTTGACCGCACTCGACCAGCTGCCGCCCCGCTGGCGCGACGATCCGGAAGAGGTGCCCTGGCTGGGAAACGACGCGGGGCTGTACCTCGGCACCGTGCTCGTACGGACCGTGCCCGGAGCCCGGTGGGACATCTGGCCGAGCGGTCAGCCCGTCGTGCGGCTGCCCTCCGGACGGGAAGTCGACGTCGTCGGAGCCGGCCTGGACTGGGCGGTCTACGGCAGCCCCGAACTCTCCCAGGTGTACGCCGAAGCCGCCGAGGAATGACGCGGGGGACACCCGGGCCCGTCGCCCGCCCGGAGCCGGCGCTCCCCCCGTGCGGCCTCCCGCCGGATCCATCTAGATAAACAGCCTTTCGCCCTGTTTGCGTGTCGGGCGCGAAGTCCCTTACCCATGCGGATAGTTTCCGCTGAGCCGACACACAGCGACACATGGGCAGGGCAGCGTATGGCCGTCGATCCGTTGATCGATCTGCGGGACGTCAACAAGCACTTCGGTGACTTGCACGTTCTGCGGGACATCAATCTCACCGTCGGCCGCGGGGAGGTGGTGGTGGTCATCGGCCCCTCCGGCTCCGGCAAGTCGACGCTCTGCCGGGCGATCAACCGGCTGGAGACGATCGAGTCGGGCCGGATCACGATCGACGGTAAGCCTCTCCCCGAGGAGGGCAAGGGGCTGGCGGAGCTCAGGGCCGAAGTGGGCATGGTCTTCCAGTCGTTCAACCTGTTCGCGCACAAGACCGTGCTCGCCAACGTCTCCCTCGCGCAGATGATGGTACGCAAGCGGAAGAGGCCGGAGGCCGACGCCCGCTCCCGGGAACTGCTGGAGCGCGTGGGGCTCGCCGCGCACGCCGACAAGTTCCCCGCTCAGCTCTCCGGGGGCCAGCAGCAACGCGTGGCCATCGCCCGCGCCCTGGCCATGGACCCCAAAGCCCTCCTCTTCGACGAGCCCACCTCGGCGCTCGACCCGGAGATGATCAACGAGGTGCTGGAGGTCATGCAGCAACTGGCGCGGGACGGGATGACCATGGTCGTCGTCACCCACGAGATGGGCTTCGCCCGGTCCGCCGCGAACCGGGTGGTCTTCATGGCGGACGGACTCATCGTCGAGGACCGGACTCCGGAGGATTTCTTCACCGCCCCCGAGAGCGACCGCGCCAAGGACTTCCTGTCCAAGATCCTCAAACACTGACGGGAGGCTCCGCGTTGCGTACGAAGAAGATCACCGCTCTGCTGGTCGGCCTGCTGCTGATGGCCCTCGCCGCAGGGTGCGGCAAGGAGGGCTCCCCGCCGGTCAAGGGGCCCAAGGCCGACGAACTGCCCCACTACACGGTGAACACCGGCTTCCGGCTGCCCGCGTCGAAGACCTGGAACCGAGCCGAGCGTCGGGGCCGCCTGGTGATCGGCGCCAAGGAGGACCAGCCCTACCTCGGCGAGAAGGACCCGGCCACCGGGGTCTACTCCGGCTTCGACATCGAGATCGCCACCATGGTGGCGGCCTATCTCGGCTTCGGCCCGAAGGAGATCCAGTTCAAGACGATCGCCTCGGCCAACCGCGAAACCGCCCTGCAGAACGGCCAGATCGACTACTACGTCGGCACCTACACCATCAACGACATGCGCAAGAAGCTCGTCGGGTTCGCCGGCCCCTACTTCATGGCCGGACAGGGCCTCCTGGTGCGCACCGACGAGAACGACATCCACGGCCCGCAGGACCTCGCGGGCAAGACGGTCTGCTCGGCCGCCGGGTCCACCCCCTACCAGCGCATCGCCGCCGACTACCCCGAAGCGGACCTGGTCGCCTACGACACGTACTCCATCTGCGTCGACAACCTGCTGACCTTCCAGGTCGACGTCGTCACCACCGACGACGCGATCCTGCTCGGCTTCGCGGCGAAGGCACCCGACGAGATGAAGGTCGTCGGCAAGCCCTTCTCCGAGGAGCCGTACGGCATCGGCGTGCCGCGCAGCGACAACGCCCTGCGGGCCGCGATCAACGACGCACTGGAGAAGAACGAGAAGAACGGCAACTGGAAGAAGGCGTTCGAAGCCACGCTGGGGCTCTCCGGAGTACCCGCGCCGACGCCGCCGCCCATCGACCGCTACCCGGCGAACTGAGGGACCGGCCACCATGGACGTACTGACACAGAACTTCTCGCTCTACGGCAAAGGGTTCCTCGGCACGCTCGAACTCACCGTCTTCGCCTCGCTCCTGGCCCTCGTGCTCGGCTTCGTCATGGCCTCCTTCCGCGTCGCCCCGGTCGGCTCGCTCCGGCTCGTCGGCACCGTCTGGGTGGCGGTGCTGCGCAACACCCCGCTCACCCTGCTGTTCTTCGCCGTCCTCCTCGGACTGCCGCGCTTCGGCCTCGTCCTGCCGT
Organism: Streptomyces sp. NBC_00102; assembly: GCF_026343115.1. Taxonomy (GTDB): domain Bacteria; phylum Actinomycetota; class Actinomycetes; order Streptomycetales; family Streptomycetaceae; genus Streptomyces. Next base: position 27,314 of record NZ_JAPEMC010000002.1, read on the forward strand.
TCAACGTCTTCGCCGTCCTCGCCCTGGGCTGCTACACCTCGGCGTTCATCTGCGAGGTGCTGCGCTCCGGCATCAACACCGTGCCCACCGGCCAGGGGGAAGCCGCCCGCAGCCTCGGCATGTCCTTCGGGCAGACCCTCAACACGGTGGTACTGCCCCAGGCGTTCCGCTCGGTGATCCCGCCGGTCGGCTCGACACTCATCGCGCTCGCCAAGAACTCCGCGATCGCCGGCGCCTTCAGCGTCACGGAACTCCTGGGCACCTACAAGACCCTCAACGAGCTGGGCTACAGCATCATCTGGACCTTCGTCTGGATCGCCGTGGGCTACCTCATCATCACCCTGGCGATCAGCGCGCTCTTCACCGTGATGGAGAAGCGCTGGGGGGTGACCCGATGACCACCCACGCCGCACCCGCCGCCACCGCGCTCTACGACATCCCCGGCCCCGAAGCCCGCAAGCGGCACCTCTTCTACGGGATCGCCGCCACGGTCCTGGTCGCCGCCCTCTTCGGGTGGATCGTCTATCTCCTCTTCGACACGGGCCAGTTCACCGCCGCCAAGTGGAATCCCTTCACCTACAAGGGAATTCAGGAACTGCTGCTGCGCGGCCTGGGCAACACCCTCAAGGCGTTCGCGTACGCGGCGGTGCTCTCGCTGGCGCTCGGCGCGGTCCTCGCCGTCGGACGGCTCTCCGTGCACCGGCCGGTCCGCTGGATCTCCACCGTGCTCGTCGAGTTCTTCCGCGCCATGCCCGTACTGGTGATGATCTTCTTCATCTTCGTGGCGCTGAAGGTCCAGCCGCTGCCCGCCCTGGTCGCCGGACTGACCCTCTACAACGGCTCGGTGCTCGCCGAGGTGTTCCGTACCGGGATCAACTCCGTGGAACGCGGCCAGCGGGAGGCCGCGTACGCGCTGGGCATGCGCAAGACCCAGGTCACCGTCTCCGTACTCGCGCCGCAGGCCGTACGCGCCATGATGCCGACCATCATCAGCCAGCTCGTGGTGGCGTTGAAGGACACCTCGCTGGGATACCTGATCACCTACGAGGAGTTCCTCCACGCGGGGAAGCTCATCGCCTCCAACCTCGACTACGACCTCCCGTTCATCCCGGTCGTGATGGTGATCTCCCCCATCTACATCGGGATGTGCATGCTCCTCTCGTGGTTCGCCACCTGGATGGCCAAGCGCCAGCGCCGCAACCCGAAGACGGAGGCCGTGGAGGTTTCACCGGCCGGACCAGGACCCCTGTTGCCCTGACGGTGTCCGGCGGACCGAGCTCGGACACCCTGGCCGGCCAGCAGCCGGAGATCACCTCCCGCGCGCGGGCCCGGAAAGCCATTTCCCGGCCGCCCACTGCGGGAAGAAGGTCAGCTGTACGCCGGTGACCCGCCGGAAGGCAGAGGGGGCGTTGCCCAACCGAAGTACCGGAAGGTGCCGTTGAACGGAAACGGGCCGTCGTCGTGGGGATGCACGACGAAGGCCCGTTTACCCGTTCGCCCTACCAGCGCTGTCTGTTCAACCGAATTTCGAGTGGCTGAAACCCGTGCATTTTCTGTGTGATGTGAGTCACACCCTTGTCCTGTTGCGGGTGGTATCCAAACCGGCAGAGCGGGTTCCGTATGGGCGTGAAGATCGGGTGATCTGAGGGATTTGATGGAGACGGGGAGCTCGTGACCTCGCGGCCCTCGTGGCATTCCGTAGCGGACGGGGTTGGTGCGGGCGCGGTGCCAATTCCGGCATAGAGGCTGTTCTCCGGGGCTGATCGCCGACGGACCGCTGACGGAAGCAGGCCACTCCTTGACGAGGGCGGCCGGTCAGTCGTTGACTCCGTCCCCGTTGGAGTACGCAGGGTGACTCTGGGGTGGGGACTGTGGGGTTGAGGACGGGCTTTCGATGTGCCCGACGTAGCTGGTGGGCCATGGTGGTGGCGGCTTCCCTGTCGGCACTGGTGCTTCCGGCACCGTTGGCGCATGCGGTCGAGGAAGCCGCGACGGCGGTGGAGCCCAGTGAAGGCCAGCGCGCGCTGGCCGAGGCCAAAAGTTCCGGTGTCCGCGTCGAGGTGGCGGGAGAACGATCGGAGTACGACACCGTTTTCGCCAACCCTGACGGGTTCACCTTCACGATGGAGCAGTCGGTGGTTCCGGTGCGCGCCGCGAAGCCCGGGGGTGGCTGGCAGGCGGTGGACGCGACGCTGGAGAACCGCGCGGACGGTATGGTCGCTCCTCGGGCGGCAGCCGTCGACATGGCCTTCTCGGCGGGGGGAAGCGACTCGCTGGTCACCATGACCGACGGTGGCCGGTCGCTTTCGTTGACATGGCCGCGTCCCTTGCCGACGCCCAGGATCAGCGGAAGCGAAGCCGTCTACCCGGATGTCTTCCCGGACGTCGATCTGAAGTTGACGGCCACGACGGAGAGTTTTCGGCAGGTGCTGATCGTCAGGACGCCGGAAGCGGCCGCCGATCCCGCACTGCGCAAGCTCACTCTCGGGCTGTCGACCAAGGGACTCACCGTGCGGCAGGGGGCGGCGGGCAATCTGACCGCCGTCGATCCGAACGGGCGGACCGTCTTCCGTGCGCCGCCGGCGCAGATGTGGGACTCGGCGGGAACGGCGGACTCCGCGCAGCCCGAGGCGGCCGTCGCCGCACGATCCGCCGTGGCGTCGGCCGCCGCGCCGGCCTCCGAGGACTCCGGACCGGGTCTGGAACCCGGCCAGGGGGACAATGTGGCGAAGGTCGCGATCCACCTCACCGAGGACTCGCTCGCCGTGGTCCCGGACGCGGACATGATGGAGGGCACCGAGGCGTCCGACTTCCCGCTCTTCATCGACCCGACGGTGACCTGGGGCGAGTCCGAGCGCACCTTGCTCCGCTCGGACGGGTACGAGTCCTACGGCTGGGACAACGGGGACGACGACCAGGGCAAGGGCGTCGGCAAGTGCGGTACGTGGAGCATCTACTACTGCGGTCCGGGCTACCAGCAGCGCCTGTACTACGAATTCTCCCCGGCGAGCCTGAAGGGGAAGCAGGTCCTGAAGGCCACCTTCAGGGTCAGCGAGCCGTGGGCCTTCCAGTGCGAGCCGAGGTGGGTGGATCTGTGGCGCACCAACAACATTTCGTCCACGACCACTTGGGCGTCACGGCCCAAGAGCCTGGACCTGATGGGCGACCGCAACGTGTCGGCCGGCCGGGGGTCCGCGTGCGATCCCGATTCGCCCACCGCGCCCATCGACTTCACGGACAACGCGGATGAGACCAACGAGAACCTGACCCCCACCGTGCGGGACTTCGCGGCGGGGAAGTTCTCCCGCCTCACGCTGATGCTCGCGGCACACGACGAAGGCGACGCCTCCGCGTGGAAGCGCTTCAGGAACGACGGCGTTCTGGTGGTGGATTTCGTCGGCCTGCCCGCCAAGCCCACCGGCATCGGCATCGTCACGGGTTCTGGCACCGTGTGCGAGACGCACGAGGCCGATCCCGCGATCGTGTCCGATCCGACCCCCCTGCTGTCCTCGGTGCCGCAGACCGCGGCCGGTGGAGAGAAGGACGCACAGCTCAGGGTCGCGATGGCCGTGGACAAGAAGAACGCCGACGGAACCTGGTCCGCCGCCATGACCACCATGGAGAGACCGACCACGGGATACGTCGGGGACAACCCGCCCGCCCTCAACGCGAGTACGCCGACCCTCACCGAAGGCACCCTGTACCGGTACCGGTCATGGACCCGCTCGTACTACAACGGCGGGGCGAGCCAACTTCCCGGTCCCTCCAACGGCTCGACGACCGGCTGGTGCTTCTTCAAGGTCGACCCCACGGCGCCCAAGGCCCCGGTCGTCACGGCGAACAGTGTCTACACCCTGTGCACGGCGACCTGCCTTCCCGCCGGCGGCCCGAACGTCAAGGGGTCGTTCACCTTCGCCGCCGGCGCGGGCGACGCGAACAGCATCGTCGCCTACCGGTACAAGCAGGCGAACCTGCCGACCTGGTCCGCCGAACTCCCGGGATCCGAGGTGAAGCGGGACGTGGTCCCCGAGGAGTCGGGCACCTACCAGCTCGAGGTGCAGGCCAAGGACACGGTCGGACGCTGGGGGGCCAGACAGCTCGTCAGCTTCCTGGTGAAGGAGGGCGACGGCCCGGTCGGACGCTGGCACTTCGACGAGGAGAGCGGCGCGGCCGTCGACTCGTCGACGACCACGGCCGCCGACCGGGACAACGCCGTGCTCTCGGCCTCGGCGAGCCGTGACGACAGGGGCAGGCGCGGCGAGCTGTGGTACGACGACGCCGGGCAGCCCCTCGACACGGCGAAGACGGACCGGGGACTCGTGCTCGACGGTAAGACCGGGTACGCGGCGACAGCCGGGCCCGTCCTGGAAACACGCTCGGCCTACACCTTCTCCGCCTGGGTGAGGCTCGAACCCGGCACCGGTGACCGTCTCGTTCTGTCACAGGACGGGGCACACTTCAGCCCCTTCGCCGTCTGGTACGACACTGCCAGGATCAGCTGGTGCTTCGGCTCGAAGGCGCAGGACGCCGACGCCACCACCGCGTACCTGGGCAAGTGCGCGCAGGTCAACTCCGCGCAGCAGCACTCCTGGACGCATCTCGCGGGAAGCTACGACCCGGTCTCGCGGAATCTGGCGTTCTACGTGAACGGCAAACTGTCGGGAACGGCGAACGTCGCGGGCGGGTGGGCTTCCACGGGCGGGCTGCAGATCGGCCGGTACAAGTGGAACGACGTCTACCGCTCGAACTTCTCCGGCTCCATCGACGAGGTGGCCGTGTGGCAGCGCGTCCTGTCCGGTGCGGAGGTCGCCAAGGAAGCGCGCTCGCTGTCGCCGGTGTCCGGGCTCGCGGACACCGAGCTCGTCGCCGACTGGGACGCGGCCGGCGCTACCGGTAGCGCGCTGCCGGACACTTCGGGCTACGGGCGGGACCTCCCGCTCGCTGCCGGCGGATCGCTGGACGGGACCTCGCTGGTTCTGGACGGCACCGGCGGTGCCCTGACCTCCGGACCGATGCTGGACGACACCGGTTCGTTCACCGTCTCGGCACAGGTGGAACTCGACCCGGCCGCGCTCGGGACCAAGAACATCGGCTACGTCGGCCAGGTCGCCGGACAGCGTGCGGCGGACGGTACCTCCTGGGGCCTCTGGTTCGAACTGACCGGTCGGGAGAAGCGGCTGGACGACGACGGCAACGAGTACACGGCATCCGTGGGCTACTGGCGCTTCGGCCGGGTCGACAGTGACGGGACCGCGCGGTGGGTGACCTCCGACGAGTTCGCCGAAGTGGGCACCCCGGTCCGGCTGACGGGTGTCTACGGCGCCCTCGACGATTCCGGCGTACCGAAGATCGAGCTCTACGTCGGGCTGATCCCGAACGACCAGGAGAAGGCGTACACGGCAGTCCTCGGTACGGGCGAGTTCGCGGTGGGGCAACGCCGCGAAGGTTCTGCCTGGGGCGGTCGTCTCGTCGGCCGCGTCGACGACATCCGCCTCTGGGCGGGGGCGATGACCAGCGTCGATCAGCTGGGGCAGGCCGTCGGCACCGACGCCACCGACTGAGTCGCCACTCCCTGTTCCGGGGGCGGGCCCAGTGGCCCGCCCCCGGAACAGGGGTGCGACCACTCGGGTCGGACAGCCGCGGAACACCCCCGATACGGAGCGCCGCCGGCACGGTGCGCGGCAAGGCGTTTTCCGTCACGCACCACGTCGGAGCCGGTGCGTGGCACGACCAGGGCCGGCGGCTCGGCTCACCGACGGTTCCTCACAGACATGGTGGAGGTTTGACAGGCATGGGTATGGGTGTGGGTAGTCCGTTCCGCCGGGACAGGCGGACGGTGGTCTCCAGGCGCTCGGCACGCCGAAGACGCGCGGGGCTGGTTGTGCTGCTCTCCGCCGTGCTCGCGGTTCCGGTGGGGCTGACGCCTCTGGCACAGGCCGCGGAACGCCCGGGGATTCCGGGTGCGCCGAAGCCGCAACGCGCCAGCAAGGTCGTGGAGATGGACGGGGCGGGTGCGACCGCGTCGAGGCGGCGGGTGGCCGACTCGGCTGCCCGCAACGCCGAAGACGCGAAGACGGCGAAGGCCGAACGGAACGGGGCCCGCTGGCCGTCCGCTGCCAGGGCGACGGTGGACGTGGAGAAGCGCGCGTCGGCCGGGCGGACCGTGGTCGGGGAAGTACCCGTGTCCCTGACGGGGCGGGAGGCGGCCGGTGGTCCGGCCCGCGCGACCGTCACCGTGCTGGATCGCGACGCGACCCGTGCCGCGGGAGTACGGGGGGTCCTGCTGACGGCGCAGGCCGACGACCCGGGCGCCGCGCGACTCGGCGTCGACTATTCGTCGTTCGCGTCCGTGCTCGGCGGAGGGTGGTCGAGCCGGCTGCAGCTCGTCCAGCTTCCCGCGTGCGTGCTGACGACTCCGGAAGCCGCCCGATGCCGGACCGCCGTGCCGCTGAGGACGGCGAACGACGTGCCCGCCCACGAGCTTTCCGCGGACCTCACGTTCACCCGGTCCGTGGCCGACTCCGCCGACCGGTCGGCACAGAGCCCCGACTCGGTGGCTCCCCTCGTCCTGGCCATCACCTCCAGCGCGTCCGCCGAGTCCGCCACCGGCGGTGGTGACTACGCGGCCACCCCGCTGGCGTCCTCCTCCACGTGGGAGGCCGGTGGTTCCTCCGGCTCGTTCACCTGGACCTACCCGATCGCCGCTCCGGCTCCCGCGGCTGGTCCGTCCCCTTCCCTGAACCTGTCGTACGACTCGGGCGGCATCGACGGCCGGAACGCCTCCACCAACAACCAGGGGACCGACGTCGGCGAGGGATTCGGGCTGACGGCCGTTTCCTTCATCGAGCGGAACTACGGTTCCTGCGACCGGGACGGCCACGACGAGCAGTACGACCTCTGCTGGAAGTACGAGAACGCCTCGCTGGTGCTCAACGGCAAGGCGACGGAACTGGTCAAGGACGACTCGACCGGGAAGTGGCATCTCAAGAACGACGACGCCTCCACCGTCACGCACTCCACCGGTGCGGCGAACGGTGACGACGACGGTGAGAACTGGACCGTCACCACGGGCGACGGAACGGCCTACCACTTCGGCGTGAACAAGCTGCTCGGTGCGGGCGACCAGCGTACGAACTCGGTCTGGACGGTGCCGGTCTACGGCGACGACGAGAACGAGCCCGGGTACGACAAGGGGGACGCCTTCGCCGACCGTGCGTCGCAGCAGGCATGGCGCTGGAACCTCGACTACGTCGAGGACACGCACGGGAACGCGATGACGTACTGGTACACCGCGGAGTCCAACAACTACCGCAAGAACAAGGCGGAGACCGCCAACACCGCCTACCAGCGCGGTGGTTATCTCAGCAAGATCCTCTATGGTCAGCGGTCGGAGGACCTGTTCGGCCCGACCTCCCCCTACAAGGTGGACTTCACCTACGCGGAGCGCTGCGAGAGCGACTGCGGCTCGCTCACCGAGGACACGGCGAAGAACTGGCCCGACGTGCCGTTCGACGCCATCTGCGCGGCCGGCGCCTCCAAGGACGACTGCCGGCCGGAAGGCCCCACGTTCTTCACCCGCAAGCGGCTGGTCGGAATCGACAGTTCCGTCCTTGTCGGCACCGCGTACAAGGCTGTCGACTCCTGGGAGTTCACCCAGAAGTACCTCGACGGCGGGGACATCGACGAGGACTCCTCGGACCAGGTGCTGACGCTGCAGAGCATCCGGCGGACCGGCGAGTCCAGTACCAGCGTCGAGCTGGATCCCGTCACTCTCACCTACCGCATGGACCCGAACCGTGTCGCCGGCGGAACACAGCCGGGCGGCGGCAACATCCTCCCTCTCACCCGTCCCCGCCTGCTGTCCGTCACGTCCGAGACCGGTGCGGTCACCACGGTGACGTACAGCGCGCCCGAGTGCGTGCGCGGCACGAGGATGCCCAAGGCCGAGGACGACAACGGCGAATCGTGCTACCCGCTGTACTGGCACGTCAACGGCGCGACCGACGCCACCCTCGACTGGTTCCACAAGTACCGTGTGGTGGCGGTCAGCGAGGGAGACCCCGCAGGACACGGCGAACTCGTCGAGCACTCCTACGCGTACGAGAAGCCCGCGTGGCACTACAACGACAGTCCGTTCGTCGCGTCGGACGAGCGGACCTGGTCCGTCTGGCGCGGCTATCAGAAGGTCACGGAGACGACCGGTGACACCGACGGGACCCAGACCCGGACCGTCACCTCGTACTTCCAGGGCATGAACGGCGATCCGCGCAAGGCCGGCGGAACCCGCAGCGTGACGTTGCCCGGAATGGACGTGGCGGGTCTGGACGTCCCGGACTTCACCGACGCCGAACAGTACGTGGGGTTCACCCGGCAGACGGTCGGCTACGACGGGGACGCACCGGTCTCGGTGTCGGTCACCGACCCCTGGTCGGCCCGCACCGCGGTCCAGCACAAGTCCTTCGCGGACACGGAGGCGTACTACCTGCGGATCGGGAAGGCGACCACCCACACCTATCTGACCGTTCCCAAGACCTGGCGCACCACCAGCACGACGACCACGTACGACTCCTACGGGATGGCGGCGAAGGTCGACAGCGCCGGGGACACCGCCAAGTCCGGGGACGAGACGTGCACCCGCACCTGGTACGCGCGCAACGACACGGCGGGAATCAACGGTCTCACCTCGCGCATCCGTGTGGTGGGACGTACCTGCGCGACCGCCGAGGCGGATCTTTCGCTCCCCACGTCCTCGGCGACCCGCGGTGACGTCCTGGCCGACACCGCCACCGTCTACGACACGCCGAACGCCACCGGCTGGACCGCCGGCCAGGTACCCACCGCGGGCGCGGAGTCGTGGACCGGCCGTGCGACGGGGTACCCGGCCTCGGCCACGGGAGGCGAGCGGGCTCCCTCGGGGTGGCAGCGCCTGACGAAGAAGGAGTTCGACACGCTCGGCCGCCCGGTCAGCCTGACGGACGCTTCGGGAGCGACCACCACTACCGAGTACACGCCCACGGGCGCGGGGGTCCCGACCAAGAACGTCGTCACCGACATCAAGCAGTTCAAGACCACGACCTTCCTGGACGGCATCCGGGGTCTGCCGGTGCGGACCTACGACGCCAACGCGAAGAAGACCGAGCAGACCTACGACGGACTCGGGCGGCTCACCGGCGTCTGGATGCCCGACCGGAGCAAGGACGCCGGCGACCTCGCGACCACTTCGTACGCGTACACCCTGGAGCGGGGCAAGGCGCCGTCGATCGCGAGGTCGGACGTCAAGTCGTCCACCACGGTCAGCACCTCGTACGACATCTACGACTCGCTGCTGAGGCCGCTCCAGAAGCAGACGACGACACCGAACGGCGGGCGCCTGCTGTCGGACACCCGCTACGACTCGCGCGGACTCGTCGAGGAGACCTACACCGACATCTACGACCCCCTGAAGACTCCGGAAGGCACGTACAGCCGCGAAGAGCAGGGGGAGGCACCGAAACAGAACAGCACGGTCTACGACGGGGCCGGGAGAGCGATCAGCAACACCTTCACGGTGTTCGGCGTGGCGAAATGGACGACGAACACCACGTACACCGGCGACTCCACCGCGCAGAGCGCGCAGACGGGCGGACGGGCCACCCGGGAGATCACCGACGCGCTGGGCAGACTCGTCGAGCGCCGCGAATACGCCGGTCCCAGCCCCGTCGACGCCACGTACTCGGGCACTCTCGGGGCGGCGTACACCACCACCCGGTACACCTACACCCGTGACGGGAAGGACGACACGATCACCGGCCCGGACGGCGGGGTGTGGTCGTACGGCTACGACCTGTTCGGTCGCCGGGTCAAGTCCACCGACCCCGACACGGGGACCTCGCTCACCGGATACACCGCCGCCGACCAGACCGACTGGACGAAGGACGCGGCCGGAAAGCAACTGCTCTACGGATACGACGTCCTGGGCCGCACCACCGACCTCTGGTCGGCCGCCCGCACCGAGGAGAACAAGCTGGCCCACTGGGACTTCGACACGGTCGCGAAGGGGAAGCCGACAGGCTCCACGCGCTACGTCGGAGGCGCGGGGGCCACCGGCAAGAGCTACACCCGTTCCGTCGTCAGCTACGACAATCTCTACCGGACGACCAGCTCGCAGCTCTCCCTCTCGGCCTCGGACCCGTTCGTCACGTCGAAATCCGCCGCGGCCACGTACACCTTCGACACGGCCTACAACCCCGACGGCACGGTGGCGTCCACCACGGAACCCGCGGCCGGCGGGCTTCCCGCCGAGACCATCCAGACGAAGTACACCTCGACGGGCCAGCCCACCTCCGTCTACTCCGGCACCTCCGGCTATCTGCAGAGCGCGAGCTACAGCGCGCAGGGGCAGCCCCAACTGCTGAGCCTCGCGGTGTCGTCCGCCACGGGCAGCAAGAAGACCGACCTCAACTTCGACTACGAACAGGGCACCGACCGACTGCTCCGCTCCTACGTCACCACCCCGCAGACTGCGCCCTACAAACCGCAGGACCTCACCTACACGTACGACGACGCCGGCAACGTCCTGAAGATCACCGACGAGCCCAATCCGGACACGGCGATCAAAGGGGAGACCCAGTGCTTCACCCACGACGGCCAGCAGAGACTGAAGGAGGCGTGGTCGCAGACGACGAGTGACTGCACCACCCCGGCCGTCGGCGGCCCGGCGCCCTACCGTGTCGGCTACACCTACGACACCGCCGGCCTGCGGACCGGTGAGACCGGCTACGACGCGGCCGGAACCCCCGCCGCCACCACCTACTGCTACAACGACACGGCGCAACGGCACACCCTGACCACCACCACGGCGGCGGCCGGCACGGAACCCTGCAAGGCGGCCGTGGCCACGTACGACTACGACGACGCGGGCCACACGACCCGTCGCCCGGACGGTTCGGGTACCCAGAGCCTCACCTGGAACGCGGAGGGCAAGCTCGCCACCCTCGTCGAGGGCACTTCGCGGACGGACTACCTGTACGACACGTCCGGCGACCTGATGATCCGTCGCGCCACCGGTGACGGCGAGAGCGTGCTGTACCTCGGGGCCACCGAGATCCACGTCAAGGTCAGCGGCACCACCACCAAGACCTGGGCCACCCGCTCGTACAGCGTGGGCGGCACCACCGTGGCGGTCCGGAGCAGCGAGAGCGGAAGCCAGAAACTCACCTTCCTCGCCGGCGACCAGCACGGCACCTCCAGCATCGCGATCGACGCGACCACCCAGGCCGTCACCAAGCGCTACTCGACACCGTTCGGCGGCGCGCGAGGTACCACCGGCACGACGTGGCCGGACGACAAGAGGTTCCTCGGCAAACCCCAGGACGCCAGTACCGGCCTGACACACGTCGGAGCGCGCGAGTTCGACCCTGCCACCGGGCGCTTCCTCAGCGCGGATCCGCTGCTGGAGACGGACAAACACCAGTCGCTCAACGGGTACGGCTACGCCGAGAACAACCCGGTGACACTGGCTGACCCGACCGGTATGGGCTCGATGGTGTTCTGCGAGATGCCCAACTGCTCACCGGAAGTGATTGCCGCGGACACGTTTTTGTCCACGGGATCCACGGGCCTCGGCGCCAGCAGCGGCACCGGCGCAGGCAACAGCGGCACGAGCAGCAAGGGCACGTCCACCGGGAGCAACACCGGCAGTAGTACCTGCGATGCCTCGTGCCAGGCAACCATCCTGTGGGAGCAGCAGCGCCTGCTCGCGATGCGCCAGGCATACATTGACAAGCTTCGCATGTACTTGTACGGACTGTCCGTCGAGCGCCGTTCGACCGTCCCGATGGTGAACCTGGACGGGTGCAACGACGAATGCCGTGAAGAGTTTCTGCGCCTGCAGATTCGTAACATCCCCGCCACGAGCAAGAAGGACGAGGACGGTGAGAGCCTGTTCGACAAGCTCATCGGAGCGCTGGGGAAGGAGATCGACATGGAGAGGAGGGCACAGTCCAAGCTGCTGGGAGTGGGCTACGAGGAGGCGGCCAAGCTGACTGGTGCGAGTTGCTCCGAGGCCAAGGGCCTGACCACCTGCACCACTGACTTCTCCGTCTTCGGGCAGTCCATTTACGGCAGGGGAGGGACCACGCTCGGAACGACATACGTGACCAGCCGTAATGAGGAGTCCACGCGAGACGCGAAGCTCAGACACGAGCGTGTGCACGTTGACCAGTGGAACGAGCGGGGCTTGCTGTTCGCCTTGGACTACCTGATGGAGGGAGCCGATCCCTGCGAGAATGCCTACGAGGAAGCTGCGGACTGGGCAAACGGGGGATACGTCGAGTGCCTTACTCCGTGACAGCGGGCGTGCGAGGCCGGGCTGTTCGAGTGGTGGCTCCAGCAGTCGCCGCCATGGCCGTGGTGACGGCGTGCACCATTCCGGGCCCGACCCCGCCCATCGCCGGATTCCGTTTGGAGGGCGCGGAGCTGATGATCGTCATGCCCGTCTGTCCGGGGGCGGTGGTTCGCGAGGCGGAGGCAGTCGTCCGGGTCAAGGGTGAGGGCAGGGGGGACGGGTTCAAGACGCTCTGGAAGGCCGTGCGTCCCAAGGTGCCGGAGGCGCGACGAGGTGTCTTCGCGGTAGGGAGCGCACGGGACTTCGCCTCGGAGGTGATGCCGGTGGCCGGAAAGCTCCCGAACGCGTATTACGTGTCGGTCCGGTTCGAAACGGCCGTGCACGGATACTCCGGCCAGGACGGGGAGGTCGACCTCTCACGGTTGCCTTCGGTGACCTTGGGCCCGGACGAGTACATGACTCAGCGGGGCAAGGTGATGACCCGGGCGCAGATCGAGGCCCAACTCCCCTGCGGAAGGGCCTCCGCCACCCCCTCGCCGTAGGCCGTCCGCCTGCGGGACCGGGCCGCCGTCGTCACCCACGACGGTGGCCCGGTCGCGCGTGCGGGGGTCGATGCCGCCGCTCAGTCGGCGGCATCGACGGCGGGGGCCGCCGCCGGTAGCGGGGTCTGCGCGGCGCGCGTCACGTCCGCGACCACCTCCACCATGTCGGGGCCGTACGCCTCGGAGTTGACGACCTTCAGCAGCAGGCAGAAGGTCGAGTCGCGGTAGGTGCGCGCCAACTTCCCGTAGTGCCGCACCAGATGACGGGCGGCGGCCTGGTTGGTGATCGCGCGCTGACCGCAGAGGAGGAACACCGGCCGGGCCTCCCGGCCGATGCTCAGCCGCGCCAGGAGTACGTGTTCCAGGACGCCGTTCTCCACCGGGTAGTACTCCGTGCCGATGCGGAAGGACGCCCGGTCCGGGCCCGGTTCGCGGTCGGTGTTCACCCGCACGCCGGGAAGCAGCGACTGGAGGTGCGCGGCCATGCGCCGGTTGGATCCCGGACCGCCCACGCAGTACTCCGTCCGCTCCCCGAAGCCCTGGCGTGCCGTGTCGTGGGAGAGGATCTGCGCGTGCGCCCCGCACTCCTTGATCATCGCCGACAGTTCCAGCAGGGCGAAGACGTCGTTCCGGTGCACCGCGCCGTCCGTCCCCGGGTCCCGGTTGACGACCAACAGGCATTCGGAGTTGGCCGGAAGCCCGAAGAAGGCCTGCTTACGGCGGAGTTTGCGGCGCCAGAGGTAGGTGCGCGCGAGCCAGCCGAGAGCCGCGCTCACTCCCGCGGCCATGACGCCCAGCACGATGTTGCGTACGTCGTCGGTCATGGCCGGGGATAGTAGCGGGCATCCGGTGCCTGTTCGAGGCGGTACGGACGATCCGGCCGGGCCGGGGGTTGGTTCGCGCGGACGCCACCGCGATCGGTGTCACGGTGCTGCGCGAGGGCGGCGACGCGGCAAGGCGAACGGCACCCGGGCATTTGGGGCACCACGTATCGCCGTGGATGCGACAAGGAGCCGGAGCCGGAACGCGGAAGCGCCGAGGGCCGCCAGGGCGGGTCAGGGTGCGTCGGCGGTCATGTCCTCGTGCGCAGGTGATCAAAAAGGCCGCGCGTCAGTGGATTAGCTTCGGGAAGCCGGCGACTTCCGGACGGGATTGTCCTGTTCGCTCCGGACAGCACCCCTTCTGGGCGGTGCTGCCTGTGACGCCCGCCCGAGGAGTCGCCCGTGACCGTTCTGCACTCGCTGCGCGCCCGTGACGCGGGGCTGGCCGCACTGCGCCGGTCGTGCCGTGCCGGAATCGTGGCGCCCGCACTCTTCGCGCTCGGCGTCGAGGTGATCGGCAACCCCACGGTGGCGATGTTCTCGGCGTTCGGATCGATCACCCTCCTGCTCTTCGTCGACTTCGGCGGGCCGCTGCCCGAACGGCTCGCCGCGCAGGCCGCGCTCGTCGTTCTGGGTGCCGCGCTGGTCTGCCTGGGGACACTGTGCGCGAAACCCGGGTGGCAGGCCGCCCTCACCATGGCGTTGGTCGGATTCGGCGTGCTCTTCTCGGGCGTCGTCAGCTCGGTGATCGCGGGTACGGCGAACTCACTGCTGGCCGTCTTCAGCCTCGCGGTCATGCTCCCCGGCCCCGTGTCGTCACTCCCCGACCGTCTGGCCGGATACCTGATCGCGGGTGCCGCGTCCCTGCCGGCGATCGCCCTGTTGTGGCCGGCACCCGTCAGGGAGCCGCTGCGGCACGCGATGGCGCGGGCCTGCGCCCTGCTCGCGGAGCGGCTGCGCGCCGAGGTCGACTGCGCGTGGGGCTCCACGGCCGACAGCCCCGCGGCCCTGGAAGCACGGGTGGCCGCATCCGCCGCCGCGGTGGGCGCGCTGCGCACGTCGTTCTTCGGTTCCCCGTACCGGCCGACCGGTCTGACCACGGCGACCCGCATGCTCGTCCGCATGGTCGACGAGGTGGTACGGCTGGAAGAAATCCTGGTGCGGAAGTCGCTGAGCGGCCCCGCCGCGCCGCCCGACGCGGCGGTGTGCGAGGTCATGAGGGCGGCCGCCGGTCTGCTGGGGCGCGGAGCCGACCAACTGAGGACGCTCGAAGGCGACGTCGAGGGTCTGCGGCTGGCCCGGGAACGGCTGCGGGACACGCGCGTGGTCATGGAGCGTGCGGTGCTGCACAGCCTGCCCGCGGTGGGCGCCACGGACGCGCGCTCCCAAGGGCCGGCCGTCGCCGGATTCATCGGTTCGCTCGAACCCGGTTTCCGCGCCCAGGAGATGAGCTCTGCCATCCACTCGATCTCGGAGGGCGTCGAGCTGGTCGTCGCCGCACGGGACCGCCGGTGGTGGGAGCGTGTACTCGGGCGCCGGCCGGCGGGCGTCCCCTCCGCCCTGTCGGCGGCTCAGGAACGAGCGGGCGCCCACATCGAGCCGCACTCCGTCTGGCTGCACAACAGTATCCGCGGGGCCGTCGCCCTCGGCCTGGCCGTGTTCCTGGCCGGGTGCACCGGCGTACAGAACTCGTTCTGGATGGTCTCCGGAACCATCGCCGTCCTGCGCTCCAACGCCCTGCTCACCGGTCAGAACGCGGTGCGCGCTCTGCTGGGCACTCTGGTCGGCATCGTGGTGGGCAGCGGACTGATCTTCGTCCTCGGCCCGGACACCACGATGTTCTGGGTCCTGCTCCCGCCGGCCATCGTGTTCACCGGACTGGCCCCGGCGGCCTTCTCGTTCGCCGCCGGTCAGGCGGGGTTCACCGCGGCGCTCCTCATCATGTTCAACATCATCGCTCCGGAGGGCTGGACGATCGGCCTCGTACGGTTCGAGGACATCGTCCTCGGCTGCGCCGTGAGTGTCGGTGTGGGCCTGTTGTTCTGGCCGCGGGGGGCGGGAGCAGCCCTCGGCCAGGCGCTGGCCGAGGCGTTCGAGGAGAGCGCCGGCCATCTGTGCCGCTCCATCGAGTACGGACTCGCCCCGCCGGGCGCGCCCGCGCGGTCCGCCCCCACGCCCGAGGACGCGCGGCGCGACGCCGCAGCGGCGGCCCGGCGCCTCGACGACGCCTTCCGCGGCTTCCTCGCCGAACGGGGCACGAAGAACGTGACGCCGGCGGACGTGTCCGCCCTGATGACAGCGGTGGCCGTACTGCGGCTGACCGCGGACGCCGTCCTCGAACTCTGGGAGCGGGACGACACCGGGCCGGCGGACGAGCACACCGCGGCGCGTGCCGAGGTCCTCCGGGCCGGGCTGCGGGTCTGCCGGTGGTACCAGGAAGCGGCGCGGGCACTCTCCGGATTCGGCGAAGTGCCCGAGAAGCTGCCCCGGGACGAGACCGCGGAGGGACACCTGATCGCCATGGTGAGCCGTGCACTCGTCGAAGGCCGCGGGCAGGGCGCGAGCACGGTGATCAGGACGATCTGGACCGCCGACCACATCGATGTGGCCCAGCAGCTCCAGACATCGGTCGTGGGTCCGGCCAGGACGGCCGCGGCACTGCGCCACCGGAGGAACGTGTCGACGGGGCGCACCGTCGGGGGACGGCGGCCCCCGCACACCCGGCGCGTCTGAGCGGGCCGAGGACTGTGCGCTCCACGATCCGGGGAGGTGCGCTGAAGGGCAAATCAACCCTTTGTGTGCTTCCTAGCCTGGCTCAGTCCGTACGACCGGCCGGTGTGAGGAGTGCAGTGAACAAGCAGAGTGTCGCCGAGCAGTATGTCGATCTCATGGCCCGTGCCGGTGTACGTCGCATGTACGGAGTGGTGGGCGACAGCCTGAACCCCGTGGTCGACGCGATCCGGCGGCACCGGTCCATGGAGTGGGTCCAGGTGCGCCACGAGGAGGTCGCGGCGTTCGCCGCCGGTGCGGAGGCGCAGCTCACCGGGCGGCTCGCCGCCTGTGCGGGTTCCTGCGGGCCGGGCAACCTGCACCTGATCAACGGGCTGTACGACGCGCACCGGTCGATGGCGCCGGTCGTCGCCCTGGCCGCGCAGATACCCAGCGGGGAGATCGGCACCGGGTACTTCCAGGAGACGCACCCGGACCGGCTGTTCGCGGAGTGCAGCCACTACTCGGAGCTGATCTCCACTCCCCGCCAGATGCCCCGGGTGGTGCAGACGGCGATCCAGCACGCCGTGGGCCGGCGCGGAGTGTCGGTGGTGGCCCTGTCCGGCGACGTCGCGGACGAGGACGCACCGACCGGTGGGAACGAGCTGGCAATCCCGCTGGACAGGCCGTCCGTCCGGCCCCCCGACCGTGAACTGGCCGCGTTCAAGGAGATGGTGGACGCGGCGGAGAAGGTCGTGCTGTTCTGCGGCAGGGGCGTGGAGGGCGCGCACGCCGAGGTGATGGCCTTCGCCGAGAAGATCAAGGCCCCGGTGGGCCACGCGCTCCGCGGCAAGGAACACATCCAGTACGACAATCCGTACGACGTCGGCATGTCCGGACTGCTCGGGTACGGCGCCGCCTACGAGGCGATGCACGCATGCGATCTGCTGATCCTCCTCGGCACCGACTTCCCGTACTCGTCGTTCCTGCCACGCGGTGTGAAGACGGTGCAGGTCGACATCCAGGCCGAACGGCTCGGCCGGCGGACACGGCTGGACCTCGCCGTCTGGGGGGACGTACGCGAGACGCTGAAGTGCCTGACACCGGTCGTGCGGGAGAAGGAGTCCCGGCGATTCCTCGACCGGATGCTGGACAAGCATGTCCACACCTTGGAGAAGGCGGTCGGCGCCTACACCCGCGACGTCGAGAAGCTCACCCCGATCCACCCCGAGTACGTGGCGTCCGTTCTGGACGAAGTGGCCGACGACGACGCGGTCTTCACCGTGGACACCGGCATGTGCTGTGTCTGGGCGGCCCGCTACATCACCCCGAACGGCAGGCGCCGCATACTCGGCTCCTTCGTGCACGGCTCGATGGCCAACGCCCTGCCCCAGGCGATCGGTGCCCAGTTCCTCGACCGGGGGCGGCAGGTGGTGTCCCTCTCCGGCGACGGCGGGTTCTCCATGCTGATGGGGGACTTCCTCACCCTCGTGCAGTACGGCCTGCCGGTGAAGGTCGTCGTCTTCAACAACTCCTCCCTCGGCATGGTCGACCTGGAGATGATGGTCGACGGTCTGCCCCCGCACGGAACCACGTACGCGCATACCGATTACGCGGCCATCGCCACCGCCGCCGGCGCTCGGGGCATCCGGGTGGAGTCCCCCGCGGACGTACGTGGCGCCCTGCGCGAGGCGTTCGCCCACGACGGGCCGGCCCTGGTGGACGTGGTCACCGACCCGGACGCGCTCGCCGTCCCACCCAGGACGACCGTCGAACAGGTCAGTGGCTTCGCCCTGTCCGCGGGCCGCACCGTCCTCACCGGGGGAGTCGGGCGCATGGTCCACCTCGCCCGCACCAATCTGCGCAACATCCCGCGTCCGTGAACGCCGGAGCGCGCCGAGCGGCGGCACGGCAACGTCCTTGAGCGTCCGGAGTCCCGTCGTCCCGTACGCCGCGCACGTCCGGATCACGGGACAGCCTTCAGGAGAGAGAAACAGTGAAATCGCATACCAAGCCGCTTCTTCGAGTCTGGGAATGGCAAGCCGAAGCGGCCTGTCGGGGAATGAAGGAATCCATCTTCTTCTCCCCTTCGGACGAACGGGGAAATCTGCGCAGGCGCAGGGAAGAAGGCGCCCGCGTCGTCTGCCTGGACTGCCCGGTGAAATCCGACTGCCAGTCCTTCGCGGAGGCGTCCCGGCAGCAGTACGGCGTCTGGGGCGGCATGACCGAGCGGGAGCGCCGCGACCGGATACGGGGCGGATGATCCGGCGGCCGTCCGCGCGGCCACCGCATCCCCGGGACCGAGTGGCCGAAGGGCTGTCCGCCGTCCCGGGACGAGGGCGCTGACGGAATCGAAGGCGTGCACGCTCGGTTAATCCGAGTCCCGGCTCTCCACGCAGACTTGATCCCGGTGTTCCCGGGCCGTGCCGCATCGGCT
Organism: Streptomyces sp. NBC_00102; assembly: GCF_026343115.1. Lineage (GTDB taxonomy): Bacteria > Actinomycetota > Actinomycetes > Streptomycetales > Streptomycetaceae > Streptomyces. Next base: position 46,148 of record NZ_JAPEMC010000002.1, read on the forward strand.
GAATGGCCCGGCACCCCCGTCGGTCCCGGCAAAAATCACCCCCAGGGGCCGAGGAAAGCGCCGTCGAGGAGTTTCTCCACCGGGTGCGCGGATCGACCCGAAATCCCCTTCTCCAGGAAGCCGAGAACCGCCATGACAGTTTCCACGGACATCACGCACCACACAGCGGTGCTCAACGGAATCAACCAGCACTGGGTCAGCGCGGGCCAGGGCCCACCGGTCTATCTGCTGCACGGCTTCCCGCAGACCTGGTACGGCTGGCGCAAGCAGATTCCGGTGCTCGCGCAGAAGTACACGGTCATCGCCCCCGATCTGCGCGGGTACGGAGACACGGAGAAGCCGGCGTCCGGATACGACAAGCGGACCATGGCCAACGACGTCGCCGCCCTGATGGACCATCTCGGCCACGAGAAGGTCGCGTTGATCGGCCATGACCGCGGGGCCCGCGTGGGGACGAGGTTCGCGAAGGACCATCGCGACCGCATCGACCGGTTCGTCGCCATGGACAACATCCCGACCAGGGTCATCGCCGACACCTACGACGTGGCCCTCGCGCGGCAGGGTTATTGGTTCTTCACCTTCCTCCAGGTCCCCGACCTGCCCGAAGCCCTGATCGCCGGCAACGAGGAAGCCTGGCTGACGCACTTCTACCGCAACTGGTCCTACAACCCGGACATGTTGTCGGCGGAGGAGATCGATGTCTACGTCCGCGCCTACCGGCAGCCGGGGGCGGTCCGTGGTTCGTGCATGGACTATCGGGCGGCTTCCCAGGACGTGGCCCAGGACCGCGAGGACGCGGACCGGCTCATCGAATGCCCGGTGCTGACGATCTGGGGCGAGAACTTCCAAGCCGTCGGAGAGGCCTACGACGTGCTCGACGTGTGGAAGGGCATGGGCCGAGACGTGCGCGGAGTCGCGATCCCGCAGTGCGGTCACCTCTGCCAGGAGGAGCAGCCCGAGGTCGTCAACACCGAGCTCCTGGCCTTCCTGGACGGCTGGAGCGGCTGAACGGCCTCCCCTCCTTCGCCGGCAAGCCCGACGCGAGGAGGAACGCCCCGGGCACTGCCCGTGGCAGAGACGGAGTCCGTGGGGCGGCGTCCGAAGAGGCCGGGCGGTTCCGTCCGCCGCGGGACGGAACCATCGCCGCCCCACGACCCCAACCCACGACACGGAAGGAAGTGAGCACCCCATGCCGTTGCTCGATCCCAAGCCGGAGACGCTGCGACCCCGTACGACGGAAAGACCGTCCGTCGACCGGGTCGCCGACGACCGGGCGTCCGGCAGCCCGGACGGCCTGCGGGACGCCCTGGTCGCCGAGCTGGGCGCGCACAAGGTACTGCACACGATCTCGGACCTGGTGAGATACGCCTCCGACGCCAGCCCCTACCGTCTGGTGCCTCGCGTGGTCGTCATCGCCGAGACGGTCGAAGACGTGGCCACCGTGCTGCGGTTCGCCCGCGACAACGGCCGCCACGTGGTCTTCCGCGCGGCCGGCACGTCCCTGAACGGTCAGGCCCAGGGAGACGACATCCTGGTGGACGTACGCCGCCACTGGACCGGCCTGGAGGTCCTCGACGGCGGGAACAGGGCGCGGATCAAGCCGGGTACGACGGTGGGACGGGCCAACATCACACTGTCCCGGCACGGCCGGCTCATGGGCCCCGACCCGGCCAGCTCCAGCGCGTGCACCGTCGGCGGCGTCGTCGCCAACAACGCCTCCGGCATGACCGCCGGCACCACCCGCAACTCCTACCGGCTGCTGTCCTCCCTGACCGCGGTGCTGCCCTCGGGCACGGTGGTCGACACCGCCGCCCCGGACGCCGAGGCCCTGCTGCGGGCGGCGGAACCGGAACTGTGCAGGGCCCTGCTGACGCTCAAGGACGAGATCGGGAGCGACAGCGCGCTCGTGGCGCGCATCCGCACCAAGTACGAGCTGAAGAACACCAGCGGCTACCGGCTCGACGCCTTTCTCGACGGCTCCGACGCCGTGGGAATTCTCCGGGGCCTCATGGTCGGTTCCCAGGGAACCCTGGGCTTCATCGCCGAGACCGTCTTCGAGACCGTCCCGCTGGACAGGACGACGTACACGGCGCTCCTGTTCTTTCCCGGCCTGCCCGCCGCTGCCGCCGCCGTGCCGCTCTTCAACCACGCCGGAGCCCGTGCGGTCGAGCTGATGGACGGCAACACCCTGCGCGCCTGCGCCGACGTGCACGGAGTCCCTGACGACTGGCGGGATCTGCCGCAGGACACCGCCGCGCTGCTGGTCGAGTTCCGCGCCGCCACACAGGACGACCACCTCTCCCACCGGCGCGCCGCCGCGGACGTGGTCAGGGGGCTGGAGCTGGTGGCGCCGGTGGCTTCGGTGACCAACAGCTTCGTGACCGACCCCCGCGTGGTACGCACCTACTGGCACGCCCGCGAGGCGTTCATGACAGCCGTGGGCAAGGCCAGGCCCACCGGCACGACGCTGATCACCGAGGACTTCGCCGTGCCGCCCTCGCGCCTGGCCGAGGCGTGCGAGGCACTGGCGCAGATGCAGCGGAGCTACGGCTACACCGCCGCCGTGGCCGGCCACGCGGCCCACGGCAATCTGCACTTCCTGCTCGCCTTCGACGCCGCACGGCCCGACGACGTCGAGCGCTACGCGGCGTTCATGGACGAGTTCTGCGCCATGGTGATCGACCGGTTCGACGGCTCCCTCAAGGCGGAACACGCCACCGGCCGGAACATGACCCCGTTCCTGGAGGCGGAGTGGGGCCCCCGGGCCACGGAGATCATGTGGCGGGTCAAGCAGGCGTTCGATCCCCACGGCGTGCTCGCGCCGGGGGTGGTGCTGAACCGGGACCCCAGGGCCCACCTCCAGCACCTGAAGACCATCCCCACCATCGAGGCCGTCGCCGACCCCTGCATCGAATGCGGCTTCTGTGAACCGGTCTGCCCCAGCCGTGATCTGACGACGACACCCCGGCAACGGATCGTGCTCCGACGCGAGATGATGCGTCAGCCCGCCGACTCGCCCGTCACGGACAGCCTGCTGGAGTCGTACGGCTACGACGCCGTGGACACCTGCGCGGGCGACTCGACCTGCAAGATCGCCTGCCCGGTCGGCATCGACACCGGAGCGATGATGAAGGGGTTCCGGCACCAGCGGCACGGCGATCTCGCCGAACGGAACGCCGAACGGGTCGCCGAACACTTCGGAGCCGTGGAATCGTCGGTGCGCGTCGCCCTCGGCGCAGCCGAACACGTCGACGACCGGTTCCTCAACCGCGCCACCACCCTCGCCCGGAAGGTGGTCACCTCCGATCTGGTGCCCGAGTGGATCAGCGCGATCCCCGCCCCGGCTCCCGCGCACCTGCCCCGGACCCGGCGCGAGGGCGCCGCCGCCGTCTACTTCGTGGCCTGCGTCAACCGGATCTTCGCGGGACCCGAGGGCGGGGAAGACCTCCCGCTGCCGGAGGCCGTCGTCAGGCTCTCCGAACGGGCCGGCCTCCCCGTCTGGGTACCCCCGGACCTGGCCGGTTCCTGCTGCGCGACCATCTGGCATTCCAAGGGATACGACGACGGCAACACGTTCATGGCCAACCAGACCGTCGAGCGGGCCTGGGAGTGGACGGACGGCGGCAGGCTGCCCCTCGTGGTCGACGCCTCTTCCTGCACCCTCGGAATCGGACATGAGATCGTCCCGTACCTGACGCCGGAGAACAGGCGCAAGCACGAGCGGCTCGACGTCGTCGACTCCCTGGTCTGGGCCGCCGGCCAACTGCTGCCGCACCTCACCGCGTTCACGAAGATCGACAGCGCGGTCATCCACCCGACGTGCTCGATGCGGCACCTCGGCGATGTGGAACAGCTCGACGAACTCGCCGCGTTCGTCGCCCACGAGGTGAGCGTCCCGGTCTACGCCGAGTGCTGCGGCTTCGCCGGAGACCGCGGCATGCTCCACAAGGAGCTGACCGAGTCGGCCACCGCCCACGAGGCAGAAGAGGTCCTGGCGGGCAGTTACGACGCCTACCTCTCGGCGAACCGCACCTGCGAGATCGGTATGGAGCACGTCACGGGCCGCCCCTACCAGTCGGTCCTGCTGCTCCTCGAACGCGTCACCCGGCCGGTCTGACCACAACCGCCCCCCTTTCTTGAAGCCAGCACAGGAGAACCTCATGCGTATCGCCAACCTGTCCGGACGGCTGGCCCTCGTCACGGGCGAGCGGGCCGTGGACGTGCACGAAGCCAGCGACCACCGATTCTCCGCCGACCCGCAGGCGATCTTCGAACGGTGGGACGAATTCCGGGCATGGGCCGCCGACGCGGCCCTCGGCAGCGGCACCCCCTTCGACCCGGCCGATCTCGGCGCACCGGCGCCGGCGCCGCGCCAGCTGTTCGCCATCGGCCTCAACTACCGCGAGCACGTCGCCGAGGCCGGATACGGCGCCCCCGAAGGCATGCCACCGGTGTTCACCAAGTTCGCCGGCAGCATCAGCGGACCCGTCACCGACGTGGTGCTGCCGGAAGGGGGAAACACCGACTGGGAGGTCGAACTGGTCGTCGTCATCGGCCGTCCCGCCCGGCGGGTGCGCGAGGAGGACGCGTGGGACCACGTGGCCGGCCTGACGGTCGGGCAGGACCTTTCGGAGCGCGTCCTGCAGATGAGCGGTCCCGCGCCCCAGTTCGGCCTCGCGAAGTCCTACCCCGGGTTCTCGCCCATGGGCCCCTGCCTGGTCACCCCCGACGAGTTCGACGACCCGGACAACCTCGAACTCACCTGCAGCGTCAACGGCGAGCAGGTACAGCACGGTTTCACCCGGCAGCTGATCTTTTCCGTTCCGGCTCTCCTCGCCAAGCTGTCGGCGGTGCTGCCGCTGTCACCCGGGGACGTCATCTACACCGGCACTCCGTCGGGTGTCGGCCTCGGCCGCACGCCGCAGCGGTGGCTCCGGGCGGGCGACGAACTCATCAGCTCGATCCAGGGCATCGGCGAACTGCGTCAGCGGTTGCTGTCCGCGTGACCCCCGGCGTCGTCGCCCATGCCTCGTGGGTCGCGACGACGCCGTCCACACATCCGGAGAGATAGGGAAGTTCGTGTTCCATCGCATTCTCGTCGCCATCGACTCCAGTCCGGCCCGTCGTTCTGCCGTACGTCTGGCCGGTGACATGGCCAGGCTGACCGGGGCCGAGGTCAGCGTTCTGCACGTCGTGGCCTCCGCGGCTTCCTTCGCCGCAGTGGTTCCGCTGGAGGAGGACACGGAAGCCAAGGCCGTCCTCGACGAAGCCGTCACCACGCTGCGCGACGGCGGCATCCACGCCGAGGGCGCCGTCGTGAACGCCCTGACGACCCGGACAGCCGCCACCATCTCCTCCGCCGCCGAGGAGTTCCAGGCGGATCTCCTGGTCCTCAGCCCCCACCGGCACGGGTTGTTCGCAGCCCTGTTCAACCCACGCGTCAGCGACGCGGTGGTTCACCACAGCAGCATCGCCGTACTCCTGACGCCCGGGGACGGCGAGGGCGAGCGTCGGTGAGCCGGCCGCGGTGCTCCTGCGCCGCGCCGAACGCCGTCGAGGCGGCAGCGGAGGAACAGCGCTCCGCCCCCGCCCCGTGAACCGGCCCGACAGGGGCCGAACCAGAACCTCTTCACATCCCGACGACCCGGCACGTCGCGTCGCGGTCTCCGTGACCCGACGTGCGAAGAAAAGAGAATCGATGTCCCAGCTCAGGACGAGAACGCGCGCCGGCCTTCTGGCCTCGGTCATGGCGGCGGCCGCCGCCGTGACCATGGCGGGGCCCGCGTCCGTGGCTTCCGCCGCGGTTCCGCAGCAGAACGTGCGTTTCGTGGCGCACCTCGACATCACCGAAGGGCAGCGTCCCGAGAACATCACCCTGGAACCCGGCGGCAGCGCCGTGGTCACCTTCGCGTACAGCCGTCAGATCGCCCGGATCGCCCAGGACGGTACGGTGCGGATCCTCGCCACCCTGCCCGCTCCTCCGGCCGGTTCCGTCACTCCCGCTCTGTCGCAGCCGTTCCTCGGCGGCATCGTCCGGGCTCAGGACGGCACCCTGTACTTCCTCTACGCCACCGGCAGCAGTGACCTGACCGGCGTGTGGAGCCTGCGCCCCGGCGGAACCCCGCATCGCGTCGCCGCGCTTCCCGCGGAGGGTCTGCCCAACGGACTAGCCCTCGACCAGAGCGGACGCCGCCTGTACGTGGCCGACTCCGTCCTGGGCACCGTCTGGCGCGTGCCCGTGACCGGGGGCGCCCCCACGCGGTGGAGCACCGCTCCCGAACTGGCTGCCGCCGGATTCCTCGGAGCCAACGGCATCAAGGTGCACGAGGGCTCGGTGTGGGTTTCCAACCTCGACAAGGGCACCGTGCTGCGCATACCGGTCACCCGGCAGGGCACCGCCGGAACCGTCCGGACCCGTGCGACCGGCCTGATCAATATCGACGACTTCGCGTTCACCGGCTCCGGTGACACTCTCCTGGCCGCGATCAACGCGGACAACGAGATCGCCCTGGTCGAGCCGAGCGGCCGTCACACCACCGTGCTGACGGGAGCGGACGGAATCGAGAACCCCACGTCGCTCGCCGTGCGGGGCACCACCGCCTACATCGCCAGCGGCGCGTACTTCACCAACAACGATCCCAACCTGCTCGCGGTGCGGACCGCGGCACACCGGTAGGCCGGTCCGCCGGCATGCGGCCCCGTACCCCTCCCGACTCCGGGACGGGTACGGGGCCGTACGCGTGCGTCACGGAGGGCCCACGCGCCGGGTGCGCCCTTCACGAGCGGGGAGCGCGGCCCCGCGTTGACGGAGAGCGCCCGACTCGTTGACCCGGAGCGCACCGAGGCGGCCGGGTGCGCTCCGGGCGTGGTGGTCCCGGCTCGATCTGCCCTACGGTGTTTGCACGGTTCGGGAGTGAGGGCGTGGTCGCGAGTTCTGGGGGGAACGCTGAATGCCGGTGCGTAGGGCGGGAGGCACGCCGGATTTCGGAGCCACGCTTCGTGGGCTGCGACGGGAGGCTTCACTCACCATCGAGGGTCTGGCGGAAGCCTCGGGGGTGAGCGTCCGCGCCATCGGTGACCTGGAGCGAGGAAGACGGGCGGTGCCACGGCCGCGTACGGCGGCCGCTCTTGCCGAGGGGTTGGGACTGTCCGGGTCCGGGAGGCAGCGCCTGCTCGGCGCGGCCCGCGCCGGCCGCAGCGACGGGTACACCCCTGTCGGTGTGCGCGCCGTACCTGGGGAAATACCCGACTTCGTGGGGCGGCGGCGTGAGCTGGCACGGCTTGAGGAACTCGCGGAGCGGATGTCCGGCGGCCGGGCGCCGGACGGCTCGGACGCACAGCCGACGATCGTGGCTGTCTCGGGGCCGCCCGGAGCGGGCAAGACGACGCTGGCGCTGGAGGCGGCCCGCCGACTGGCCGGCCACTTCCCCGACGGGCAGGTCGTGGTCGACATGCGGGGACTGGACGAACAGGCGCCCGATCCGGGCGGGCTCATGATCGGCGTGCTGCGGGCTCTGCGGGTCACCGACAAGGAGCTGACGCACGTGGGTGCGCAGGGGCACCCCGAGCTGTACCGGCGGACTCTGGCGGCGCGGCGGTTCGTACTCGTCCTCGACAACGCGCGTGACGAGGCACAGGTGCGTCCGCTGCTGCCCGGCTCCGGCAAGGGAATCGTGGTGGTCACGAGCCGACGCCTGCTCACCGGCCTGGAGAGCGTGCACCGTCTGCCGCTGGACGGGTTCTCGCCGCGCGAGGCCGCGTCCCTGCTGAGCACCTTCATCGACGGGGAACGCGCGTCGGCCACCGACGCCGCCGAGCTCGAAGAGGTCGCCCGGTACTGCGGCCGTCTGCCGCTCGCGCTCCGGCTGGCCGGGAGCCTGCTCGCCACGCACCGGACGTGGTCGGTGCGGCGACTGGCGGAGCGGCTCGCCCCCGACGACAGCCGCCTGGCGGTCCTCGACGCCGGAGAGATGCGCGTGTCCGCGGCGTTCGACCTCTCCTACCGGCAGCTCACCGAGGAAGCCGCCCGCATGTTCAGGCTGCTCGCCGTGCTCCCGGGTCCGGACATCTCCACGGCCGTGGCCGCGCACTTGTCCGGGCAGGGATTCTTCGACGCGGAGGACACCCTGGAGGAACTGGTGGAGAAGGGCTTGCTGGGCGTCGCGGGCGACCGGTACCGGCTGCACGACCTGCTGCGGCTCTACGCCCGGACGAGGCTGCACGCCGAGGAGACCCCCGGCGACATCGCGTGCGCCCGGAGCGGCGCGCGCGAGTGGCCGCTCCGGACCACGGGGGCGGCGGACCGCTGGTACGAGCCCGGCCACGGGGCCCCGTCCACCGTCCGGCAGGAGGATGTCACCGCCCTCCGCGGAGGAGGGACACGACCGGCTGCCGGCGCAGGTCACGGACCGGCCGACCGCCTGCGGAGTCACCGGACCGACTGCCGGAAAGGATCGGTCACCTCCGTGCCCGCGTGCTGATCCGCCGTACGCGTCGTCGCGCCGCTCTGGTGACGCAGGGCGCGCCATTCGCGGGGGGAGAGGCCGTAGGCGCCGCGGAACACCCGGCTGAAGTGAGCGGGATTGACGAAGCCCCAGCGTTGCGCGACGGCCGACACGGTGGGCATGGTCCGGCCGCGCCGGGCCAACTCGTACGCGCACCTCTCCAGCCGACGCCGCTGGATCAGCCTGCCGACGGTGATGCCTTCGTCCTCGAAGAGCCGGTGCAGATAGCGCACCGAGATGTGGTGCGCCCGTGCCACGGACTCGGGAGACAGGGCGGGGTCGCCCAGATTCTCGTCTATGTGCCTGCGGACGCACCGCACCAGATGGTGCCGGGTGGTCGCGGCTCCCTCGGCCGGCCCCTCGTGCCGTTCCGCGACCAGGGTGGCGAAGAGATCGATGAGACCGTTGACCAGACCGTTCGTGGTGGAGGCCGAGAGGGTGTGGGCGGAGGTGGCCACGATCGTCAGGACGGGCTTCAGAACCGCGGCGCAGCCCTGACCGGTCGTGAACGCGGTGCCGGCGATGCTGTCGAGTGCCTCGTCCGAGACGGCCAGCGCGTGGCGCGGGATGTAGACCACGTGGACGGAGAAGTGTTCCGGGTGGTCGAGGAAGTACGGGCGTGAGGTGTCGTAGACGAAGAGGTCACCCGGGTCGGCGGTGACCTGGCGGCCCGCCTGGACGAGGACCGTCCGGCCGGTCGTCTGGACACCGACAGCCATCAGCCGTTCCGGGGACCGCTCGATGTGGGACTTCGTCCGCCTGACGAGTTGGGCGCCGGCTTCGACGGTGGACGTCCGCAGGGCCCCCACACGCTCGGTGACGATCCGCCCGGTGAAAGCCTCCGTGCCGTGCGGCACGACTGTCACGGGCACCGGATTCCGGTCCATCGTGTCGTGCCGGACCGCGAGGCCCTGTTCCTCGCGCTTGAGGGAAGTCAGCAACACCGGGCTCATCCGGTTCTCCTGTCGAACGTAGTCATGGGCCGGGACTTCCCAGCCGTGGCACGCACGGACCGGGCGGTTGTCCGGCGCCTGGTGAGGACGTCGAACAGGCAGGCTGCGCGTACGCAAGCGCCCTCGGGCGAGCCTCCCGACGGGGGCCGGACAGCGGGGTCGTGGCCGATTTCCCCGTCCTGACCAGCAAAGCCGCCGACAGCGGGCGACTCCAGGCACCTAGCAGGCACAAAAGGCGCCAGGTCCTGCCTGCGGAGGCGTTCCACCAGGTCCGGGGGACCGGAGTGCGGGAACCGCTCGCGCGGCGAAGGCCGCGGGCCGCTGGGCGCGGGGCGGCGGCCGTACGCGCGAGGTGCTCCGCGGGACCGGTGGCGGAGTCGGGGCAGCCGGCCGATGGGCGCCGCCCTCCGCGTACGCGTTCCGTCACCGTACTTCCAGAAGCAATGGTGGATGCGCAGAGCGACAAGGCGCTTCGTGTCCGTGTTCCTAGGGTGGCGGACAGGAAACCACTCAGTCGCTTCTCTGGAGCCCACATGAGCCAATCGCTCACATCGGTCACGTGCGATGTCACCGCTTTCGTCAGCGTCTCCGAGGACCGGCGGGTTCCGCTGCCCAGCCGGCTCCGTTACGACCCGACGGATCCCTATGCCGTCCGTCTCTCCTTGGGAGCGACCATGGACAGACCGGTTGTCTGGACGTTCGCCCGTGCGTTGCTGGTCGAGGGGATGCGCCGGCCGAGCGGTGTCGGAGACGTGCTGGTCCTGCCCCGGCACCCCTGGCTTCCGGACACCCTGCGCGTGGTCCTGCGGTCCCGCGCCGGAGCCGCCCTGGTCGAGCTGCCGGTGCCGGAAGTCGCGCGCTTCCTGGACAGCGCCGGCCGGCTGGTGCCTCCGGGGACGGAATGCGCGTACGTCGACGTGGACAGCGGACTCGCACAGCTCACGGGCCGCAGCGACTGAAGAGCGACGGGCGCGGAACGGTCACTCCCGAGCGCGCACCCACCGGCGCGTTCACCTCCCTGGAGAACCTGCCGTGCGCCGCCGCGCCCGGAACGGGCCACGGCCTCCTCGCCGTCGTGGCGCTCGGGGGCAACGCACAAGACGCGCAGAGACAAGTCCCGTTCTGGTGCGACGGGTACGTTCATCTCGGCATTCGCGGCTTTCACCTCGGAAGGTCCCGTTGCCGAAGCAGGCCCGGGAAGCCGAGGGCCGGGGCACACACCAACCGATCGGTACCGCCCCGTCACGGGGACCGGGCGACTTCAGGCCCCGCCGGCGCCGACGCCGTCGCAGGCGGAGCTCGTCCCGTCGCCACGCCCGGCACGCGTGCTCGCCGCACCGGCCGAAAGCCCGGGCTCGTGCGTCCCGTACGAGGACATCCCCCCGGCACACCGAACAGCACACGCCGGACGCCGCTCACCGACGGGCGGGCGTCGCCCGTCACGGCACCGGATCCGGAAGCCGGCGGCCCAGTGGTGCGCCCCGAGCCCCCGGAACCGACCCGTCCCACCGTCCAGCAAGAGGAATGAGCCCGATCATGTCGCATGCAGAGAAGCCGACCGTTGTCCTGGTGCACGGTGCGTTCGCGGACGCGTCCAGCTATTCCGCAGTCATACCCGAGTTGCTCAAGAAGGGACTGAACGTCGTCGCTCCGGCGGTTCCCAACCGCAGCCTGATCGGGGACGCCGCGTACGTGGCCTCGGTGGTCCGTCAGATCGACGGACCGGTGGTGCTGGTCGGTCACTCCTACGGTGGCGCCGTGATCACGGTCGCCGGCGTGGAGGAGAACGTCGAGGCCCTGGTCTACCTGTCGGGCTACGCGCTGGAGGTCGGCGAGAGCCTGGGCGAACTGCAGGGCCGGTTCCCGGACTCGGATCTGGCCGCGGCGCTGGTGTACTCGCCGTTCCCGATCGAGGGTTCGGACACTCCGGGTACGGACGTGTCGGTGGAGGTCGACGCGTTCCCGGCGATCTTCGCGGCGGACGTCGATCCGGAACTGGCGAAGGCGCTGGCGGTCTCACAACGTCCGCTGGCCGCGCAGGCGTTCGCGGACGTCGCGCCGGCCGCCGCGTGGAAGACGAAGCCGTCCTTCGGCCTGGTGTCGTCCTCGGACCACACGATCAACCCCGACGTCGAGCGTTTCGGTTACGAGCGTGCCGGCATGACCACCATCGAGGTCGACTCCTCGCACCTGGTCATGCTCGCCCACCCCAAGAAGGTCGCGGCCTTCATCGAGGAAGCCATCGAGGCCACCTCCAAGTAGTCCGTGTTTCCGGACCCCTTCCTCCGGCCTTCCTCCTCCGGACCCCAGGCCCTCTTCCGGCCTCCTCCTCAGGCCCTCTTCCGGCACGGTTCGCAAGCCGTCCCGAGCAGAAAGACAACGATGAACATATCGATCTCGCGCCGCACCATGACCCTTTCCGCGGTGGCCGGTGCGGCCGCCCTCGGGGCCACCGGCATCGCCCACGCCGCCCCTTCGAAGACCTCGGCCGCCGCCCGGGTGCCCGAGCCGAAGGAGCAGCTGCCCACCATCGTGCTGGTGCACGGCGCCTTCGTCGACGCCTCCAGCTGGACTCCCGTGGTGCAGCGGCTCCAGCGTCAGGGCCACCGCGTCGTGGTTCCGCCGAACCCCCTGCGCGGCGTGGCCGGTGACGCCGCCTACGTACGCAGCGTCCTGGACGGCATCGACGGCCCGGTCCTGCTGGCGGGACACTCCTACGGCGGTTCCGTCATCAGCCGTGCCGCGGTCGGTTCCGCCCAGGTCAAGGGGCTGGTCTACATCGCGGCCTTCGTCCCGGACGTCGGCGAGAGCGCCGCCGGGCTGAGCGACAGGTACCCGGGCAGCTCGCTCGCGGGGACCACCGTCGTCCAGAAGTACCCGCTGCCCGGCGGCGGTCTGGGCGACGAGCTGGTCATCAGGCAGGATCTGTTCCCCCAGCAGTTCGCGGCCGGCGTCGCCAAGGCAACCGCCCGGACGATGGCCGTCGGACAGCGCCCGATCACCGTGGCGGCGCTGAACGAACCGGCCACCGCGGCGGCCTGGAAGAAGCTGCCCACCTGGTACCTCATCGCCACCGAGGACCGGAACATCCCGCCGAAGGCACAGCGCTGGATGGCCGCACGGGCCAAGGCGCACACGATCACCGTGCACGCCCCGCACGCGGTCCCGGTGAGCGACCCGCGTGCCGTCGCCGATCTGCTCGACAAGGCCGCGCACGCCGTCAGCGCCGCCCACTGACCCCACACCGGACGTACAGCCCCCGGCGGCAGCCCCGCCCTCCGACGCCACCGGCTCGGCGCCCCGGGTGACCCGGGGCGGACGCACCGCCTGCTGCCCCTCCTCGTCTGTCGTGGTGACAACAGACATCGCCGATCATGGCGACGGCTGAGGAAGGGGCGGCCCGGGGCGCCGGTTGCAGCCGAGTGACGAAAGAAGGTGCAGATGTCCAGCACGAGCAAGCTCCCCGCCCCGTCCCGGACGACGAACCCCGCCCCGGACGTGCCCGGCCGGCTGGTCGCCCTCCTGGCCGTGGCCAGCGGCCTGACGGTCGCCAACCTCTACTACGCACAGCCCCTGCTGTCCTCGCTGAGCGACGTCTTCGGCGTCCCCACGGCGACGACCGGCGCGCTCGTCACGCTCACCCAGGTCGGCTACGTGGTCGGCATGCTCTTCCTGGTGCCGCTCGGTGACCGGCTGGAGAAGCGGAAACTCGTCACCGTCCTGCTGACGATCACCACCGCGGCACTCGTCGTGGCCGGCCTCGCCCCGAACTTCCCCGTGCTGCTCGCCGCCTCACTGGTCGGCGGAGCCACCTCGGTCGTCGCACAGATCCTGGTGCCGTTCGCGGCAAACCTCGCGCCCGACCACGCCCGGGGACGCGTCGTGGGCCGGGTCATGAGCGGTCTGCTCACCGGCATCCTGCTCTCCCGCACGCTGAGCAGCCTGATCTCCGACATAGCCGGCTGGCGGGTCGTCTTCCTCGGCTCCGCCGTCCTCATGGCCCTCCTCGCGGTGGCGCTCCGCGTGTCCTTGCCGCAGCACGCGCCCACCACCTCGTCCCCGTACCACCACGTACTGCGCTCCACCTTCCAGCTCCTGCGCACGCACCCGATGCTGCGGCGCCGAGGTCTGTACCAGGCGGCGATGTTCGCCGTCTTCAGCGCCTTCTGGACCACTGTCTCCTTCGTCCTGACCGGGCCCCGCTTCCACTACTCCGCGATCGGGGTGGGCGTCTTCGCCCTCGTCGGCGCCGCGGGTGCCGCCGTGGCCCCGCTCGCCGGCCGCTGGGCCGACCGGGGACACGCGCGTCCCGCGACCGGCATCGCTCTCGTGGTCGCGGCACTGGCCTTCGCCCTCGCGGGCTTCGGCGGACACAGCATCGTGCTGCTCGCCCTCGCCGCGATCTTCGTCGACGTGGCGGTGCAGACCACGCTGATCCTCGGTCAGCACACCATCTACGCCCTCGACCCCGGTGCCCGTTCCCGTCTCAACAGCGTCTTCATCGCTATCTTCTTCACCGGTGGCGCGATCGGCTCCCAGCTCGGAACGGTCGTCTACGAGAGGTACGGCTGGAACGGACCGACCGTGCTGGGCGCCGCCCTGCCGCTGCTCGCCCTGGTCTACTGGGCCTTCGAACGGCGGCCGCGGCAGGGTGTCACCGGCTGACAGCCGCCGGGAGCGCGGATGATCCGGACCGGCGATCTCCTCGTGCGACGTACCGCCTGGGCCGTGTCTGACCATTCCCGCCGGGGGCGGTGTCAGACACGGCCCAACACGTCGTGGACACCCCGCCGGCACACGGTCGCGCCCTGACAACGGCCACACCGTCGCGCCCGCGCCCGCGCCCGGGCCTCCGGAGCGAGGTGGTGGCGGGCCCCCTTGGCCGTGTCCGCCCCTCGGCCGTGTCCGCCCCCTTGCCGTCGGGCGGCCGTCGCCCCCGCCCGCGCGAGGGCGGCAGCGGTGCGGGGCGCATCCCCATGTACCTCGTACGCAGGGCAGATAGCACATTCGTGTGAGGTGCGGACCCCTTAGTACTTGGCAGGGTGGCGGAAGGCCCACAGGCCGAGAAAACGAGAACGTGGCGTCGGACGCGGCATCACCCGGAACGAGGAGAGAGCTGATGGAAGCCCTCTGCACCACTGAAGCGGTGCCCATCCACCAGAGACCGGCCTACTGGCAGGATGCCGTGTCGCGCATGTTCCCCTCGGTGGACGTCGACGTCCCCCACGGTGAGTGCCGGGGGACACTCAGACTTTCCCAGCTCGGTCCGGTGCGGGCCATCACCGTTCAGGGCGAGGCCATGCGCATACACCGGTCGGCCCGGTCGGCCGCCGCGGACCTCGACGACTCCCTGATCGTGGTGACACCGACCGAGGGGACCGTCCTCGTCGACCAAGGCGACGGAGGCACCCGGGTGAGTCCCGGAGCGACCGCCTTCTGCGACCTGACTCGCCCGCTGAGCATGGACTTCTCCCCCGCCCACCAGGCGAAGTGCCTCGTCGTGCCGCGATGGCTCCTGAGCCTGCGGGACGACGAACTACGGCGGCTGACGGCAACACCCGTCCGTCCGGACAGTCGTTCGGGCTCCCTGTTGTCGCTGCTGCTGACGCAACTGGTGAACACGGCACCGACCCTGCCCCCGGGCACCGGTGAGACGCTGGTGCGCAACGTCGTCGACCTCATCTGCGTCCTGGCGGGCGAGCAACTGCACCGGACGGCCGACGACAGGCCCGAGGCCGCGCAGCACCTGACGCGCCGGATCCAGGAGTACATCGACCGGCACCTCGGGGATCCGGACCTGACCCCCGGATCCATCGCTCGGGTCCACAACATCTCCGTCCGGTACCTGCACAAGCTCTTCGAGCATGAGGGCATCACGGTGAGCCGGTGGGTCCAGCGCCGTCGTCTCCACGAGTGCCGCTGCGAACTGGCCAGCCGCACAGCATCCGGCCGGACCGTTTCCGCGGTGGCCCGCCGATGGGGGTTCACCAGCGCCGCCCACTTCAGCCGTGCGTTCCGGACGACCTACGACATCTCCCCGGCCGAGTGGCGGCGTCTGGCCCGTCAGAAGACCGGGGCGCCGGCATCGCCCGGTAGGGCCGGGGAGCACGAGGCCGCCCCCGGGCCGCTGTCGAGAAGCGCGGACCTTCGCCCCGCCGGGTACGGCACCGGTGCCGAGGCGGCCTGATCTCCGGCCGTCTCCCGCCACCCGGCCCGTGTCGCCGAGCGGTCCTTCCCGAGGCCGCCCCGGCATTCCGGGCGATCGCCGCGACTCCCTTGCGAAGGCGCCCGAGCGGTGGTCCGAAAACTGTAGGGATCACCCCATGTCCGGTCGCCCCGGCGTTGTGCAAGATGAAATCATGGGCATCAATATCGTGGTCGTCGACGACGATCCCGGGTTCCGGCGCATCGCCACCACACTGCTGATGTCACGGGGCCTGCGGGTCGTGGCGGTATCCGCCGACGGCGCCTCCGCCCTGGCCACGGTGCGGGCACATCGCCCCCACGGTCTGCTGCTCGACCTGCACCTGCCCGACATGGACGGTCTCACTGTGGCCCGGCAGCTGGCCGAGGAGAACGACGGGCCCCTGGTGGTGCTCACCTCCACCGACAAGCTGCGTATGTCGCGGGAGGAGCTGGTGCGTGCGGGCATCGTGTCCTTCGTCACCAAGGACAAGCTGTTCGACGCCGATCTGCGGGGTCTGTTCACCCCGTCCGCGCCCTGACGTCCGTCCAGGGCAGCGGCCTCGCCCCGCCCGCCGCGACGCCGTCCGTCCCGCTGCCGGCCGTCGCCTACTGCCCGAGGTAGCGCAGCACGGCCAGCACCCGACGGTGCTGCCCGGACGCCCCTTGACCCAGCCCCAGCTTCAGGAAGATGCCGGTCACGTGCCGCTCCACGGCCGCGACGCCCACGAAGAGCTGCTTCGATATCCCCGTGTTGGAGTGGCCTTCGGCCATCAGGGCCAGGACCTGCCGCTCCTTCGGAGTGAGCGCGGCCAGCGGGTCCTGCGGACGCTTGCGACCCAGGAGCGCCGAGATGACGTCCGGGTCGAGTGCCGACTCCCGGGCCACGACCCGCTCGACGGCGTCGATGATGATCCGAGGGCTGGCCACCTTCTCCTTCAGGAGGTAGCCCACGCCGCTCGGGTCGTCCCCGACCAGGTCGAGCGCGTAGGAGGCGTCGAGGAACTGGGACAGGACGATGACGGCGGTCTCCGGTCGCGCGGCGCGGATCTTCCGGACGGCCACCAAGCCGTCCGCTTCCAGATCCGGCGGCATCCGGATGTCGGTGATCACCACGTCGGGGAGGTGCTTCTGGGCGACGTGCACGAGGTCCACCGCGTTGTCGACGGCCGCGACCACGTCGATGCCCGCCATGCGCAGGATGGCCGCGATGCCTTCGCGCATGATCGGCTGGTCTTCTCCCAGCACCGCCCGCAATGGTTGGTTCATGAACGAATCCTAAGGCCCGCACCCGGCGGGCTTCGTCCCGTCAGGGTGCTCGGGCAGTCGGCACGTACGCGTGCCACTTCGGCCAAAAGCCCTGGTGGCGCGGGTACGAGCAGGTGCGGCCGCCTGCCGGCCACATGCGTTGAACCCGTCTCCCTCCGGGCGTCACGCGGAAGCGTCCTCGCCCTCGACCTCCCGCGCGTACAGGCCGGCCAACCGGGCCCGGGAGTGCACGCCCAGCTTCTCGAAGGCATGGCGCAGATGCGTGTTCACGGTGTGCGGGGACACGAACAGCCGCTGGGCGGCCTCGCGGTTGGTGGCACCGCGCGCGACCAGTCGTACGACGCTCAGTTCGGATTTCGTCAGCCCGCGCCACTTCGTGTCCACGGAGTCGGGCGCCGGAGTACGCGGGGCGGGCAGCGGCCGGGCACCCGGCCCGTGGACCCTGGTGCGCACCCGTCGCCCGTCGCGCTCGGCGCCGCAGGCGTCGTAGAGACGGAGCGCCTCATCGAGGTGCGGTCGAGCGGTACGGCCGCCGGCCGCGGCGCACTCCCCGGCGTCTTCCAGGGCGCGGGCCCGCAGCAGGGGCCGGGCCTCGCCGTGGAGCTCCGCCGCCTCGACGAGCAGGCCGGCATCCCGGGCGAACAGGCCCCGCGCGTGCACGGCGGCGGCCGCGAAGAGCGGCAGACCGGGATTGAGCCGGGCTCGTTCCTCGGCGAAACCCACCGCCCAGGCGGCCACCGCGCGTTGCCCGGCGGCGAGTGCCGCCTCCGCCAGCAGGACCACGTCTCCCGCGTCCCAGCAGGTGGTGTGGAGGAACCCGCGGCGCAGATGGGCGGCAGCGTCGCGAAGCTGACCGGGCGTCAGAGGCGCGGACCGGTGTCCGGCGAGCAGCAGCGTGATCCACGCCCCCGCCTGCCGTGACGGCGCGGCGTCGCCCGCGGCGAAGCCGTCCGCGAGGGCCGCGCACGATTCGAGTTCCGCGTCGTCGCCGGTGTGGAGGGCGATCCGGGCCCGGGTGATCGCCAGTACCGCCCCGCTCGCCGTCGCGGAGCCGAGAAACTGCGTCCCGGACCCGGCCGCCACCAGTTCCCGTGCCGCCTCCGACGGTCGGCCCGCGTCCAGCAGGAGTCGCGCCCGTGCGGTCCGCCACAGGGCCAGATGCGCCGGACGGCCCCCTGCCTCCGAGTCCGCCAGACCGTTCTCCACCAGCTCCGCGGCGGCCCGGCCCGCACCGGCCAGTCCCAGGAGCGCGGCCCGCCAGGACATCGACAGGACCACTTCGGGCAGAGCGGGTCCGTGCGCGGGGTCCAGCTCCGCGACCTTCCGCGGCACCGATTCGCTGCGCCCGAGCGCTTCCTCCCACCGCCGGTGCCGCCCGGCGCTCATCGACCGCAGAGTTCGTCGCGTGAGATCGCCCAGCGGGTGCGCCCCCCGGACACGCGCCAGGGATTCGTCCACCGCTCCACCGGTCTCGCCCGCCAGCAGGCGGTGCAGCAGGGCAGTCGACAGGAGCTGGTCCTTCAGTGGCTCAGGTACGTCGTGGTGGTGCAGGGCCCTGCGCACGTGGGCCTCGCCGTGGGGCACCGGGAGGTGGCTGCCCGCCCGCACCAGGTCGAGGCACACCCGCGCGTGAGTGACCGGGTCGGGCGGGGTCCGCAGCACGTCCCGCGCCAGCGCGAGGGCCCGGTCGGCGTCGCCGGTCTCCCACAGCAGTGGTACCAGCCGAGCCGCCAGCCGCATCCTGCGCGGCAGCGCGGTGGCGCTCAGGTCCATCGCGCTGCGCAAGTGCGCCGCGGCAACGGCCGGCGCGTGGGGTGCCATCTCCCCGGCCGCGGTCTGGAGAACCCTGATCGCCTGCTCGTCACCGACCTCGGCGGCCTCAGCGATCTCGGCCGCCAGCGCCGTGGCAGGTGTGCCGTCCGCGAGCCGCAGGCCGACCGAGCGCCGGCGTACGGAGAGCCGTACGGGCACGGGCAGCGTGGCGTTCACGGCCTCGCGCACCGAAGGAAGCGCGAAGGTGAGGAGTTCCCGGTCCGCCCGCATGACCTCTGCCGCCAGTACCTCCCGCAAGGGGCGGAGCAGGGCGGCTTCGTCGCGACCCAACATCCGGCACAGGTGCCCGACACCGACACCGGCACCGTTGTCGAGCGCGGAGGCGACCAGCACGAGGTCCTTCGCGGCAGGCGTCAACTGCTCCAGCCTGCGGGTGACGACAGCGCTCGCCACCCGGTCCCCTCCGGTGCGGACACCCCGGTCCCCACCGGCCTCCGCGATGAGCAGGGTGCACAAGTGGCGGACGGCACCCGGCAGACCGCCGACGAGCGGCAGGTACGGCTTCGCCTGCTCGGCCTTCGCCCCCAGAAGGTCACGGACCAGCAGATGTACGGCTTCGGAAGGCAGGGGGGTGAGTTCGAGGGACGCCGCTCGCTCGGTGAGCAGATCGCGGCGGAGCGACGTGACGGCCGGCACGTCATGGTGGGACCGCGCGGCGAGCAGCCACAACAGTGGCAGGCCGGCGAGCCGTGCCGTGAGCGTCCGCACGGCGAGCAGGGTCAGGGCGTCGCAGTGCTGCACGTCGTCGAGGACGACGACCACCGGCTGGACCCGACAGAGGTCCCGCAGACGGTCCTCGACCTGCCGCAACGACCGGCACGGCTCGCCGGACCCGCCGATCCGGGCGGCGGCCGCCGGTGCGAGGGCCTCCAGCAGCGGGGCCAGCGGAGGCAACCCGCCTCCCGCGACGCCCGTTCCGGCCAGCACCAGTGCTCCGGCCAGGGCCGCCTCCTCGGCGGCGAGCGCCAGTAGGTGGGATTTCCCGGCGTCGGCGGAGCCCTCGATCCACTGCACCCCGCCCTCATGGCGGTGCGCGAGCCGCAGCACCAGCCCGCGGAGCTGGGCCCACCCGGGGCGGTGCGGGCGCGCGGACGTCAGGGGTGTCCGGCCCGCGGCGCCGTTCGTCGCCGGAGGGAGGTCGGTCGCCCGGATCATGGCGGCCTCCAGTGGTACGTGAGCCGCGCGGCACCGAACGCTGTGGGGCGCGGGCCGTGCCGCGTCGGCGGGGAGCGGCCTGCGGCCCTCGTGGTTCGTCATCGGCCCCGTCACAGGTGTGGTGTTCTCGGTCATGACACAGGATGTGTCAGCACCGCGGCCGGTGGCTGTCAAGGGCACCTGAGGTGCACCGGGGGGCGTGCCTCACGGACACCGTGGGGATAACCCCACGTTCGCGCGTACTCCGGTCCGGCCCGACGAGGAGCCGGGGAACAGCGGGGTCAGTCCGGAATCGGGATCCGGATCCGGATCGTGCTGCCGCCGCCGGGCGGGGAGTCGATGGCCAGCTTCCCGTCGAAGGCCGCCACCCGGTCCGCGAGCCCGGTCATCCCGCTGCCGGCGGTGGCCATGTCCATGCCGCCGATCCCGTCGTCGGAGACTCTGATGCGCAGCATGTCACCGAACTCGACGCGTACGTCTATCCGGGACGCCTGCGCGTGCTTGACCGCGTTGGTCACCGCCTCGGCCACCACGAAGTACGCGTTCGACTCGACGGTCGTGGAGATCCTGCGCTCGTCGCTGCTCTCGACGACCACGGGCACCGGGCACCGCGCCGCCAGGTCCTGCACCGCCGCGACCAGCCCCTTCACCGTGAGTACGAGGGGGTAGATACCCGACGCGAGTTCCCTCAGCTCGTTGATCGCCGTCTGGGCGTTGTCGATCGACTGGTCCAGCAGGTCGGCCGCGGACGTCTCCGTGTCGGGAATCAGCTCCCGCGCGAGCCGCAGCCCGATCATCAGGCTCACCAGGCGCTGCTGCGCTCCGTCGTGCAGGTCCCGGGCGGTGCGACGGTGTACGGCCTCGGTGTTCTCCATGATGCGGCGGCGGCTGTCCTGGAGAGAGGCGGCCATGTGATTGAAGGAGGTGCCCAGCGTCCCGATCTCCGCCACCTTGCTGGGGGCGACGCGCACACTCAGGTCGCCACCCGCCAGTTCCCGTGCGGCTGCCGCCGCCCCGCGCACCGGCCGTACCACCGCGCGGTGCTGGAGCGCCGTGAAGGCGCCCACGAGCACGGTCGACGCCGCGAGCCCCAGGGCGGCGGCGAGCACCGCCTGATGGCCATTGGCCTCGGCGGCGTCCTCGCGCTCGGCCAACTGAGCGCGCTCGTCCTTCTGGTAGCGATCGAATTGTGCCCGCAGCACATCGACGCTGGCCTTGCCCTCGGACGTCTCCTTCAGATCGGCGGCCGCGGAGTCGCCTCGCCGGATCATCTCGACCAGAGGTATCGAGTAGTCGTCGAGGAAGGACTGCACCCCCCGCGCGATCCGCTCGGCGGCACGCCGCTGCTCGGGGGAGGTGGTGCAGGTGGTGAACCGCCGTGTTTCCGCCGGCAGCGCGTCGCGCGCGGCGACCCACGGCGAGAGGAAGTCCTCGTGCCCGGTGATGAGGTACCCGCGCTGCCCCGTCTCCAGGTCGACGAGCAGTTGTTCCATGTCACCGGCCTCGACGAGAGCGGTCCGGGAGGCACGCCTGGCCGCAGTGGCGCTGTTCGAGTCGGAGATGGCCCACAGCAGGACGGTGAAGCCGACACCGATCAGCAAGGCGAGCAGGCCGCTCGTCGCGATGGTGACGCTCGTCAGTCCCAGGGGCCGGCCCCGGTGTTTCCGCCACGCGTTCATGGTCCGCCCGCCGATGGAGGTTGTTGAGACCTCCAGAGTGTGCAACGCGGCTACGGTCGAGCGAAAACATGTCCGAATACTGTGCCGACAGAGTTGTATTCCTGGTGATGAACCGTGCTTTGTCGGCGCATGTCGTTTTCTGTGGCAGGCCAAGGCCAAGGCCAAGGCCAAGGCCAAGGCCAAGGCCAAGGCCAAGGCCAAGGCCAAGGCCAAGGCCAAGGCCAAGGCCAAGGCCAAGGCCAAGGCCAAGGCCAAGGCCAAGGCCAAGGCCAAGGCCAAGGGGGAGGCGCGGGCGGAGTCCAAGGCCAAGGCGGAACGTGGTGCTGGTGGGCGGCGCTCAGTGGACGTCGAGCTCGGCGAGGCGTTCCCGGGCCGTGGCGGTGTGCTGGGGATTGGCCACCGACCCGAGGGCGAGGCATCGGGAGAAGGCGTCCCTGGCCTCGTCGCGGTGCCCCGCGGCCAGCAGGGCGTTGCCGAGGTGGACCAGAGCGCGGCTCTCCAGCCCCGGAAGGCCGCTGGCCCGGCAGAGATCCACGGCGGTCCGCAGGTGGCTGACCGCCTCGGACCAGTTCGCCAGACCGCTGTGGGCCTGGCCGATGGACGCCTGCAGGTTCGCGCGGACGAAGTCGGCGCTGTGGGGTTCGACGAGGTCGCCGGAGTGCTCCAGGAAGGCGAGCGTGCGTATGTGCTCCGTGATGGATTCCTCGAACCGACCTGCTTCCAGGAGGGTCTGGGCGTAGCTGCTCATGGCGTGCAGGGTGCCGTGCAGGTCGCCTGCGGCCTCGAAGAGCTCTGCTGCCTCGCGATTGTGACCCGCCGCGTCGTCGTGGTCGCCGAGCAGGCTGAAAGCCCAGGCCGTGTAGCTGTGGGCCCAGCCCTGCTGGGGAAGATCCTCGGCGCGCCTGGCGGCTTCCAGGGCCCGGGCGGAGCGGCCGAGGCTGTCCTGGTGGCGGCCTTCGCACACCAGCAGGGCCCAGGCGTGGTAGTTGAGGTGGGTGGCTTCGAGGAGGGGGTCGCCGAGGGCCTGGGCGGAGCGGGCGGCGGTGCCGAAGACCTCGGGCCAGTGCCCCCAGAAGATCCATTGGTCGGAGAACCAGTGCAGGCTTTCGGCGACTTCGACGACGGTGGTGTGGTCGCCCGCGGAGGCGGCCGCACGCAGGGCGGCGAGCCAGTTGGTGCCTTCGGCCTGGAGCCAGTGGCGGGCGCGTTCGGCATCGGACAGGTCGACGATGCCCTGCCAGCTCGGGGACGGGGCGCCATGGTCGGGTTCGTACCAGCGGCCCGCCACGACGGCGGTCTCCAGCAGCCAGCGGCGCAGTGCCGACCGGGCCGCCTCGGCCTCGGGGGCGGGTTCCTCGGCCTGCAGCAGACCGCGGGCGAACAGGCGCAGCAGGTCGTGGAGGCGGTAGCGGTCCTGGTCCGTGCCCAGCAGCCCGGTCTCGACCAGCTCGTCGAGGATGTCCTCGGTGTCGAACAACGGCAGCCCGGTCAGCTGGGCGGCGCAGGCCGCACCGGCATCAGGGCCCTCGACCAGCGCGAGGAGCCGGAACAGGCGGGCGGCGGTCGGGGTGAGCTGGCGGTAGGACAGATCGAAGGCCGCCGAGATACGGAGGTCACCGGCGGTCAGGGTGTCCAGGCGGCGTTCTTCGACGGCGAGGCGGTCGGCGAGGCGGCGTACGGTCCAGCCGGTGCGGGTGGCCAGCCAGTTGGCCGCCACACGCAGCGCCAACGGCAGGTGCCCGCAACGGCGGGCGACCTCGGCCAGTGCGACCGGATCGGCGTCGGCGCGCTCCCGCCCCACCACGGAGGCCAGGAAGACGTCGGCTTCGGCGGGAGAGAGCTCGCCGATGGGCAGACGGTGGACATCGTCCAGACCGGTCAGCATCCTTCGGCTGGTGACCACCACCATCCCCGCGCCGGCGCTCGGCAGGAGCGGGCGGGCCTGGTCCTCGTCGCGGGCGTTGTCCAGCACCAGAAGGCACCGGTGCTCGGCCAGCACCTGCCGGTACAGCTCCGGGTGACCCTGCGGGCCCGCCTTGGACAGGTCCCGGTCGGACACCCCCAGCGCCTTGAGCACGCGAAGCATCAGCTTGGCCGGATCGGGCGGGCAGTCGTCCATGCCGCGCAGCTCCACCACCAGTTGCCCGTCGGGAAAGCGGTCGGCCAGCTCGCGGGCGGCGTGCAGCGCCAGGGTGGTCTTGCCCGATCCCGGCGGCCCGGACACCGCCACGACCACCGGCAGCCCGGTCGGTGTCCGCTCCGCCAGTTCCGTCAGCCGTGCCAGCTCCGCCTCCCGGCCGACGAAGTCGTCGATGCCGCGGGGGAAGGCGCGCAGCCCCGCCGGACCGGAACGGGGGATCTGCCCGGAGCGGGCGGCGGCCAGCAGCCGTTCCCGGTGTTCCTCACCCAGTCCGAGCCCGTTGGCGAGTGCGGCGACCGTTCCCCGCTGGGGAGTCGCCCGCCGGCCCCGCTCCAGATCCCCGATTCCGCGGACGCTCACCCCTGACGCCTCGGCCAGTGCCTCGATCGTCAGCGACGCCTCCAACCGGAACTGCCGCAGCAGTGCCCCGAACTTCACATCACCCGCGTCGGCCATCGACGGCTCATCCCGCTTTCTCGCACAGCCTGCACCCCGAACCCCACCGACATCATGCCCGAGCAGGGTCGGGCACCCGCGGGGAGGAGGACGTCAAGCGGCTGACCTGCGGATACGGCCAAGCGCTACGGCCCGCGGGAACGCTCCCGGAAGCCTGCCCGGACGAGGGTGCCGTGGGCGGCACAGGCGTCACGCAGCGGACCGGGGAGCACGAAGCCGTGGATCGTGCGAGACCCGTGTTCGCCCGCGCCGACAGCCGACCGGAGGACCGCGCGTGGCCCCGGGCACGGACTCAGGCAGAAATCCGGAGCGGAGATCACGGAACCGGACAAGTACGTCCGCACGGTGCGTCGCTGGAACAGCACGGTGCACGGTGAGGCAAGAAGGGGCCGGTCAAAGGGGCTATCTTCGTCGATGCGGCCTCGGGCCGCCGAACCGCGCCCCGGCGGTTCGTAGCAGCACCCCCGTCCGACCTCGGTCCGCGGTGGCCCGACGCGCCGCCGCTCCACCCGCCCCGCTCCGCACCCCCCAGGGGGCCCTCCGTCCGGATCACGCCGGGCTCGCGCCACACGTCGTACCGGCGTTTCGCCCTGAGTCCGTCCGCGACACAACATGCTGGAAACACGTGCCCGCCGTCGACCGCAAGGCTGGGCACGACTGCCCCGGCGCGCCACATCACAGGAGTCACGCGTTGCGAATACCGAGGCCGTTCAGACCGGGTGCACTGCGCATACCCGTACGGCTGGCCGTCGTCGTCTCCTCCGCGATGGCGGTGGTGGGTGCGGGTCTGCCCCTCGCCGCAGCTGCGGGAGCGGAGCCGGCCGCCACGTCGACACCGCGGAGCAAGCCCTCCGTCGCGCAGATGTGCGACGCGCCCCAGCCCGGCAGGGTCGGCTGCTTCGCGATGAGACGCACCGACCTCGGCGTCGGACGAGGCGATGTGGCGGCCACCGCGACGCCCGGTGGCTATGGCCCCGCGGATCTGTGGAGTGCGTACAACCTGCCGGGCGACGGGGGCGAGGGCCGGACCGTGGCCATCGTGGTCGCCTACGACGACCCGGCGGCCGAATCCGACCTGGCCGTCTACCGTGCCCAGTACGGTCTGCCCGAATGCACCACCGCCCATGGCTGCTTCCGCAAGATCGACCAGCGGGGCGGCTCGGACTATCCGCCCCCTGACTCGGGTTGGGCCGGTGAGGCGTCGCTCGACATGGACATGGTCTCCGCGGCCGCGCCCGGTGCCCACATCCTGCTGGTCGAAGCCGACAGCGACCGTGTCGAGGACATCTTCGCCGCGGTCGACCAGGCCGTCGCCCAAGGAGCCCAGTACGTCTCCAACTCCTACGGGAGCGCGTACGACCCCACGCCCGGCAGCGGCGAGGACCCCGCCGAGACCACCGACTTCGACGCCCACTACAACCACCCCGGCGTCGCGATGGTCGCGGCCTCGGGAGACCTCGGCTACGGCGTCGCGTACCCGGCGGCCTCGCAGTACGTGACCGCCGTCGGCGGTACCGCGCTCAAGAGGGACACCGGCGCCGCCCGCGGCTGGTCCGAGTCGGTGTGGCACAACGGCTACGGCGGCACCGGTTCGGGCTGCTCGGCCTACGAACCCAAGCCCGCCTTCCAGAGCGACACCGGATGTGACACGCGGTCCGTGACGGACGTCTCCGCGGTCGCCGACCCGCTCACCGGTGTGGCGGTCTACCAGACCTACGGCAGCGACGGCTGGGGGGTGATGGGCGGCACCAGCGCCTCGTCCCCGATCATCGCCGGCGTCTACGCGGCCGCCGACGCACCCGCCGCCGACGACTACCCCAACGCCTACCCGTACCTCACACCCTCCGGCCTCAACGACGTGACCAGCGGCGCGAACGGCAACTGCGCCACCAGCTACCTCTGCACCGCAGGGACCGGCTACGACGGTCCGACCGGGCTCGGAACCCCCGACGGCCTGACGTCCTTCCGCAGTTACCCGCACGGCACGGTGAGTGGCACGGTCACCGACACCTCCGGGGCTCCGCTGCCCAGGGCCGTGATCACGGCAGGCGACCTCCGGGCCGTCACGGACGCCGACGGCCACTACTCCCTCGCGCTGCCGTCCGGCAGCTACGACCTGACCGCCGCCGCCTACGGTTACGCGGGCAGAACGACCGCGGCGGTGGTCGTCACCGACGGCGGCTCGGTCACGGAGAACTTCGCGCTGGCGCCGGTGCCCCGTCAGACCGTGACCGGCAAGGTCACCGACAGCGGCCACGGCTGGCCGTTGTACGCGACGGTCACCGTCGACGGCATGCCCGGCGCGCCGGTCTCCACCGACCCCTACACCGGCACCTACCAGCTCCGGATTCCCGAGGACCGGGCCTACACCCTGAAGGTCGCCGCCCGGTACCCCGGCTACCGGACAGTGACCGAGGACGTGACTGTCACAACCTCGCCCCGCACCGTGAACTTCGCCGTCCCGGTGGATGTGGAAGCGGCCACCGCCGCGGGTTACGAGCTCCGGTTCACCGGTCCCACCGAGCCGTTCGACTCCACCACCGCCGCGCGTATGCACTGGAACGTCGTCGAAGCCGCCGGCTCCGTGGGCGGCTGGGAGTTCGCGGACCCCGGAAACCGCGGCAATCACACCGGTGGCGACGGAGCCTTCGCCGTGGTCGACAGCGACGCGGCCGGCTGGGGCAACCACCAGGACAGCTCGATGCTCAGCCCGGTCCACGACTTCAGCGGCTACACCAGACCCCAGATCTCGTTCGACACCGACTACCGCGGGTACTCCGGGCAGACCGCCGCCGTGGACGTCACCACCGACGGCGGCGACACCTGGACCACCCTGTGGACGCGGACCGTCAACTGGACCGGTCACGTGGAGATCCCGCTCACCGACTACGCCGGCGCCTCCTCGGTGCGGGTGAGGTTCCACTTCACCGGCAGCTGGGGATACTGGTGGGCCCTCGACAACGTCTTCGTCGGCGACCGGGCCTATGCCCCGGTGGCCGGCGGCCTGCTGGCGGGTACCGTCACCGACGCCAACACCGGTGACGGAGTCGTCGGAGCCACCGTCACCGACGCCCCAGCGCGGTCCGCCACGACCGTCGCCACCCCGGACGACCCGGACCTCGGCGACGGCTTCTACTGGCTGTTCTCCGACACCGTAGGCAACCACTCCCTCACGGCGGCCAAGAGCAGATACGCCTCCGCCACCAGGACCGTGCGGTCGGCGCCGGACCGCACCACCGAGGCCGGCCTCGCTCTCGACGCCGGACGGCTCACCATCACCCCGGCAGCCGTCGACGAATCGCTGGACTGGGGCGGCACCGGCACCCGGAAGCTGACCGTGAAGAACACCGGCGGGGCACCCGCCACCCTCTCCCTCCACGAGTATCCGGGCACCTCGCGTACAGGGGCCGCCCCGAGCGCTCAGGGCGCTCCGCTCCAGGTGGTGCCGGGTGACTACGCACCGTTGCGGGAGCAGCTCGACAAGTCCGGTACCGGGAGCACGCGTTCGGCGGTGGCACCCGCGGTCGGTGGCGATGCCTGGAAGCCGGTGGCCGACCTGCCCACGGCAGTCTCGGACAACGCGGTCGCCGTGGACGGCGGAAAGCTCTACTCCGCCTACGGCTACACCGGCAGCGACTACACCTCCGATCTGTACGCCTACGACGCCGACTCTGGCGCCTGGTCGCAACGGGCCTCGGCGGCCGAGGCCCGTTCAAAGGCCGCCATGGGCAGCATCGACGGCAAGCTCTACGCCGTCGGCGGCTGGCGCACCGACGGCTCGGTCGACGCCCGGCTGGAGATCTACGACCCGTCGTCCGACAGCTGGACCACCGGCGCCTCCTCGCCCAAGCCCTCCGCGGCCTCGGGCAACGCGGTCCTGGACGGCGAGCTGTACGTCATCGGCGGCTGCTCCGAGACGGGGTGCGGCACCACCGACGTGGACGCCTACGACCCGTCCACCGACAGTTGGTCGGAGAGGGCTCCGTACCCCGAGCCCGTCTCCTGGAGCGCGTGCGGCTCGATCGCGGGCCTGCTCTACTGCGCCGGCGGTACGGCTGACACACCCACGAAGCACGCCTACGCCTACGACCCCTCGTCCAACAGCTGGTCGCCGATCGCCGATCTGCCGACCACCCTCTGGGGTTCGGCCCACACCGCCGCGAACGGACAACTGCTCACCGTCGGCGGCAGGGTGCCCGACGGCATCACCAACCAGAGTTTCGCCTACGACCCGCAAGCCAACACCTGGAGCGTGCTGCCGAACGTCTCCGCCGCGGTCTACCGCGGCGGCGGAGCCCCCGGCTTCTACAGCGTGGGCGGCGTGCGCACCAGCCTTCTCGGGGCCCAGCCGGTCGCCACGGCCGAGGTGCTGCCCGGGTACGACCAGGTCGTCGAGGATGTGACCTGGCTCGACGTCGACAGGAGTCGGGTGACTCTCGCGCCCGGCGCCAGTGCCGTCGTGGCCGTCTCCCTGGATTCCACGGTCGACGAGATCACCCGGCCGGGCGTGTACACCGCGAATCTGGGCGTGGGCAGCGACACGCCGTACCGGGTCTCCGCGATCCCGGTGACCATGCACGTCGACCCGCCGAAGAACTGGGGCGCGTACACCGGCACGATCCTCGGCTCCGACGGCACGGGCGGCACCGTACCGCTCGCCGGGGCCACCGTCCGGATCGACGGCCGGGCGTCGAGCCACACCCTGACGGCCGCGGCGGACGGCACCTTCGCCCTGTGGACGGATGCCCGAGGCGCCCCGCTCACCGTGACCGTGTCCAGGGACGGCTACCAATCGGCCGTCGCCGAGGTGAAGCTCCAGAAGGGAAGGACGACCACCGGCAACTTCACCCTGCGGAAAGCCCCGTGACGCCGGCCCGCGGCAGCCGGCGAGGGGTGTTCCGGTTACCACGGCGGCCGGGGTGTGCCGTCGAATGCCGTCGAAGGCAGCCGAAGCGCCGTCGAAGCGCCGTCGAAGTGCCGTCGAAGTGCCGTCGTTCGGCCGGAGGGCGGGCCGGTCGGCTTCTCGTCACGATGCCGGCGCGGAGCCGAGGACGCCCCGAACCGGGGCACGACGAGCGCCGGTTCCCACATGACGCGGGAACCGGCGCTGCTTTTGACACACGCCCTACGGGTTGACGCAGCCGACCGAGCCGATCGGGAAGTTGTTGCCGGTCGACGTCGCCGTGAAGCCGAAGGTGACGCTGCCGTCCGGCGGGATGGTCCGGTTGTAGTCGACGTTCTTGACCGTCAGAGTGCCGTCGGACCCGGTGGTCAGCGCACCGTTCCACACCTGGCTCACCTTGGTGCCCGTGCCGGGCGTCCACTTCACGGCCCAGCCGTCACGCGCCGTCGTGTCGTGGTTCATGACCTCGACGGAGCCCTGGAAACCGCCGCTCCAGGAGTTCGTCACGCTGTAGACGGCCATGCAGCCGGTGTGCGGGTCGGTGGGTGTCGGCGTGGACGTCGGGGTGGGCGTCGGAGTCGGGGTGGGTGTCGGGGTGGGCGTCGGAGTCGGGGTGGGAGTCGGCGTGCTGCCCGCGCCGCGGATGCCGGTCACCTCGCCCTTGCCGCCGTCGAAGACGAGGTCGGAGCAGGAGAAGAAGTTCTCCTGGCTGTCGGAACGCACCCACTGGATGAACATGATCGCGTCGCCGGAGCGGCCCGACGGCAGGGTCGTGTTCCAGTAGTAGTGGCCGCCGTCGGTGCCCGGTGATCCGACCGCCGGCGGGTTGCTGACGGTCTGGATCAGCTCCAGGTCGTCCCAGCCCAGTTCGGTGCTGGGCGAGTAGCCGGCCTTGGACACGTACACCCGGAACTCGCCGGGGTGCGCTGCCCAGTTGCTGTGATCGACCTCGATCGTGGCGCCGGACGTCAGGTGCGTGCGCGGCCAGTCGGAGCGGGCGGCGTTGTAGCCGGTGAAGTTGTACGGCGACCGGTTGCCGGCGCTGCACAGCGTTCCGTCCGGGACGTAACCCGCCCCTCGGCCACCGGCGTTGGAGTCGAGCACGGCGAACCAGTTGTACAGGGAGTTCGCGCCGCTCTCGTCGAGCGCGGCCTTGCACGCCGGGTTGGTCGGGTCCAGGGAGCCGGTGCTGGTCTTGGCGTCCAGCCAGCAGAGGTAGGTGCGCGACCCCGGTGACATCGCCACGCCGTGGGCCTGCGCGCTGCCTTGGCCCAGCAGGGTCAGGGCGATCCCGCCGAGCAGCGTCGCGAGCGCCGCCGCCAGAGCGACTAATCGATTCTTGCGTTGAGCCATGGAAGTCTCCAGTGCCTGTGTGGGGGTTGTGCTCGGGTGGGGTCTGTCTCCTGTGCTCGTCACGGGGCGGCTTTCCGGGGCGGGAGGCTGCGGGACCGTGCGCGTGCGCACGGCGGCGACAGCGTCGGGTGCACGCGGCGACCGGGCCGTGGAACAGCCGCGCGCGAGGGGTGGCTGGACGGGGGCGATCAGTGCGTCGGGAGCGTCCCTGCCGCCCGATTTGGGAGCGCTCCCATAGAAGGTTCACGAGAACTGCAGGAGCGCGCCATGCCCCTGACAATCCATCGGACGGGAATGCGCGAGGGGCGGGGCGGATCGGCTGGTCCGAAACTTTTCGCGCGCTTCGGCGGCGGCAAATCGTGTCCAAGAGCTTGACGGTGTGTCGTGCGATCCCGAGATTGGGAGCGCTCCCACATCTTCCTTTCCGGTACGCGACCACGCGCGTCTCCCGTAGCGGCGCACCCCGAAGATCTCGGGACCGGCACGATCGGCCCGCAGGGCGCCGTCACGGCGACGAGCGGTCGGCTCGCTCGGTCCCGCGCCAGGATCGGTTCCGCCGACCGGGCGGAATGGACCGCTTTCGGGACAGCGAGCTGCGGGAGCGTCCCATCGCGTACCCCCCTGCGCACGAGGAGAAATGCTGTGAAACGCCTTCTGGCTCTACTGGCGACCTGCGCGACGGTCCTGGGCCTCACGGCCCT
Source organism: Streptomyces sp. NBC_00102 (assembly GCF_026343115.1). Lineage (GTDB taxonomy): Bacteria > Actinomycetota > Actinomycetes > Streptomycetales > Streptomycetaceae > Streptomyces. The sequence continues at coordinate 77,277 of NZ_JAPEMC010000002.1, forward strand.
GTTCAGCCCTCAGGCGGTGGCTGCCGCCGGATGCAAGGTCGACTACACGTTCGCCAGTCAGTGGCAGGGCGGCTTCCAGGCCGGAGTGAAGATCACCAACCTGGGCGGGCCGGTGTCCGCGTGGACGCTTGCGTTCACCATGCCGGACGCGGGGCAGAAGCTCGTCCAGGGCTGGAACGCCACCTGGACACAGTCCGGTTCCACGGTCACCGCCGCCGGCCTCGACTGGAACCGCGCGCTGGCCACCGGCGCGTCGGTCGACGTGGGATTCACCGGCTCCTTCACGGGTGCCAACCCGAAGCCCGCGGCGTTCGCACTCAACGGCGTCGCCTGCACGGGCTCGATCGGCGGTGACCCGACGCCCGATCCGACGCCCGATCCGACGACGCCCGGCCCGACCACCGGCACCCCCCTGGGCATCAACGGGCAGGTGCACGTCTGCGGCGTGAACCTGTGCAACCAGTACACCGCCCCATCCAGCTTCGGGGGATGAGCACCCACGGCATTCAGTGGTTCAGCGGGTGCTACAACGACGCGTCCATGGACGCCCTGGCGCAGGACTGGAAGGCGGACCTGCTGCGCGTCGCCATGTACGTGCAGGAAGAGGGCTACGAGACCGACCCGGCGGGCTTCACCAGCCGGGTGAACAGCCTTGTCGACATGGCCGAAGCCCGTGGCCTGTACGCGATGATCGATTTCCACACCCTGACGCCGGGCGACCCGAACTACAACCTCGCACGCGCGAAGACGTTCTTCGCGTCCGTCGCGGCCCGCAACGCGGACAAGAAGAACGTGATCTACGAGATCGCCAACGAGCCCAACGGCGTGAGCTGGGCTGCCATCAAGAGCTACGCCGAACAGGTCATCCCGGTGATCCGGGCCGCCGACCCGGACGCGGTCGTCGTCGTCGGTACCCGCGGTTGGTCCTCGCTGGGCGTCTCCGACGGCTCCAGCGAGAGCGAGGTCGTCAACAGCCCTGTCAATGCGGCCAACATCATGTACGCGTTCCACTTCTACGCCGCGAGCCACAAGGACAACTACCGTGCCGCGCTGAGCCGGGCGGCCGCCCGACTTCCGATGTTCGTGACGGAGTTCGGAACCGTGAGCGCCACCGGTGGCGGTGCGCTGGACCGGACGAGCACCACGGCCTGGCTCGACCTGCTCGATCAGCTGAAGATCGGCTACGCGAACTGGACCTACAGCGACGCCCCCGAAAGCAGTGCGGCGTTCCAGCCCGGCACCTGTGACGGCACCGACTACAGCAGCAGCGGCGTGCTGACCGAGTCGGGCACGCTGCTCAAGAGCCGGATCAGCACCTCCGACAACTTCCCCACCAGCTGATCCACCGGCTGATCCACGGCTGATCCATCCGCTGTACCTGCCTGTCGGCCCGTGACTGGGCTCCGGCCGCGCCGAAGCCCCGTCATGCCGCCAGGCCTTCCACGCCGCGTCGGACGTGCGGCGTCGCAACCCACCGACCGCCCCCTGGCCTCCCGGACGAACACCCCCCCGTCCGGGATCACACGAGAGTGAGGAAACCCATGGGTCTGCTCGACAAGAACCGTGACGGTGTACTCGGACTGTTCCGCGTCGTCGTCGGGTTGCTGTTCGCCTGCCACGGAGCGGCGGCTCTGTTCGGCGTGTTCGGCGGCCCCCACGGCCCGTCCCCGCGCCTGTGGGAGTGGCCCGGCTGGTGGGCCGCACTCATCCAGTTGGCCGGAGGCGTCCTGGTGCTCGTGGGCTACGGCACCCGGGCGTCGGCGGTGCTCTGCTCCGGCTCCATGGCGTACGCCTACTTCGGCACGCACCAGGCGACCGGGCTTCTGCCCATCGAGAACGGCGGTGAGGCGGCCGCGATGTTCTGCTGGGCGTTCCTCCTCATCACGGCTTTAGGGACCGGCCGTTGGGCCCTGGACCAGGTCCTCGCACGGAGCGACGACGCACGGACGGAGGTCCCGCTCGCACGGCACTGAGCCGCCGGCCGGCGTCCCGTCGGGCCGGCTCCTCCCGCAGCGCCGGTCAGCCGCGCAGACATGGCAAGAAGCCCGGGAACAAGGCCCGTCGCGTACGTCCTCAGGCATGGCCGGAAACAGCGGCGGGCATCCGGGTGCCCGTTCGAGGCGGTCCTGACGATCCGGCCGGGCCGGGGTTAGTCTGCGCGGACGATCGTCAACTGGAGGTACGCATGCGTCGTCCTGTCGGACGGAACGTATCGGTCCTGGCAGTGCTCGCCGTGGTGGCGTCCGTCGGGGCGGCAGCCCCCGCCGGATCGTCGCCGCGGCCCGGCCCACCGGTCAAGACGCCGGTGGCCGCCGGGTACGGGGGAGCGGTGGCCAGCGTGGACGCGGACGCCACCGCGGCCGGTATCGAGGTGCTGCGCAAGGGCGGCAACGCGGTGGACGCGGCCGTGGCGACCGCCGCCGCGCTCGGCGTCACCGAGCCGTACTCGGCCGGGATCGGGGGCGGCGGGTACTTCGTCTACTACGACGCCAAGTCCCGTACCGTGCAGACCATCGACGGCCGCGAGACGGCGCCCCGCACCGCCGACTCCTCGCTCTTCCTGGAGGACGGCAAGCCGCTCGCCTTCAACGACGCCGTCACCAGCGGTCTCAGCATCGGCACCCCCGGCACCCCCGCCACCTGGGACAAGGCGCTCGACACCTGGGGCACCAAGTCGCTCGGCACTCTGCTGAAGCCCGCCGAGCGCCTCGCCCACGACGGGTTCGTCGTGGACAGCACCTTCCGCAGCCAGACCGAGGGGAACCAGGAGCGGTTCGCCGACTTCCCGGCCACCGCGAAGCTCTTCCTGCCCGGCGGCGAACTCCCGGTCGTGGGCTCGGTGTTCAAGAACCCGGACCTGGCCCGTACGTACGAGACGCTCGGCCGCGAAGGGGTCGGGGAGCTCTACCGGGGCGACCTGGCCGACGACATCGTGCGCACCGTGCGCAAGCCTCCCGTCGACCCGGCGTCCGGCCGTGTCGCGCGGGCCGGTGACCTGACCACCAAGGACCTGAAGGCATACCGCGCGCTGCGGCAGGCGCCGACCAAGGTGGGCTACCGCGGACTGGACGTCTACGGCATCGCGCCCTCCTCGTCCGGAGGCACCAGCGTCGGTGAGGCCCTCAACATCCTGGAGTCCACCGACCTCTCGAAGGCGAGCCAGGCGCAGTACCTGCACCGGTTCATCGAGGCGAGCCGGATCGCCTTCGCGGACCGGGGGCGCTGGGTCGGCGACCCCGCGTTCGAGGACGTCCCCACGGCCGGACTGCTCAGTCAGCGGTTCGCCGACTCGCGCGCCTGCCTCATCCGCGACGACGCCGTGCTGACCAGCCCGCTGGCTCCCGGTGACCCGAGCTCCCCGACCCCCTGCGCGACGGGTGGGACCGCTGCCCCGACGACGTACGAAGGGGAGAACACCACGCACCTGACGGCCGCCGACAAGTGGGGCAACGTCGTCGCCTACACCCTCACCATCGAGTCGACCGGCGGCAGCGGCATCACGGTGCCCGGACGCGGATTCCTGCTCAACAACGAGCTGACGGACTTCTCCTTCGCGCCCGCCAACCCGGCCGTGCACGACCCGAACCTGCCCGGTCCGGGCAAGCGCCCGCGCTCCTCGATCTCGCCGACCATCGTGCTCGACCACGGCAAGCCGGTGCTGGCGCTCGGATCGCCGGGCGGGGCGACCATCATCACCACCGTGCTCCAGACCCTGACCGGACGGCTCGACCGGGGACTGCCGCTCGTCGACGCCATCGCCGCGCCCCGCGCCAGTCAGCGCAACGCGGCGACCACCGAGCTCGAACCCGCCCTCTGGGACAGCCCGTTGCGGGCCCAGTTGGAGTCCCTCGGCCATGTGTTCAAGCTGAACCCGGAGATCGGCGCGGCCACCGGCGTCGAGCGGCTGCCCGACGGGCGATGGCTGGCCGCGGCCGAGACGGTACGCCGCGGCGGCGGCTCGGCCATGGTGGTGACGCCCAGCGACGGCAGTCACTGAGCCCGGCGGCCCGAACCTCCACGGACCGGCCTGAACCGGGGGACCGGTTCAGGCCGGTCCGTGGTTCAGGCGGTCCGTGGTTCAGGCCGCCCGTCCCTCAGGCCCCTGGTTCAGAGCGCCGTCAGGATGCGGGGGCCGTCGTCGGTGATGGCCACCGTGTGCTCGGCGTGGGCGGCCCGGCTGCCGTCCGTGGTCCGGAGCGTCCAGCCGTCCGCGTCCGGCCGGAAGTAGTCCCCGCCGCCGGCGATCAGCATCGGCTCGATCGCCAGCACCATGCCGTGGCGCAGGGGGAGCCCCCGGCCCGGCCGTCCCTCGTTGGGCACGGACGGGTCCTCGTGCATGGACCGGCCCACGCCGTGCCCGCCGAACCCCTCGGGGATGCCGTAGCCCGCCGCGCGGCAGACCGTGCCGATCGCATGGGCGATGTCGCCGATGCGGTTGCCCACGACGGCCGCCGCGATGCCCGCGTCCAGCGCCGCGTACGCGGTGTCGATCAGCAGGGTGTCGGCGGGGCGCGCGCGGCCCACGGTGAAGCTGATCGCCGAGTCGCCGACCCAGCCGTTCAGTGTCGCGCCCGCGTCGATGCTGACCAGGTCGCCGTCGCGCAGCCGGTAGCCGTTGGGGACCCCGTGCACGATCGCGTCGTTCACCGACGCGCAGATCACCGCGGGGAACGGTACGGGCGCGAAGTGCGGGTGGTAGTGGAGGAAGGGCGATCCGGCCCCGGCCTCGCGCATTACGTCGTGCGCCAGGGCGTCGAGGTCGCGCAGGCTGACGCCCACTTCCGCGGCCTCGCGCGTGGCGGTCAGCATCTGCGCCACGACCCGGCCGGCCTCGCGCATCGCGGACAGGGAGGTTTCCGTCTTGAGTTGCACCATGCCAATTACTATACCGGTCGAAGCGGTATTAGAATGACGGCATGGTTCGCACACCCCTGACCCCCGAAGAGCGCCGCCGCGGCGAGCGGCTCGGCACTCTGCTCCGTGAGGCCCGCGGCGGGCGCAGCATGGTCGCCGTCGCGGCGAGTGCCGGCCTCTCCGCCGAGACCCTCCGCAAGATCGAGACCGGCCGTGCCCCCACGCCCGCCTTCTTCACGGTCGCCGCCATCGCCGCCGCCCTCGGCCTCACCCTGGACGAGATTTTCGCGGGCTGCGCCCAGGAGCCGGGAGCCGTGGAGGTGGCCTCGGTCGGGCAGGCGTCCGCCCCGGCCGGTCGCTTGTTGCCGCTGGGTGCCTGAGAAGCGTCGTCGAGCCTCAGGGTGTGTCCGGCGGATCTCGACCGAGGTCCGCGGTGCCTGGCACGGCTCCTCGCGGCGTTGCCGAAATGCGCGAGTCGCTCCGCGATGCGGGCATTCCGGCGCCTCGCGACGCACCGCACCAGACGCCGCGTCCTGTCCGGTCCTGATCGGCCGGACAGCCCTTAGGCTCGGGCCGTGACTCTCCAGGACTTCGCGCGCAGCGAGTACGTCAGCCTGACCACCTACCGCAAGGACGGCACCCCCGTCGCCACGCCGGTATGGGCGGCCGCCGACGACGGGACGCTCTACGTATGGACCCGCTCCGACTCGTGGAAGGTGAAGCGGCTCCGCCGTGACCCCCGTGTTCGTGTCACCGTCTGCGACGTCAAGGGCCGGATCGCGGAGGGCGCGGTCGGTGCGGAAGGGACCGCCCGGCTCGTCGACGGGGCGGACATGGCGACCGTACGCAAGGCGCTGGCCCGCAAGTACACCTGGAAGTTCTGGCTGGTCGACTGGCCGGCCATGGTCGTACGGCTCGGGAAGCGGCCGCACACCGGGATCGCGGTGACCTTCTGAGGCGGTGCGTGCCCCGGGGGCGTACGCGCGCGGTCGTGCGCCCCGGACTCCCGGCGCCTCGGACTCGAAAAGCGGGCGTAGCCGCGCCGTAACACGGCTGCGGTCGAATGCCAGCTGACTGGAGGGTTCCAGCCGAGGGCCGACGAGGGCGGCGATGACGGTGTATCAGCACGTGGTCGAAGTGGACGAGTTCGCGCGTTTCCTGGGGGAGTTGGCCGCTCGCCTGGATCCTGGGAGTGGTTGGTACGGAGTCTTCCTCCGGCGTGATCCTGGCGGAATGCGGGCCTGCTTCGACGGTGTCGAGGTGCCGCCCTGGGACGTGGTCGAGTCACTTTTGCAGGATCTGGCCGCCGCCTGCGGTACGCAATTCGCCGAACAGGAGTCCGTACGGGCCGCCTCCCTCTACTCGGCCTCGGCGGCGGCCCGCGACCGGCTTCCGGGTGGGCGTCAGGAGCTGTACCACCGCCTTGAGTTGATGATCGGCGAGCAGGAGGAGGCGGCCCGCCGGCTGCGCGCCGCCGGGTCGGGCGGAGCGCGCAACGCCGACCGGCAGGCGCTCGCCTGGGCCCAGGACGACCACCGCCGCGCCTCCGCCCGCTGCGACGAGATCCGCACCCGCCTGACGGCGATCGCGGCCCCGAGCGGCTGGTTCCGGGCCGAGGGGGACGGGTACGAGGAGGGCCCCGTGACCGCCGTGCGGGAACAGCGCGCGCCGAACGTCCGTACGGAACAGGCCGGTTCGTCGCCCACCGTGCCCGCACCGCGCGATTCGGCGGGCCCCGCCCCGAAGCCGGTGCGGAGGAAGCCGAGGGGTGCCCGGTTCGCCGGGCTGGAGGTCGACGAGGACGGGGCCGGGCCCGCGCCTTCGGCGCTCCCCCTGCTGCCTTCCGCCGCACCGTCCGCACCGAAGCCCCGCGGTGCCCGCTTCGGCGGCGCCGCACGGGCGGCGGACGCGGACCCCGAGGTGCCGGCTCCGGTCCCGGCCGCCGACCCTGAGACCGTGCGGGCCGCCGCCGACGTGGTCGCGCTGCTCCTGGCGATGCGCGCGGAGGGACGTACGGGAGAGGCGTACGCGGTGCTCTGCGAGGCGGCCGCCTGGCCTGCGGAGCGGCTGCCGGTGCTCGCCGTGGCGCTGGGGCTCGCCGGTCTCGGCGCCGACTGGACCACCCTGTTGTGGGAGGTGTCCTCGCTGCCCGCCGCCGGGCTGGCGGCGGCGGTCGGAGCCCTCGCGGAGGCCGGACGTGACGAGGACTGCGGGCGGCTTCTGCGGCAGGGCGCCTCCCGGTCGGCCGAGGAGGTGGCCGACGCGGCGGTCGCCCTCGACCTGGCGGGCCGCGATGCCGAGGCGGGACAACTCCTGGGCGCCTTCGTCCGCGTGAGGTCCCCGCAGGACGCCGCACGCGTCGCCGGCGCGAGTCCGGCCCGTCTCGTTCCCCAACTGCTCGCGGCGGCCCGCACGGTGTCCGCGGCCCGGGAGTGGGACCTCGTGCACGCTCTGCGGGTCGCGGGCCTCGCGGGTGCGTGACGGCCCGTCATGAGCGGGCGCGGGGGGCCGTGCGGGCGGCTTCCGGCGCGCATCCGGGGTTCTCCGGCGGGGGAGTGGACCGCTCGGGTGCGAAATGTGATCGACTCGGCCGGTTCACGGCGATGGTCTTGCCCCGCCGTGGGGAGGGGCTTAGGTTCTCCTCCTACCTTCCGTGTCCACCCGCGTAGAAAACGCGTAGAGGCTCTGACGTCGCGTCGAAGGAGCAGCTCATGTCCCACGTCGTTCGCGCCGCACTCGTCCAGGCGACCTGGACCGGCGACACCGAATCCATGATCGCCAAACATGAGGAGCACGCGCGCGAGGCCGCCCGGCAGGGGGCGCAGATCATCGGGTTCCAGGAGGTGTTCAACGCCCCCTACTTCTGCCAGGTGCAGGAGCCGGAGCACTACCGCTGGGCCGAACCCGTGCCGGACGGCCCCACGGTCTCCCGGATGCAGGACCTGGCCCGCGAGACCGGCATGGTCATCGTGGTGCCGGTCTTCGAGATCGAGCAGTCCGGCTTCTACTACAACACCGCCGCGGTGATCGACGCCGACGGCTCGTACCTCGGCAAGTACCGCAAGCACCACATCCCGCAGGTCAAGGGGTTCTGGGAGAAGTACTACTTCAAGCCCGGAAACGCCGGCTGGCCCGTCTTCGACACGGCGGTCGGCAAGGTGGGCGTCTACATCTGCTACGACCGGCACTTCCCCGAGGGGTGGCGTCAACTCGGACTCAACGGGGCGCAGTTGGTGTACAACCCCTCCGCCACCTCGCGCGGACTCTCCAGCTACCTCTGGCAGTTGGAACAGCCCGCCTCGGCCGTCGCCAACGAGTACTTCATCGCCGCGATCAACCGGGTCGGCCGGGAGGAGTACGGCGAGAACGACTTCTACGGCACGAGCTACTTCGTCGACCCGCGCGGCCGGTTCGTCGGTGACGTCGCCAGCGACAAGGAGGAGGAACTCCTCGTCAGGGACCTGGACTTCGACCTGATCGAAGAAGTCCGCAACCAGTGGGCCTTCTACCGCGACCGCCGCCCCGACGCCTACGACGGGCTGGTGGAGCCGTGACCGGCCTCTTCGCGCGCCACCGCGCCGTCAGCCCCGACTGGCTCAGCCTCTACTACGAGCGGCCCCTGGAGATCACCCACGGCGAGGGCCGCCACGTCTGGGACGCGGACGGCAACCGCTATCTGGACTTCTTCGGCGGCATCCTCACCACCATGACCGCGCACGCGCTGCCCGAGGTGACGAAGGCGATCAGCGAGCAGGCCGGGCGGATCGTGCACTCTTCCACCCTCTACCTCAACCGCCCGCTGGTGGACCTCGCCGAACGCGTCGCCACCCTCTCCGGCATCCCCGACGCGCGTGTCTTCTTCACGACGTCGGGCACCGAGGCCAACGACACCGCCCTGCTGCTGGCCACCACTTACCAGGGGTCCAACCAGATCCTCGCGATGCGCAACAGCTACCACGGCAGATCGTTCTCGACGGTCTCCGTCACCGGCAACCGGAGCTGGTCACCCACCACCCTCTCCCCGCTCCAGACCCTGTACGTGCACGGCGGGGTGCGTACCCGGGGGCCGTACGCGAAGCTGAGCGACGCCGAGTTCACCGCGGCCTGCGTACGCGACCTGGAGGACCTGCTCGGGCACACCCGGGGCCCCGCCGCGCTCATCGCCGAGCCGATCCAGGGGGTGGGCGGCTTCACCTCCCCGCCGGACGGCCTCTACGCCGCCTTCCGCGAAGTGCTCGACCGGCACGGCGTCCTGTGGATCTCCGACGAGGTGCAGACCGGCTGGGGCCGGACCGGCGACCACTTCTGGGGCTGGCAGGCGCACGCCGAGAACGGCCCGCCGGACATCCTCACCTTCGCCAAGGGCATCGGCAACGGCATGTCCATCGGCGGAGTCGTCGCCCGCGCCGAGGTGATGAACTGCCTGGACGCCAACTCCATCTCCACGTTCGGCGGTTCACCCGTCACCATGGCGGCCGGCCTCGCCAACCTCACGTACCTCCTCGACCACGACCTCCAGGGCAACGCCCGCCGGGTCGGCGGACTGCTCATCGAACGCCTGCGGGCCCTCGCCGCACGGGTGCCCTCGGTGCGCGAAGTGCGCGGGCGCGGGCTCATGATCGGGATCGAACTCGTGGAGCCCGGCACCGACCGGGCCGACCCCGAAGCGGCCGCTGCCGTCCTGGAGGCGGCGCGCGAGGGCGGACTGCTCATCGGCAAGGGCGGTGGACACAGCACCAGCGTGCTGCGCATCGCCCCGCCGCTCTCCCTGTCCGTCGCCGAGGCGGAGGAAGGCGCGTCGATCCTGGGCGAGGCGCTGCGCGCGGCGGGCTGAGCGCACCGGGACAGCCTCATGGCTCCCCTTCCCGCACCCGCACCACCCCCGGGGTCCCGCACCCCGGGGCTCCGTTCCCGGCACAGCGAGGAGAGGCAAATGAGCCGCACCGTGATCCACGGCGGTCTCGTCGTCACCGCGTCCGACGAGATCCACGCCGATGTGCTGATCGAGGGAGGCCGCGTCATCGCGCTCGCCGCCCACGGCAGCGACGTGGCCGAGGGCTGGACCGGGCGGAGGATCGACGCCACCGGCAAGTACGTGATCCCGGGCGGGGTGGACGCCCACACCCACATGGAGATGCCGTTCGGCGGTACGTACGCCTCCGACACCTTCGAGACCGGGACCCTGGCCGCCGCCTGGGGCGGCACGACGACCATCGTGGACTTCGCCATCCAGTCCAAGGGCGGATCGCTCAAGGCGGGGCTCGACGCCTGGCACGAGAAGGCGGAGGGCAGGTGTGCGATCGACTACGGCTTCCACATGATCATGTCGGACGTGAACGCCTCCTCGCTCAAGGAGATGGACCAGCTCGTCTCGGCCGGAGTCACCTCGTTCAAGCTCTTCACCGCCTACCCGGGGGTGTTCCTCTCCGACGACGGGCAGATCCTCCGGGCCATGCAGCAGGCCGGTTCCAACGGCGGGCTGGTGATGACCCACGCCGAGAACGGCCTCGCCATCGACGTCCTCGTCGAGCAGGCGCTCGCGCGCGGCGAACGCGACCCCCGCTACCACGGTGAGGTCCGCAAGGCGCTGCTCGAAGCGGAGGCCACGCACCGGGTGATCAAGCTCAGCCAGGTCGCCGGGGCGCCCCTCTACGTCGTCCACGTCTCCGCGCAGGAGGCCGTCGCCGAGATCGCGCGCGCCCGCGACGACGGCCACCCGGTGTTCGGCGAGACCTGTCCCCAGTACCTCTTCCTGTCGACCGACAACCTCGCCGAACCCGACTTCGAGGGCGCCAAGTACGTCTGCTCCACCCCGCTGCGCCCGAAGGAGCACCAGGCGGCGCTCTGGCGCGGGCTGCGCACCAACGACCTCCAGGTGGTCTCCACCGACCACTGCCCGTTCTGCTTCAAGGGGCAGAAGGAGATGGGGCGGGACGACTTCTCCAAGATCCCCAACGGCATGCCCGGCGTGGAGAACCGGATGGACCTGCTCCACCAGGCCGTCGTCGACGGACACATCGGGCTGCGCCGCTGGATCGAGATCGCCTGCGCCACCCCCGCCCGGATGTTCGGCCTGTATCCGAAGAAGGGCACCATCGCCCCCGGCTCCGACGCCGACATCGTCATCTACGACCCGCACGCCGAGCAGACGATCTCGGCCACCACCCACCACATGAACGTCGACTACTCCGCCTACGAGGGCAAGCGCGTCACCGGCCGGGTGGAGACCGTCATCTCGCGCGGCGTCACGGTGATCGACAACCGCGCGTACGTCGGACACGCCGGCCACGGCACCTATCTGCCGCGCGGGATCTGCCAGTTCGCCCACTGAGGGCCGGCCCGTACGCACGGAACGCCCCGCCCCTCCCGGGAACGGTCTCCGGGACGGGCGGGGCGTACGCATGCGGCGGTGCGACTCAGCGGCGGGTGCGGACCAGCAGGTAGAGGAAGTACGGGGCACCGATGACCGCGGTCATCAGGCCCGCACCGAGCTGCGCCGGAGCGATCACCGAGCGGCCGACCATGTCCGCGAGGCAGACCAGGATCGCGCCGAGCAGCACCGCGACCGGGACGACCCGGGCGTGCCGCCGGCCGACCAGGGCGCGCGCCGCGTGCGGGGCGACCAGGCCGACGAAGCCGATCAGGCCGGCAGCCGCGACGGCGGACGCCGCGAGCAGCACCGACACGACGAGGAAGCCGAGGCGGGCCCGGGTGAGATGCAGCCCGAGGAGCCTCGGGGTGTTCTCGTCCAGCGCGACGAGATCCAGCTCCCGGCGGCGTACCACCGACCACACCAGGCCCACCGCCAGCACCACCGCGACCGGCAGCACGTCCGGCATGTTCCGGCCGTAGGTGGAGCCGGACAGCCAGGTCAGGGCACGCGTCGTGTCGAACGGGTCGCTGAGCACGATGACCAGGCTGATCAGCGCCGTGGTGGTGGCGAACACCCCCATCCCGAGCAGGACCAGCCGGTTCTGCCCGAAACCGCTCCGTGCCGCAAGCCCGAAGACGAGCCCGGAGGCTACCGCCGCACCGGCGAAGGCCGCTCCGGCGATCACCCAGGAACTCGCCGCGGTCACCGTGGTGACGACCAGTACGGCACCGAGCCCCGCGCCGCCCGTGACGCCGAGAATGCCCGGCTCCGCGAGCGGGTTACGGGTCACCGCCTGCACCTGCGTGCCGGACAGGGCCAGGGCGGCGCCCGCCAGGAGGGCGGCCAGCACGCGGGGGACGCGGGTGTCCAGGACGTAGGTGACGACCCGTCCGGACCTCCCCTGCGCCCAGTTCACGACGTCGCCGAGCAGCAGCTTCGCGTCGCCCACGAGCACCGCCGCGACGACCGTGCCCACCAGGGCGACGACGAGGACGGCCATGGTGACCAGGTACGCGGTGCGGCCCGGAATCCGCAGCCGGTCCGGCGCCTCGGCCGAAGCGGTGTCCTTGGTACGGAGCGCCATCGCGACCAGGAACACACCGCCGACCACGGTCGTGACGACACCCGTGGGCACCTCCACGGCGAGGTCGGCGGGAACGAGCGCCCGCAGAGCGACGTCCGCGCCCAGGATGAGGGCGGCACCCATCAGCCCGGCGACCGGCATGCCGACGCGGAACCGTACGAGCCCGCGGAACCGGCGGGACAGCGGGCGTACCAGCGCGGGGGCGCAGAGGCCGACGAAGCCGATCGGCCCCGCGAGCGTGACGGCCGCCGCGGAGAGCAGCGTCGCGAGCACGACCGCGGTGATCCGGGTGCCCCGGACCGGCACGCCCAGCCCCCGGGCGGCGTCGTCGCCCAGGCCGAGCGCGTCGACCCGGCGGGCGACGAGCAGCAGCCCGACCAGACCCACCACGACGGCCGGCAGCATCTGCTGGACCCCGTCGAACCCGTTCTGCCCGATGCCGCCCTGGCCCCACCGGTAGAGACCCTCGGTCTTCTGCGGGAAGAGGAGCAGCAGCGCCTCGGTCACCGCGTTCAGACCCAGCATCAGCGCGCTGCCCGCGAGGACCAGACGGACCGTCCCCTTGCCGAGTCCGGAAAGCCCGAGCACCACGGCCGCCGCGGCGAGGCCGCCGACGAACGCGGCCCCCGAGGAGGCGAGGAACGGCAGCGAGACGCCGGTGACGGCGACCACCCCGAGCGCCAGGTACGAACCGGCGTTCACCGCGAGAGTGTCCGGCGCGGCGAGGACGTTGCGGCTGACGGCCTGGAGGGCGGTACCGGCCGCGCCGAGCGCCAGCCCGACGAGGACGCCGGCCACCATGCGGGGCAGCCGGGACGCGATGACGACGGAGGAGTCCCCCGTGTCGGCCCGGCCGAGGACAGCGTCCCAGACCTGGGACGCGCCGACGTCGGCGGTGCCCTGGGTGATGTCGACGACGGCGAGGACCAGGACGAGCAGCACGAGCCCGGCCGTCACCGCGACCGCGCCCGTCGTGGCCGCGGCGGTGCGGTCACGGCCCACCGCGGTGTTGTCGATGACGGCCACGGCGCGCTACTTCTTCGTCAGGGCGTCGACGAGGGAGTCGGCGTACGCCTCCATCGAGCGCGGGCCGCCGAACATCCAGACGCCGTCGGGCAGCCGGTGCACGTTGCCGTCCTTGACGAACGGGAGCGACTTCCAGACCGCGTTCTTCGACAGGTTGTCCGCGAACGCGTCGCCGTCCACGTCGTTGGCGACGTAGCTGAAGTGGACGTCACCGAGCTTGGTGAGACCCTCGACATCGGTGGTCGCGAGGCCGTACGCCTTGTCGCCCTCCACCGTCCAGGCGTTCTTCAGACCGAGCTTCTCGTTCATCGCGCCCAGCAGGGACTTGGCCGTGTAGGCACGGACGGAGACCTGGTTGGCGTCGACGTAACCGTCGGCGGAGGCGATGGAGGCGCCACCGAGACCGGCGTCCTCCAGGGCCTTCTTGTTCTTGGCGATGTTCGCCTCGAACTCCTTCTTCACCGAGTCCGCCTCGGCGGTCTTGCCGGTGGCCTGGGCTATGAGGTCGAGACCCTTGGTCATCGTGCCGACCTGGTCGGCGCCGTCGGCGGAGGTCACCTGGATGACCGGGGCGACCTTGCGCAGCTGCGCCACCACGTCGGGGGAGAGGTCGTCGGTGGCGACCACGAGGTCCGGCGCGAGGGCCGCGACCGTGTCCATGCTCGGCTCGCCGCGGGTACCGATGTCCTTCGGGTTGCCGGTGAGCGGGGCCGCGGTGTTCCACGCGGCGTACCCCTTCACGTCCGCCACGCCCACGGGGGCGACGCCCAGGGTGACCAGGTCCTCGATGACGTTCCACTCGGTGGCGACGACCTTGGTCGCCGGCCCGTCGAGGGTCACCTTGGTGCCGGTGGCGTCGGTGACGGTGATCTTCTGCGAGGCGGGCTTCGCGGAGGAGGCGGCGGAGTCGTCCGTGGACGGCTCCGAAGTGCCGCAGGCGGTCAGCGAGAGGGCGGCGACGGCGACGGTGGCCGCGGCGAGGAGGTGACGCTTCATGAGGAGGTGCTGAGCCTTTCGGATCTGGAGTGGTGGCGGCCTATCGCGCGGGTGCGCAGCCGGCCCGTGGACGGATCGGTGTCGACGTCGATACGGATTCCGTAGACGTCGGACAGCAACTCCGGTGTGAACACGTCCTCGGGCGCGCCGTCGGCGACGACGCGTCCCGCGTGGAGCAGGGCGACCCGGTCGGCGACGGCCGCCGCCTGGTCGAGGTCGTGGAGGACGACACCCACGGCGATGCCGTGGAGGTCGGCGAGATCGCGGATCAGGTCGAGGAGTTCGACCTGGTAGCGGAGGTCGAGATAGGTGGTCGGTTCGTCCAGGAGCAGGACGCCGGTCTCCTGCGCCAGGCAGCTCGCCAGCCAGACGCGCTGGAGCTGCCCGCCGGAGAGCTGTTCGACGCCCCGTCCGGCGAGGTCCTCGACGCCGGTGAGGGCGAGCGCGCGGTCCACCGCGGCGGCGCCTTCCGGGTCCGGACGGCCCCAGCGGCCCCGGTGCGGGTAGCGGCCGAACTCGACCACGTCCCGGACGCTGAGGCCGCCCGGGGTGGACCGGGACTGCGTCAGCAGCGCGACGCACCGGGCGAATTCACGGGCCCCGAGTGCGAAGCCGTCGGTGGCCTCCTCGGTGCCCGCGTCCACGGTGAGCGAACCGCTGCGCGCGTTCTGGAGCCGGGCGAGAGTGCGCAGCAGCGTCGACTTGCCGCTGCCGTTCGGACCCACCAGCGCGGTCACCTCGGCGGGACGCAGGGCGAGACTCGCCGCGTGCACCACGTCCGTCCGGCCGTAGGCGACGGTCACCGCGTCGGCGGCCAGTCCGTGACCGCGCGTAGGCGGCGCGCCGACAACGGCAGGGGCGTACGCCGCGCCGGAAATGCTCTCACCAGCTCTCATGCCGCTTAGGTTAGCCTCCCCTTAGGTGGGTGTGAACATCACCCCTGGTCACAAGACGGCTTCGATGTGGAGGAGCGTCAGGGGCGGGGAGGCCCTGCGCGGTGAACCGGGCGCGGGGTGCGCCGGGTTCGCGCCCGCGCCGGGCGGCCCGAGTGGCGTCCGGGCAGCACGAAGCCCGGCGGCCGACGCTGTCGCGGTCGGCGGCCGGGCTCGGCCCGTGGGCCCGGGGGCGGGTCCGTGGAGGTGTGGTCAGTGCGCCGCGGTCAGGGTGCGGCGGTCATCCGCGGCGGTCAGCTCTTCCACCAGTCGTCGAGCGGGGTCGCAGGGACGGTGCGCTTGTGCCGGGACGCCTGGTAGATCGACTCCAGCCTCGCCGCAACACCGGGGGCGACCTCCGCACCCTCCAGGTAGTCGTCGATCTCGGAGTACTTCAGGCCGAGCGCGACCTCGTCCGGCAATGCGGGGCGGCCGTCCTCCAGATCCGCCGTCGGCACCTTCTCCCAGGTGCTCTCCGGTGCGCCCAACTCGCTGAGCAGCGCGGCACCCTGACGCTTGGTCAGTCCGGTGAGCGGGGTCAGGTCCACCCCTCCGTCGCCGTACTTCGTGAAGAAGCCGGTCACCGCCTCGGCCGCGTGGTCGGTACCCACGACGAGCAGCCCCAACTGGCCGGCGAGCCCGTACTGGATCACCATGCGCTCACGAGCCTTGACGTTGCCGCGCACGAAGTCCCGCAGCTCCGGCTCCTCTTCGGAGAGCTGGGCCAGTGCGCGGGCAACCTCGGCGGAGACGGTGTCCGCGCCCGGCTTGACGTTCACCGCGACCGAACGGTCCGGACCGATGAACTCCAGCGCGATCTGCGCGTCGTGCTCGTCGGCCTGCACGCCGTACGGCAGCCGCACCGCGAGGAAGGTGGCCTCGTGCCCCTCGGCCCGCAGCTCCTCGGCCGCCAGCTGGCACAACTTGCCGGTCAGCGTGGAGTCCTGCCCGCCGCTGATCCCGAGCACATAGCCCTTGGCCGGGGTCGACCGGAGGTAGTCCTTGAGGAAGTCGACCCGCTGCCGGATCTCCACCTTCGGTTCCACTGCCGCCTTGACGCCGAGGTCGGCGATAATCTGCTCCCTGAGGGTCACCATTCCTGTACTGTACTGGCCGCTTTGTTACGGGGAGATGTCGGCACGGTCGCGCGGCACCGCGGAGTGTCCCGGTTCCTCCGCAGGTCACGGGGGTGGGGCCGTGGGCCGGAGGGCGGTGCGGTGCGGCCCTGGGGGAGACGGCGACGGTTCGTACGGGCCTCACCGCAGCGCCCCCTCCAGTACCGCCCGCCCCAGCCGGGTCCGGTGGTGGAGCACCCGGACCCCCTGGCGCTGGGAGAGCAGCAGCCCCGCCTCCCGCAGCACGGTGGCGTGCCTGCTGGCGGTCGACGGTGCGAGCCGGAGCGCCGCCGCGAGGTCCATCGTGGTCATCGGGCGGTCCAGGATCCGCAGCAGCTCCGCGCGGGAGGCGCCGATGAGCTGCGCCGCCGGGGCGCCGCCGCCGGGGTGGCGGCGTTCGAGCCAGCCGGGCGCGGGGGAGAGCGGGTGGACGAGCACGGGAGGCAGCTCCTCGTCGGCGAGGGTGATCGGGGAGCGGACGCAGAAGAAGGCCGGCAGAAGCGTCAAGGTGCGTCCCCGTAAAGCGAGTTCGCGGTCCTTCGGGTACGGCGCCGACAGGGTGCGGTCCCGGTAGCGCCACCCCGGCAGTTCGTCGTAGCCGAGGAGGAGGCCCTCCGCGCCGTGGGCGAGGACGGCTTCGGCGCGCGCGGTCCGGTCCGCCTCGGCCTGTGCGCGTATCGCCCCGAGGTAGGGCTCGACCGCCACCCGGTGGTAGGCGCGCAGGGCGGAGCCGAGCCGGCGCAGCGCCCGGGGGCAGCCGTCGGCCAGAGGGCGTACGGCCGTGGGTACGGGGTGGCCGGTGTGCGCGTACAGCCGGGTGAGTTCGGCGCGCAGACGGGGCCGGGGGGTGGAGAGCAGCCGTTCGAGCCCGGCGTCGAGATCGGTGTCCCCGCGACCTGGCGTCAGGAAGTCGGGGAAGTACGAGCGGTCCGGGCACAGCCGCATCAGCGTGCGGGTCGCGGGGACGAGCCCGGCCACCCGCAGGGCCGCGCTCACCTCGCGGCGCCACGGGTCGAACGTCAGGGGTGCCGATCGGTTCTGGAGCAGATGCAGGCTCAGCGCGGCCTCCCACAGCGGGTCCACGTCCGGCGCGAGACGCAGTCGGGCCAGCTCCTGGTGCGTGAACTCCACCCGCAGCACGGCCCACCCCCGGTGGTCGCGGGCGTTCGTCGGCGCCCGCCCGGCGGAACTCTACGCGCATTGCGGAGGTGACGCATGCATGTCAGATGTAGTGGTTCCGGTGAACCGTCCACAGCGTCGGCGTACGCCGACGCTGTGGTTCATGGGACCGGCGGCCGGGGCGGCGCCGGTCCCAGTCGTCCGACGTCACGGTGGGGAGACGAGGTCCCGGCCGGTGCGTGGGAAACCGGTTCTTGGCCACCTCGGCGGGCGGGTGTGGTCTGTTCGGTTACGGCTGGCTGATGGTGAGGAGGGACTTGATCGCGCGGCGTTCGTCCATGGCTGCGTAGGCGTCGGCGACGTGGTCGAGGTCGGTGGTGTGGTCGAAGACGCGCCCGGGGTTGATCGTGCCGTCGAGGACGTGCTGCAGGAGTTCGGGGATGTAGTGGCGGGCGGGGGCGACACCGCCCTTGATGCCGATGTTCTTCCAGAAGAGGGTCTGGTACGCGAACTTCTCGTAGAGGGGGACGCCGACGGCGCCGATCATGCCGCCGGCGCGGACGATGCCGGCGGCCGTCTCGATGGACTGGTCGGTGCCGACGCATTCGAGCGCGGCGTCGACGCCGGCGCCGTCGGTGAGACCGAGGACGGCCCTGACGGCGTCGTCGCCGCGTTCGGCGACGATGTCGGTGGCGCCGAACTCCTTCGCGACGGCCTGCCGGTCGGCGTGGCGGCTCAGCGCGATGATCCGGGTGGCGCCGAGGAGGTTGGCGGCCAGCACGCCGGAGAGGCCGACCGCGCCGTCACCTACGACGGCGACGGTGTCGCCCGGCTTCACGCCCGCGCTCACGGCGGCGTGGTAGCCGGTGCACATGACGTCGGAGAGCGCGGTGAAGGAGGCGAGCTGGGCGTCGGTGAATCCGTCGGCGGGGGCGGGGACCTTCACGAGGGTCGCGTCGGCGAAGGGCGCGCGGACCTTCTCGCCCTGGCCGCCGTCGGTGTCGCCGTTGCCGAAGGCTCCTCCGTGTGTGCAGTTGGACTCGAAGCCGGCCCGGCAGGCGGGGCAGGTGCCGTCGTTGTAGGTGAAGGGTGCGATGACGAAGTCGCCGACCGCCAGGTCGCGCACGTCCTCGCCCACCGCCTCGACGACGCCGATGTACTCGTGGCCGATGCTGCCCACCTTGTGGGAGTTGATGCCGCGGTAGTACCAGAGGTCGGAGCCGCAGACGCAGCCCCGCACGACGCGGACGACGGCGTCGGTCGTGTCCTGGAGGGTGGGGTCGGGGCGTTCGCCGAGCTCGATGTGCTTCTCGCCTCGGAAGATGGCTGCCTTCATGACTGTTTCCTCAGATTTCGGTGTCGGGGAGGGTGGGGGGCGAGGCGCCGCAGGTCGGCGCGGACTCGCTCGGGTTCTGTACGCAGGTGTGGTCCGGGCCGGTCGCGGGCGCCGTCGAGGTCGCCGGGGCGGTCGGGTTCGGCTGCCCGGAAAGCGCCCGGCCAGTCGGTGAGGGCCGGTCCGTCGGCGGAGAAGACCTCCACGGTCCTGCCCGTCGCGGACTCGGTCAGGAGGGCCTGGACGATCGTTTCGGCGACGTGGTCGCGGCGGACGGGCCCGTACTCGGATCGGTCGCCCTGGCGCAGGTCCGCGCGCTGGAGGGGGCCGTCGCCGGCATCGAACCAGCCGGGCCGGACGATCGTGTACGGCAGGCCGCCGGCCCGCAGGAGCCGCTCGCCGCGGCGCTTCCAGTCGAGCAGTTCGCGCGACGGCCCGCCGGTGGCGGTGACCCCGATGGAACTCATCAGCACCACGGGCACGCGATGTCCGTCGAGCGCGTCGAGCACCGCGGGCACGGCGCCGTAGTCGACCGCGGCGTAGTCGCCGGACCCGTAGGGCGCGCCGTGGGTCATCACGACGGCGTCGATGCCCTGGACGGCGGTGCTCAGGGCGGTCGGGTCGGCCAGGGCGCCTGCCGTCACTTCGACGGCGGCGGGCAGTGACCGGCGGGCGCGGTCGGGGTCGCGGGTGAGTACGCGTGGCCGGTGGCCCAGCTCGACCAGGCGAGTGGCGACGAGGCGTCCGATACTGCCGGTGCCGCCGATGATCAGGATGCGCTTCATGCCCGGACCTCCTGTCGGTTCGCGGCGTTCTGTGCTCGCTGAGCCGGGACGATGATCGTGAGGGCCACGATCAGGCACAGGGCGAGCAGGCCGGTGCCCCAGGTGAGGGCGGTCGATATGCCGGTGGCGAGGCCGCCGGCCTTCGCCGACGCGGCGACGAGGACGGCGAGTCCGGTGGCCATGCCGAGCTGGTGCGCGGCGTTGACCAGGCCGCTCGCGGCTCCGGCGTCCCGCGCTCGCACGCCGATGATGCCGAAGCTCGTCAGCGGAGCGAAGGCCAGGCCCTGGCCGAGGCCGATGAGGACCATGGGCAGTGCGAGGGAGGTGAGGTAGGTGCTGGTGGCGTCGACCTGTGCCAGCCAGGCCATCCCGGCCAGGGTGAGGGCGACGCCGGCGACGAGCGCGGAGGCGTCACCGTAGCGGCGCACGACGCGCGGGATGAGCGTGGCGACGGCGAAGTTGACCGCGGTCATCGGCAGGAAGCCCAGGCCGGCCTGGAACGCCGTGAAACCGAGCACGTCCTGCATGAGCTGAGTGGTGAAGAAGAAGAAACCCATCATCGCGCCGAGGTAGAGGAACCGGGCGGCGTACGCACCCCAGCGGCGCCGGTCGGTGAACAGCCTCAGCGGCATGATCGGCTGGGGGACGCGCGCTTCGTGGCGCACCAGCGCGGTCAGGACCGCGGCGGCGACCAGGAGCGCCGTGACGACGAGGGGGCTGGACCAGCCCCGTTCGGCGGACTCGATGATCCCGAACACCAGCGCGCCGGTTCCCAGGGTCGCGGCGAGGGCACCGGTCAGGTCGAAGCGGCCCTGCTTGGGCTGCTGGACGGGAAGGTAGCGCGGCGCCAGCACCGCCATCGCGATGCCGAGCGGAACGTTGATGAAGAACCCGGCCCGCCACGAGATCCACTCCGCGGCGGCGCCCCCCACCAGCAGGCCGGCGCTTGAGCCGATCCCGGCGGTGGCGGCGTACCACGCGACGGCGCGGGAGCGCTGTTCACCGGCCGGGAAGCTCGCGGTCAGCAGAGACAGGGCGGACGGTGCGACGACCGCCGCGCCGACGCCCTGCACGGCGCGGGCCGCGATCAGCCACCAGCCGGCCGGTGAGACGCCGATCAGGAACGAGGCCGTCACGAACACCGCCAGGCCACCGACGAAGACGCGGCGGCGGCCGAGCAGGTCGCCGAGCCGCGCACCCAGCAGGAGCAGCCCGCCGAAGGCGAGCGTGTAGGCGTCCTGCACCCACGCCAGGCCGCCCGCGTCGAGGTTCATCGACGAGGCGATCGAGGGCAGGCCGGTGAAGATGACGGAGTTGTCGAGCAGGATCAAAAAGTAGCTGACCAGGATGATCGCCAGGATGGCCCGCGGGTGTGCGGGTTTCTCCGCCCGCGTGTTCCGCGGGCTGGTGAGTGGTCGGGTCGAGGTCGTCATGTCATCCATTTCGCCACTTCCCGCACAGGCGTACCAGGCACTGTCTAACGGGGTACTGGCAGGGACTCCCACATTCCGCTCGGGGACGTAGCGTGAAAGACATGGCCGCCCTCAACGACTCCAGCCGCAACAGCCCGCGGGACGAGCTGCGCGCGTTCCTCACCAGCCGACGGGCCAAGATCACCCCCGATCAGGCCGGCCTGCCGGTGTACGGGGAGCGCCGCCGCGTCACCGGGCTGCGCCGCGAGGAGGCCGCCCTGCTGGCCGGGATCAGCGTGGAGTACTACACCCGCCTCGAACGCGGCACCGTCGGCAGCGTCTCCGAGGGCGTGCTGGAGGGGCTGGTGCACGCCCTCCAGCTCGACGAGGCCGAGCGCGACCATCTCTTCCGGCTGGTCCGTACCGCGAGTACGGCCACGCCCCGCGCCCCCAGGCGCGCACCGGCGAAGGCGAGGGTGCGGCCGACCGTCCAGCGCATGCTCGACCAGATGCCGATGCCGTCCTACCTGCGCAACGGCCGCTTCGACATCCTGGCCGCCAACGACCTCGGCCGCGCCCTGTACAGCCCGCTCTACGACCACGCCGCCGCCCACACCCCCGGCGAGCCGCCGAACAGCGCCCGCTTCTGCTTCTTCGCCCCGGCCGCCGCGGACTTCTTCGTCGACCACGATCAGGTGGCCAACGACTGCGTGGCGTATCTGCGCGCCGAGGCCGGGCGCGACCCCTACGACAAGGGGCTCACCGCGCTGATAGGGGAGCTCTCCACCCGCAGCGAGGACTTCCGCCGTCGGTGGGCCGCCCATGACGTCCGCTACCACCGCTCCGGGCGCAAGCGTTTCCACCATCCGTTCGTCGGACTCCTCGAACTCGACTACGAGGCGCTCGACCTCGCCGGCGACGCCGGCCAGCGACTCAACGTCTACACCGCGCCCCCCGACTCCGCCTCCGAGGAGGCGCTCGGTCTTCTCGCGAGCTGGGTCGCCCGCGAGCCCGCACCCGCGACGGAGGACTGACAGTGAGGCGACCAGGGCTCCGCGCCTGAAGCAGCACGGTCGGCTCGTGGCCGCCCCACCGCGGCTCGCCGACGGACACGCGCCGGACCTGCCCACGACGAAGCGTTGCGTGTCGCCGACCGGGGCCGTCCCGGCTTCCCCGACGCCGACGACGCCGGACCGTCGCAGGTACGGAGCACGGCCCCGGTGCGCGCGGTGCCGGTACGGAGAGGCGGGCGCGGGAGCGGGCGGAAGGTAGCGGGACGCCGTCCCGCTGACAAGCGCCGGGCGGCCTCCTTCGACCAGGAACGAATGGCTTGCGCGGCGCCCCCGCCCGCACCACCGTGGCGTTCACGTGTCACATCGTCACCAGGCCCCGGGGCCGGTGCGTCCGGGCCCCGCCGAAGGCGCCGCCCAGGCCCCGGCCGCCGGCCCCGGCGCCGCTGTCCGCGCCCGTCGTCCCCCTCGGCACCACGCCGCACACAGGCACCACGCCGCACACCGGCAGCACCCACCCGGCAGCACCCTTCCGGGCGTACCCCGCTGCCTGCTCCACCACCTGCGACCCTTCCCCGCCCCCACCGAGAAGGAGGCGCATCATGCGCCGCGACCAGAGACCCACCGCCCTGCCCGGATCCGCACGCCGCGACCGGGGTTCCCGCCCGGCCGCGCTCCTCCACCGCCGCGGGCCCGCCGCCCTCGTCTCCCTGCTGGCCGTCGCCGCCCTCTCGCTCGCCGCCGGTCCCGCAGCCGCCCGCGACGCCGCCCCGGGGGACGCCCCGCTCGGCAGTGTCAGCTGGCGGGCGGACCTGACCGCTCCCACCGGGGACGAGACCAACGTCAGCCGCGCCGACGGCACTCTGCGCCTGCGCGACCGGAACGCACGGCCCGCTTCCGCGCGCTCCACGCGGGGTCAGGGTGCGGTCCTCCTCCCCGTGCGCCAACTCGACCGTGCCGTCGACCGGATCACCCCGCAGGTCGACGCCGCCCTTCCCGCCGGATCCGCGGTGGAGGTCGACGTGCGCGGGCAGGACGGACTCGGCCGGTGGACCGAATGGCGGGAGGCGCGCGCCGACGCCCCCGCCGTGCTGCCCCGGGCGGTCACCCGGGTGCAGACCCGGATCGTGCTGGTCTCCGCGCCCGGCGGTGCCGCGCCGAGCCTCCGCGCCCTGTCCCTGAGCGCCGAACTCGACGTCGACGCGCCCCGGTCCGTGACGGCCGCCGCCTCCCTCACGACCACGGTCTACGCGACCCGCGAGGGGCTGGTGGGCGGTACCACCGCCAACGGCCACGTGATCGTCGCCAACGACCACTTCGTGGCCCTGCCGTCCCGGCGCGGCCTCTCCCCGAAGGGCAGCACCCAGTACTCGGTCAGGGTCTGCGGCCCCGCCCGCTGCGAGACTGCCCCGGTATGGGACGTCGGCCCGTGGAACACCAAGGACGACTACTGGAACCTCTCCTCCACCCGTGAGTCCTTCAAGGACCTGCCGCAGGGCAAGCCCGAGGCGCAGGCCGCCTATCTGGAGGGATACAACGGCGGCCTGGACGGGTCCGGCCGCAAGGTGCTCAACCCGGCCGGCATCGACCTCGCCGACGGCACCTTCTACAACATCGGCCTGAACAACAACGGCTACGTCACCGTCGAATACCTGTGGACCGGCGCCGGAGCCGCGACCAAGTCCTTCCCGACCTGGGGCACCGACGTCAACATCCGCCAGCAGGCCACCAGCACGTCCACCCGGGTCGCCCAGCTCGCCGGGCCCACGACCGTACGGGTGCAGTGCCAGGTGCACGGGCAGCTCGTCCAGTCGAACGGCTACAGCAACGACGCCTGGTCCTACCTGCCCGACTACGGCGGATACATCTCCAACATCTACATCGACAACGCCGCCAGCTGGCTCCCCGGCGTCCCGAACTGCTGAGTGCCGGAGCGGGTGGTGCGGTCCGGGCCGCACCACCCGCCTCCGCCTCCCTCCGACTGCCTCTTCCCAAGGTGCCGCGAGCGGTCCAGAATCATCGCTCCGCGACTCGCGTCCGAGGCGCCGCGGTACAGGGTCGGCATGGTCCGATATGGAAGGATTCCGCCGGAGAACGTCATGCGCGGGCAGCGTGCCCGCGGTGCCGGACGCCGGGTCGGTCCTCCCGCCCTGCCGGGCGAACTCGCCTTACGGGGGCGGATGTTCACCGGCCGGGGTGGCCACGGCCGTCCGCCCCGCGCGCCGTCTTCGCGCACTGGACCAGGGAGCAGCGACATGGATTTCGGACTCGTCCTCCAGACCGACCCGCCCGCCTCGTCCGTCGTCGGCCTGATGCGCCGCGCCGAACGCAACGGATTCCGGTACGGCTGGACCTTCGACTCGGCGGTGCTCTGGCAGGAGCCCTTCGTCATCTACAGCCGCATCCTCGAACACACCGAGCGCCTGATCGTCGGCCCGATGGTCACCAACCCGGGCACCCGCACCTGGGAGGTGACCGCCTCCACCTTCGCCACCCTCAACGACATGTACGGCAACCGGACCGTCTGCGGCATCGGCCGGGGCGACTCCGCGATGCGGGTCGCCGGCCGCAGGCCCAACACGCTGGCCCGGCTCGGCGAGGCGATCGACGTCATCCGCGACCTCGCCGAGGGGCGCGAGGCCTCCGTCGACGGGCAGCCGCTGCGCATTCCCTGGGTGAAGGACGGCAGGCTCCCGGTCTGGATGGCCGCGTACGGGCCCAAGGCGCTGGCGCTCGCCGGGCAGAAGGCCGACGGATTCATCCTCCAGCTCGCGGACCCGTTCCTCACCGAGTGGATGATCAAGGCGGTACGGAAGGCCGCGGCGGACGCGGGCCGCGACCCGGACTCCGTCACCATCTGCGTCGCCGCCCCGGCCTACGTGGGCGACGATCTCGGCCACGCGCGCGAGCAGTGCCGCTGGTTCGGCGGCATGGTCGGCAACCACGTCGCCGACCTGGTCTCCCGGTACGGCGAGCACTCCGGCCTGGTGCCCGAGGCCCTCACCGCGTACATCGCCGGCCGCTCCGGGTACGACTACAGCCACCACGGCCGCAGCGGCAACCCGGACACCGCCTTCGTGCCGGACGAGATCGTCGACCGCTTCTGCCTGCTCGGCCCCGCCGAGGCGCACATCGAGAAGCTGCGGGCCCTGCGCGACCTCGGCGTCGACCAGTTCGCCGTCTACGACATGCACGACGCCCGCGAGGCCACCATCGACGCCTACGGATCGACGGTCATCCCCGCCCTCGCCGGCTGACCCCCGCACACCTCCCGCACCTGCCCGTACCCCGCACCGCCCACCCGCACCGGCTGTACGTATGTCCCGGGCCCCGCGCCGAGCCCGGCCCGGGACCCCCGCGCCCCGCACGGCACCACCCCCGAGCGAAGGGTCCAGCCGCATGACAGCAACCACCCCGCCCACCCCATCCACCCCGCCCACCCCATCCACCCCGCCCACCCCGCCGCCCCCGGGCGAGACGCCCGGCACCACCGGAACCGACCCGTCGGCCCAGGCCGACCCCGGCCCCGGGGGCGTCCTCGGCCACCCGTCCTACGTCAACGCGGACCTGCTCCCCGTCCCCGTGGAGCGGCGCACCTGGACCACGTACAACTTCGCCGCCCTCTGGATCGGGATGGCGCACAACATCCCGTCCTGGCTGCTCGCCTCCGGACTCGTCGCCCTCGGCATGGACTGGAAGCAGGCCGTCCTCACCATCGCGCTGGCCAATGTGATCGTGCTGCTGCCGATGCTGCTGACCGGGCACGCCGGACCCAAGTACGGCATTCCGTTCCCCGTACTGGCCCGCGCCTCCTTCGGGCTGCGCGGTGCCAACCTGCCCGCCCTGATCCGGGCCGCCGTCGCCTGCGCGTGGTTCGGCATCCAGACCTGGATCGGCGGGGTGGGCGTCTTCACGCTGCTCGGCAAGATATTCGGAGGCTGGGCCGACGCCTCCCGGATCGGCGGCCAGCCGTGGACGCTCTGGCTCTGCTTCGTCCTCTTCTGGGCCCTCGAACTCGCCATCATCCACCGGGGCATGGAGACCCTGCGCCGGTTCGAGAGCTGGGCCGCGCCCTTCGTGATCGTCGGCGCGGTGGTGCTGCTGATCTGGATCGCCGTCAAAGCCGGCGGCTTCGGCCCCCTGCTGGATGAGCCCTCGGAGCTCGGCTGGGGGAGCGACTTCTGGCCCGTCTTCTTCCCGGCCCTGATGGGCATGATCGGCTTCTGGTCCACCCTCTCCCTCAACATCCCCGACTTCACCCGCTTCGGCGCCGGCCAGAGCGCGCAGGTCCGCGGGCAGACGCTCGGCCTGCCGACCACCATGACGTTCTTCGCCCTGCTCTCCGTCCTCGTCACCTCCGGCTCGCAGGCCGTGTACGGGGAGGCGATCTGGGACCCGGTCCAGCTCGTAGCCAAGACCGACAACGTCTTCGGCCTCCTCTTCGGCCTGGTGACGGTGCTCGTCGCCACCGTCTCCGTGAACATCGCGGCCAACGTCGTCTCGCCCGCGTACGACCTCGCCAACGTCGTACCGAAGCTGATCAACTTCCGCACCGGGGCGCTCGTCACCGGGGTCGTCGGCGTGCTGATGATGCCGTGGAAGCTCACCGAGACGCCCGAGCTGTACATCTACACCTGGCTCGGCCTGGTGGGCGGCCTGCTGGGGACGGTGGCGGGCATCCTCATCGCCGACTACTGGTACGTCCGCCGCACGGTGCTCGACCTCCCGGACCTGTACGAACCCGGCGGGCGCTACTGGTACCGGGGCGGATGGAACTGGCGGGCCGTCGCCGCCTTCCTCGTCGGCGGACTCCTCGCGGTCGGCGGCTCGCACTCCGCACCCGGCGCGGGCCCCTTCCCCGAGGACGGGCTCGTCCCCTTCCTGAAGCCCCTCGCCGACTACGGCTGGGCCGTCGGCCTCGCCTCCTCGCTCCTGCTGTACGCCCTGCTCAGCGGCAGGAAAACCGCCCGGGAAGCCTGACCGGACCCGCCACGGGGGACCCCGCCACCGCACGGGTACGGGGTCCCTTGTGGAGACCGGACCGGTCACGAGATATCTTGATGTCAAGCAATGTTGCAGACGTGGAGCGGAGCACCCGGTGACTGACTCGACCATCATCTATACGCACACCGACGAGGCCCCTGCGCTGGCGACGTACTCGTTCCTGCCCGTCGTCGAGGCCTACGCCTCGACCGCGGGTGTCACGGTCGAGCGCCGCGACATCTCCCTCGCGGGCCGGATCATCGCCAGCTTCCCGGAGCGCCTCACGGCCGACCAGCGTATCGATGACGCGCTCGCCGAGCTGGGCGAGCTGGCCAAGACGCCGGGCGCCAACATCATCAAGCTGCCGAACATCTCGGCCTCGATCCCGCAGCTCAAGGCCGCCGTGGCCGAGCTCCAGGCGCAGGGCTACGCCCTCCCGGACTACCCGGACGACCCGCAGACCGACGAGGACAAGGACGTCCGCGCCCGGTACGACAAGGTCAAGGGCAGCGCGGTCAACCCCGTCCTGCGCGAGGGCAACTCCGACCGCCGCGCCCCCGCGTCGGTCAAGAACTACGCCAAGGCCCACCCGCACCGCATGGGTGCCTGGACGGCCGACTCGAAGACGAACGTCGCCACCATGGGCGTCGACGACTTCCGCTCCACCGAGAAGTCCGCCGTGATCGCCGAGGACGGCTCGCTCCGGATCGAGCTCGTCGGCGACGACGGCTCCACCACCGTGCTGCGCGACTCCGTACCGGTCCTGGCCGGCGAGGTCGTCGACGCCGCCGTCATGCGCGTCGCCGCGCTGCGCGAGTTCTTCACCGCGCAGCTCGCCCGCGCCAAGTCCGAGGACGTCCTCTTCTCGGTGCACCTCAAGGCCACCATGATGAAGGTCTCCGACCCGATCATCTTCGGCCACGTGGTCCGCGCCTTCTTCCCGAACACCTTCGCCAAGTACGGCGACGTGCTCGCGGCGGCCGGCCTCACCCCGAACGACGGCCTCGGCGGCATCCTGAAGGGCCTGGACTCCCTGCCCGAGGGCGGCGCCGAGATCAAGGCATCCTTCGAGGCCGAGCTCGCCGAGGGCCCGGCCCTCGCGATGGTCGACTCCGACAAGGGCATCACCAACCTGCACGTCCCCAGCGACGTCATCGTCGACGCCTCCATGCCGGCCATGATCCGCACCTCCGGCCACATGTGGGGCCCGGACGGCAACGAGGCCGACACCCTCGCCGTGCTGCCGGACAGCAGCTACGCCGGTGTCTACCAGGTCGTCATCGACGACTGCCGCGCCAACGGCGCCTACGACCCGTCGACCATGGGCTCCGTGCCCAACGTCGGTCTGATGGCGCAGAAGGCCGAGGAGTACGGCAGCCACGACAAGACCTTCGAGATCCCGGTCACCGGCACCGTGCGCGTGGTCGACGCCAAGGGCGACGTCGTCCTGGAGCAGACCGTCGGCGCCGGCGACATCTTCCGCATGTGCCAGACCAAGGACCTGCCGATCCAGGACTGGGTCAAGCTGGCCGTCACCCGCGCCCGCGCCACCGGCGTTCCGGCCGTGTTCTGGCTGGACGAGACCCGTGCGCACGACGCCAACCTCATCGCCAAGGTGAAGACGTACCTCGCCGACCACGACACGGACGGCCTGGACATCTCGATCAAGTCGCCGGAGGAGGCCACCGCCTTCTCGCTGGAGCGCATCCGCCGCGGCGAGGACACCATCTCGGTGACCGGCAACGTCCTGCGTGACTACCTCACGGACCTCTTCCCGATCCTGGAGCTGGGCACCAGCGCCAAGATGCTCTCCGTGGTCCCGCTGATGAACGGCGGCGGCCTCTTCGAGACGGGCGCCGGCGGTTCCGCCCCCAAGCACGTGCAGCAGCTCGTCAAGGAGGACTACCTCCGCTGGGACAGCCTCGGTGAGTTCCTCGCCCTGGCCGTCAGCTTCGAGCACCTCGCGGTGACCACCGGCAACGCCCGCGCCCAGGTCCTCGCCGACACCCTGGACCGCGCCACCGGTACGTTCCTGAACGAGGACAAGTCCCCGAGCCGCAAGCTCGGCGGCATCGACAACCGCGGCAGCCACTTCTTCCTGTCCCTGTACTGGGCGCAGGAGCTGGCCGCGCAGACCGCCGACGCCCAGCTCGCCGAGGCGTTCGCGCCGCTGGCCAAGACCCTCACCGAGCAGGCGGACACCATCGTCGCCGAGCTGAACGCGGTGCAGGGCTCCCCGGTCGACATCGGCGGCTACTACCAGCCCGACCCGGAGAAGGCCGCCGCGATCATGCGCCCGTCGGCGACCTTCAACCAGGCGATCGCGACCCTCGCCTGATCAGGTTCGCCCGGGTGGGTGCCCGCTCTGCCTGAGTGCTCGCACCCACCCACGGCACCGACGCCTCCGCCCCGGCCAGGGTTCACCCGGCCGGGGCGGAGGCGTGTGCGGGACGGTGCGTGCGATCCGGTCCCGTGAGGGGTCCGGTCCCGTGAGGGGGGTCCGGTCCCGCGGCCGGTTCAGGACAGGTCGGTGATGACCACGCGGGCCGTGCTGCCGTCCTTGAGGGACTCGTACTTCTCGTCGATCTGGTCCAGCGAGATCTCGCGGGACACCAGGTCGTCCAGGCTCATCCGGCCCTGGAGCCCTCGATGAAGGTGGCGACGCTGAGGTCCGAGTGGCGCAGGCCGGAAGCCTTCACGTCGATGAGCACCTCACGGCCGATCGGGTCCGCGATGTCGACTTCCCTGACCTTGAATTCCTGGCCGAGCCCGCTGACGACTGACGCCTTCATGATGTCGGTGCTTCTTCCTCTGGATGGTGCAGGTCCGACGGATGGGTCATCCACTCCGGCAGGACGCTGAAGAGAATCCGGGCGAGCGCGTCCGGATCGCGTGGCGGGGCGGACTCCAGCCATGTCTGGAGCACGCCGATGATGCCGAACCCCACGAACCGGCTGTACGCGGCGAGCGCGAGTTCGTCCCGGGCCAGACCGGCCGGTACGAGCGAGGGCCGGGTGTCGAGCAGGGAGACGATCGACGCCGTGAAGTGGTGGCTCAGCAGGCGGGTCAGGACGGGGCTCCGCCCGTCGAGCAGGCCCGTGGTGAAGATGTCCTCGTACCGGTCGAACCAGCCGAGGAAGTCCCGCGTGATCTCCTCCCACACCCTGTCCAGCGGTACGGAACGGTCCGCCGCGATCTCGGTGAGCACCCGGCGCATGGCGTCGAGGTCACCGAAGAGCGCCTGCTCCAGGGCGTCCGCCGGGCTGCTCGCGTGGTTGTAGAAGGTCGTGCGGTTGAGTCCCGCGGCGCGTGTCACGTCCGCTACCGACACCGATTCGATGGGCCGCGCGGCGGCGAGCTCCAGCACGGAGTCGTGCAGCTTGCGCCTGCTGCGCAGGATGCGAATATCGGTCGTATCCCCCTTTGGGTGACTCATGTTCTGCAACGTATCCCCGCCATCAGCATTAATCAACACCTGTCGTTTAGTGGGGAGGCTCTCCGCGGAGGAGCCGGGTACGCGGTCCCGCAACACTGCCGCCACCTTTCGCGGGGCCCCAGCTGCAAGAATGAGCCCGTTCCGCCGTCCGGCGGGAACCGCGAACGACGACGGAGGAACTCGTGCCGCCCACCTCGAAGCCGCTGCGCAAACTCGGGTTCCTCACGATCGGCCTCTTCGACGGTTCGAACCCCCGCGCCGGCCACGAGTCGACCCTGCGCATCATCGAACTGGGCGAGCAGCTCGGCTTCGACAGCGCCTGGGTCAGGCACCGCCACCTCCAGTACGGCATCTCCTCACCGGTCGCCGTCCTCGCGGCGGCCACCCAGCGCACCAGCCGCATCCACCTCGGCACCGCCGTCGTCCCGCTCGGCTGGGAGAACCCGCTCCGCCTCGCCGAGGACCTGGCGACCGTGGACGTCCTGTCCGGGGGCCGCCTGGAGCCGGGCGTCAGCGTGGGACCTCCCGCGCACTTCGACCAGGTGAAGGACGCGCTCTACCCGGCCACCGCCGCCGACGAGGACTTCGGCCACGACCGGGCCCGCCGGCTGCTCGACTTCGTCCGCGGCGAGCGGGCCACCGCCTTCAGCGGCACCGAGGGGATCGAAGTCTTCTCCGACCGGGTGGAACCGCACTCCCCGGGGCTCGCCGACCGCATGTGGTACGGCGCCGCGAGCCACCGCTCCGCCCGGTGGGCCGGCGAGAACGGGATGAACCTGCTGACGAGCAGCGTGGTGAAGGCGGAGGACACCGCCGGATCACCGGACTTCGCCGAGCTCCAGCTCTCCCACATCCGGACCTTCCGCGAGCACCACCCCGACGGCGAACGGGCCCGCGTCTCCCAGGGTCTCGTCGTCGTCCCCACCGACTCCGCCACCCCCGCGCAGCGCGCCAAGTACGAGGAGTACGCCCGCAGTCGGGCGCCCCGGACGGCCGCCCCGCAGGGACCCGTGCGCGCGGTGTTCGCCCCCGACCTGGTCGGTACCTCGGAGCAGCTCGCCGAACAGCTCCACGCCCACGCCGCGTTCCGGGAGATTGACGAGGTCGCGTTCGCGCTGCCGTTCAGCTTCGAGCACGAGGACTACGTCCAGATCCTCCACGACATGGCCACCGTCCTCGGACCGGCCCTGGGATGGAAGCCGGCGCAGTGACGGAAGCGAGAGGCCTGCCCGCCGAGACGATCTTCTGAAAAGGTGTCACCAGCTGGTCCGCAGAAGGTGGTTGACCAGGAGTGCCAGCACCGCCTGGGCGCCGAGCCAGCCGCGCCGGTGACGGTCGGGCAGGGCGGCGGCGGCCGGCAGCAGCCAGAGCACGAAGGGCAGCCAGATGCGCTCCGTCTCCGCCTTGCTCATCCCGGAGAGGTCGGCCGCCACGACGGCCAGCGCCGCCGCCAGGGTGAGGACGGCCAGCCGCTGTGCCCCGCCGAGCGGCCGGCCCGTCCGCAGCGCCCGTACGGCACCGGGCGCGGCGACCGCCGATCTGCGCAGGCCCGCCACGGTCGCCAGTCCGGCCGAGACGGTGACCGTGGCGAGGTTGGCCCAGACCCAGTAGGCGTACGGCCGCTTGCCGCCCACCCCTTGGTGGTACCGCTCCACCAGCAGCGGATACGCCTCCCACCAGTGGAACCCCGCCAGGGTGAACAGGGCGGGCACCACCAGTGATCCGGCCGCGAACGCGGGCAACGGGCGTGCGGTGCGGGTGAGTACGAGCACGGTCGCCAGCAGCAGGACCGTCAGCGGCAGCCCGTAACTCAGGTAGCAGACCAGCCCGAACAGCAGGCCCGACCCGGCCGCCGCAGGGCCCGGCAGACGGGTCGCGCGGGTCGCCGACACCGCGAGCAGAGCCATCGACCAGCCGACGACCGCGGCGAACGCGGCGTCGGCCGAGACACCCGCCCAGATCGCCCCCGGCGCGAGGACGAGGAACGGCGCCGCCTTCCGCGCGAACTCCTCACCGACCAGTACCCGCAGGGTGACCAGCGCGGCGGCCGCGGCGGTCGCCGCGAGGGCGACGCAGCAGACCGCCGCCCACACCGCCCCGCCGAGACCGATCCGGTCCAGCAGCACGAACGGCAGAGTGGCGCCCGGCGGATGCCCGGCCACATGGGTCGGCCAGTTGCCCGGCCGGCCCATCACGATGTGGTCCTCGAAGGTACGCAGGGCGGCGCCGATGTCGTGGAACCCGGCGACGCCCGCCAGGTACTCGTGACGGCTGGTCAGCTTGAGGGCGAACCCGCTCCGCCAGCCGTCGACCATCGCGAGCGAGAAGATCCACGCCGCCGAGACCGCCCAGGACAGGACGAGCAGCCCGCGCCACCGCGTCGTCACGGCCACCCTGTGGCCGACGGCGACCGCGAGCACCGCCAGCGCGAGCGCCGCCGGTGTGCCGGGCCCGACGTGGGGGTCCCACGACGCGATCAGCGGCGGCCACCCCGCGTACAGGGTGCCGTCCCCGTTCACGGCCCAGCCGACGAGCACCGCCACCGCGACCAGCACCGCCGCGCAGGCGGCGGCGGTCAGGTCACGGCGCCCCGCGCGGTCCACCGTTCCCGGCCGGCCCGGGGCTGCTTCCGTTCCTCCGGCGCGTCCGGCGCGCTCCTCGGTCCTCACCCCGGCACGCTAAGCCGCGGGCGGACGATTCCTCGGGCCGACCGGGCCGCCGCACGCGTTACCGGGCACGCGGGCCACTCGACGGGGTGACCCCGCCCGCACGCCGGGAGCCGCGTCCCCGGACCCGCGAGGCCTCCGCCCTACCGTCGCACCATGGGTGACCTCATGCAACGCCTCTCCGCACTGCCCGGACCGACACGCCCGGACTTCTGGCGCAGCCCCCTGCGGGGCGCCCGGTTCACCGCGGTGCTCGGCCTCGTCCTCCTGGTCGGGCTGACCCTGGTGGCGGTCACCGGACTCCTCTCCTACGCCGCGTACAACCCGGATCTCGCGGCCGTCAACGACAAGACACCCGACAAGGGGCTGCTCGGCTTCTACCTGTTCTCCTGGCCGACCGGCCCGCACTGGCTCTACCGGCTCACCCAGGGAGTCCACGTCACCCTCGGCACCGTGCTGGTCCCCGTCCTCCTCGCCAAGCTCTGGTCGGTGATCCCCCGGCTCTTCGCACTCCCGCCGGTCCGCTCCGCCGGCCACGCGCTGGAACGCCTCTCCATCGTGCTGCTGGTCGGCGGCGCGCTCTTCCAGTTCGTCACCGGGCTCCTCAACATCCAGCTGGAGTACGTCTTCCCGGGCTCCTTCTACCGGCTGCACTTCTACGGAGCGTGGGTCTTCCTGGCCGGCTTCCTCAGCCACACCGCCCTCAAGCTCCCGCAGGCGGTACGTGTCCTGCGCGACGGAATCCCGGCGGGGGAGAAGGACACCCTCGCCGCACCGGCCCCCGCCCCGCCGACGCTTTCCCGGCGCGGCGCCTTCGCCATGGTGGGCGCCGGATCACTGGTCCTGTTCGCCACCACGGCCGGCCGCAGCTCCGACGTACTGCGTCCCACCGCCCTGCTCACCCCGCACGGGGTCGAGGACCCGGGCAGCGGGCCCGACGGCTTCCAGATCAACAAGACCGCCGCCTCCGTGCACATCCGCCCCGTCGACGTCGGACCCGGCTGGCGCCTGACCGTACGCGGACCGGCCGGCACCTTCCGCTTCAGCCGGGACGAACTCCTCGCGATGGACCAGCACAGCGCGGCGCTCCCCATCGCCTGCGTGGAGGGCTGGTCCACCTCCGACCAGTGGTGGCGCGGAGTACCGCTGCGGGACCTGGCGGCGATCGCCGGATTCCCGGACCGGCCCCCGGGCGTCCTCGTGGAATCCGTACAGCGCACCGGCTCCTTCCGCGAGGCGGCACTGCGCGACAACCAGGTGCGCGACGGCCGCTCGCTGCTCGCCCTGGAGGTCAACGGCGTGCCCCTGTCGGCCGACCACGGCTATCCGGCGCGGATCATCGTGCCGGCCGCGCCCGGTGTGATGAACACCAAGTGGGTCGGCGCCCTGACCTTCGGTGCCCTGTGACCGGCCGGGAGCGGGAGACGGCCGGGGGCGCCGGAGCGGACGCGGGCGGAAGCGGGAGCGGGACCACGGCGGCACGTCCGCGCACCCGCTCCCGCGCCGCCGGCCTCTTCCGGCGCGGGTACGGCGAAGGGCCGCTGCACCTGCTGCTCCTGGCCGCGACCTTCGCCCTGACCGGGTACGCCGGGGTCCGGCTCCTGCACGGACAGACCCTGCGGATCGTGCTCTGGTTCGCCGGGGCGGCGGTGGTCCACGACCTCGTCCTGCTGCCCGTCTACTCGACGGCCGACCGCGCCCTGCGCGAGGCGCTGGGGACGCGGTCGGGCCCGGTCGGTTTCCGGCGTGGTCCGGTCAACTTCGTACGCGTACCGGCATTTCTCTCCCTGCTGCTCCTGCTGGTCCAGTTCCCGCTGATCGCGCGGCTCTCCGAGCGGTACGACCGCTACACCGGGCTCTCCGTCGACGTCTTCCTCGGCAACTGGCTCCTCGTCACCGGAGTGCTCTTCGCGCTTTCGGCGCTCTGGTTCACGCTGTCCGCGTGGCGGGGGAGCCGCCAAGAGCCCCTGCGGCGCAGCGAGACGAAGGGCCGCCCGTCCGACTCCCACTGATCGGCCACCAGCCAGCCCTGCGGGGCCGCGTGGCGCAGCAGGGCCGGGGTCCCCAGCCGGGCCCACGGGAACGGCTCCGGGGGGTCCGGATTCCCGGGGCCGGGACTCCCGGGGTCGGGACTTCCGTCGTGGAGACGGACCTCGGACCGTTCGTCCAGGTCGAGCGGGTGCGTCTCCACGATGAGGAGGCCACCGGGGGCGAGCAGCGCCGCCACGCGTTCCAGCAGGACGGTCGGATCGCCGCCGATGCCGATGTTGCCGTCCGCCAGCAGCACCGTGCCCCACCGCCCCTCGCCCGGCAGCGGGTCGAACACACTGCGCCGCAGCGCCCATCCGCCGAGACCGCGGGTACGGGCCACGGCGGCCTCGCTCACGTCGATGCCGAGCGCCCGGTGCCCCCGCCGGCTGAGCGCGGCCACCAGACGGCCCGGTCCGCAGCCGATGTCGAGCACCGGGCCCTCGCAGCGGCGCAGCGCCGACAGGTCGGCGTCGTCGGCCTTCAGGCACCAGCGCTCCACGTCCAGCTCCATCAGCAGCCCGTCCGTCCGGCGGAGGAAGAGCGGTCCGCGCCCGGAGCGCAGGGCGTTCGCGTACGGGTCGGCGGCCCAGGAGAGGTTGCTCGCGGCCTGGGAGGCGCTCATCGGGCCGCTGCCCGGTCCAGGCGGCCCAGGGCCGCGGCGAACCGGCCGTGCGGCGCGAGACCGGCGACCCGTACCGCGTCCTCGGCCGTGTCCACGTCGCGCAGGCGCGGCAGCTCACCGACCGTCAGCCCGGCGGCGAGCAGCCGCGCGCGCTGCACCGCACCCGTCTCGGGTACGGACATGGGCACGCCGCGCAGCAGCGCGGGGTCCGGGGAGGCCAGCCCCAGGGCCCAGAACCCGCCGTCCTCCGCCTCGCCGAACCAGGCGTCGCACCGGTCCCACCCGTCCGGCGCCAACGCGGCCGCCAGGTGCGGGGGTTCGATCTGCGGAGTGTCCATGCCGATGAGGAGCGCCGGACCGGTGCAGCCGCCGAACGCCGCGGCGAGCCGCTCGTCCAGCCCGCCGGAGCACTGCGGCACCACCTCGATGCCCGGGGGGAGCCATGGGCCGGGCTTCCCCTCCAGGACGAGGACCCGGCGCGCGGCCGGCAGGGAGAGCACGGTGAGCAGGGTGTCCGCGAGGGAGGCGGCGGCGAGTTCCGCCGCCTCCTCGGGGCTGAACCGCGGGGTGAGCCTGGTCTTGACGCGACCGGGAACCGGTTCCTTCGCGACGACCAGCAGCGTGGTGGGGCCGGAGGGGAGCGCGGCGCCGGCTGCGGAAGCCGGTACGAACGGGGTCATCGACAGGACTCCGTCCGCACGGAGTCGCGCGCGAGCGGCGGTTCGCGCAGTACGGCCCGCATGTCGAGCACCGCGTGCCAGGTGCCCCGCCAGGTCCCGGTCACCTTGGACCTGCCGGTACGGGGGCGGTACGGGACGTCCGCCTCGGCGATCCGGAGCCCGGAGTCGGAGGCCCGCACCACCATCTGGAGCGGATATCCGCTGCGGCGGTCGGTGAGGTCGAGGGCCAGCAGGTCCGTCCGGCGTCCCGCGCGCAGCGGGCCGAGGTCCCGCAGCCGCAGCCCCGTACGCCGCCGCAGCATCACGGCGAGCGCGAGGTTGGCGAGCCGGGCGTGCAACGGCCAGGCGCCGCGCCCCTCGGGGCGGCGGCGCCCCAGCACGAGGTCGCAGTCGCCCGAGGCCACCCGTCGGACGAACGAGGGCAGCAGGCCGGGGTCGAGCGAGTCGTCGCAGTCGCAGAAGCAGACGAACTCCGCCTCGGCGGCGGCGAGTCCCGCATGGCACGCGGACCCGAAGCCGCGTCGCGGCTCGTGCACGACGGTGGCGCCCAGCGAACGCGCCACCTCCGCCGAGCCGTCGGTCGAACCGTTGTCGACGACGATCGCGCGCCAGCCTGCGGGGATGCGGGCCAGCACCCGGGGGAGGGCGGCGGCTTCGTCCAGGCAGGGCAGCACCACGTCGACGGAGAGCGGCGGGGTGTCGTGGGGGACGGTGGTCGAGGAGGGCGAAATATCGGTCACCCGGCTCACCCTATGAAGACGGATCGGGCAATTGCCCGCATATGGGCCCAGTGGCAGGGTGACGTCGATCGAGTGGCCGTCCGTGCCCGTCTTTCCGGGCCCGTAGCCCGTAGCCCGTAGCCCGTACCGCCGTGTCGCTCCGTCAGGCGTCCGCGAGGCGGGCGCCGCCCGGGGGCGGGGGTGCGGACTCCGCTCCCCGCTGCGGCGCGGCGGCGAACTCCCGCATGCCGTCGGTGAACCCCACCCGCGGCAGCCAGCCCAGCTCGGTGCGCAGCCGCCGGGAGTCCGCCGTCACATGGCGTACGTCGCCGAGCCGGAACTCCCCGGTCACCACCGGCGCCGGGCCGCCGTAGGCGGAGGCGAGCGCCGTCGCCATCTCCCCGATGGTGTGCGGCTCCCCGCTTCCGGTGTTGTACGCGGTGAGGACACCGGCTTCCCGCCGCGACAGTGCGGTCAGCGCCGCCACCGCCGCCGCGGCCACATCGGTGACGTGCACGAAGTCGCGCCGCTGCCCGCCGTCCTCGAAGACGCGGGGCGCCTCGCCGCGCGCCAGCGCGGAGCGGAACAGCGAGGCCACCCCGGCGTACGGCGTGTCGCGCGGCATCCCCGGCCCGTACACGTTGTGGTAGCGCAGCGACACCGCCCGGCCGTCCGTCGCGCGTGCCCACGCGGCGGCCAGATGCTCCTGGGCGAGCTTGCTCGCCGCGTAGACGTTCCGGGGATCCGCCGGGGCGTCCTCGGGGACCAGCCCCGGTACGAGGTCCGCCCCGCAGGACGGACAGCGGGGCTCGAAGCGGCCCGCCTCCAGATCGCGCCGGGCGCGCGGCCCCGGCCGGACGGGCCCGTGCAGCGGGCAGTCGTACCTCCCCTCGCCGTACACCACCATCGAACCGGCCAGCACCAGGTCCCGGACCCCGGCCTCCGCCATCCCGGCGAGCAGCACCGCCGTACCCAGGTCGTTGCAGCCGACGTAGAGCGGCGCGTCGGCGAAGTCCTTGCCCAGCCCGACCATCGCCGCCTGATGGCAGACCGCGTCGATCCCCGCCAGCGCCCCGGCCACGGCCGAGGGATCCCGTACGTCCCCGACGATCAACCGCTCGTACGGCCCCTCCGGAGCCGTTCCCCCGGGATGGGCCGAGGGCAGCAACGCGTCGATCACCACCGCCTCGTGCCCGGCCGTGACCAGGGCCCGTGTGATGTGCGACCCGATGAACCCTGCTCCGCCTGTGACGAGTACACGCATGGGCGTCAGGCTAAGGGCTGTACCGCGATTCCCGGTGGACCGGCGTCCGACGACGCGGCGAGGTGCCGCGTCCCCGGCCCCACGGGAGGGCAGAACACCCGGGGCGGAAGCGGCCGGTAGGGAGAGGCGGTCAACTTCCGCCGGTAAAAGGTGAGTTCATCAGGTCGAGTCGGTGGCGCACCATGCTGATGTGGTCGTTCGCCGTCAGTACCCCGAAAGCCATGACGATCGGCATCGGGGCGGCCAGGAACAGCTCCGTCTCCACGCTCGCCGCCCCGACGGCGGTGCCCCATCCGCGCCGCGCGGACCGCCACGCCTCGTACAGATGCGTGGCGAGGGCCTCGAAGAGCTCGCGGCTCTCCGGCAGCCGCTCGACCGCGGCCTCCACGACCACGTGGGCACCGCACGGCGGTCCGGGTTCCTCCGGGTCCGCGTCGTCGAAGACGTAACCCGTGTGCGGGCGCTGGGTCCCGGCGCGGCGCACCTCGCCCGTGCGGGCCACCGTCCGGGCATCCTCGATCATCTCGGCGGCGGGGGTGAGACGGACGATGAACGCGAGCCGGTGGCGGTCGCCCGGCGGGCAGAGCGGGAAGGGGACCGGCTCCGGGTGGGCGCTCCCGGTCACCAGCAGACCGTCCAGCAGAGAGCGCCGGGCATGGTCCAGGCCTTGGCGCAGGTGCGGGCCCAGGAGCAGCACACCTTTTCCGGAGACCGGGCTCTCGGGGCCGAGCGCCACGCCGATGGGCGGGTGGACTTCCCGGGCGAGACGCCGGCCTATCAGGAAACCTTCCCGCAGCCTGGCGAGCGGATAGAGGGTGACGGGTCCCCGGGCTCCACTCGACTCGTACTCGCTCACCCGGGCGTCGATGAGCTTGGCGACGAAGTCGACGCGCTGCCGCAAGGACAGCTCCGCTCCGTCCGGCGAGAGCAGCCGGGGCTCTATCACCAGCGCGGACCCGTGGTTCCTGCGCGAGGCGTCCCGCATCCGCTCGAAGCGACTGGACTGGGTCTCGGTGTGCGGAAGCAGGGAGACGACCACCCCGAGACCCCGCTCGCGGCGCAGCACCCAGCCGAGGACCACGAGAAGGGCCGCCAGTACGAAGACGGCCAGGAAGAACCAGATGGAGTCGTGGACCTTCTCCAGGACGTTGGGGACGACACCGAGCGCGACGGCGGAGAACGTCGCGATGAGGAGCGTTCCGAGGCCCTCCCGGGTCCGGAGGAAATCCCAGAGCTCGCGGTACCAACGGACGCGCATTCAGGACCTCCTGGTCAGGCGGGAACTGGTCAGGTGGGAAGCGCACGCACGAAGGTGACCGGGCTCGGCCCGGTGAGTTCCAGGAGCTCGAACCGCAGTGCGTACGCCCCTGCCGCCAGCGGACCGGCATGCTTCTCGTCGGGGCTCCAGGCGGTCCCCGGCCGGACGAGGACCCCCACGTCCTCGGGCCTTCCGGTCGCACCGTCCGGGGCGCCGCCGGTGCGGTCGTCCGTACGGA
This sequence comes from Streptomyces sp. NBC_00102, assembly GCF_026343115.1. Classification (GTDB taxonomy): domain Bacteria; phylum Actinomycetota; class Actinomycetes; order Streptomycetales; family Streptomycetaceae; genus Streptomyces. Next base: position 117,213 of record NZ_JAPEMC010000002.1, read on the forward strand.
GGGAAGCCGTCAGCGCCCAGGGGCCGTCGAATCGTACCCGCAGGCAACGGTCCGCGTCCCATGCCCAGAGGTGCGTGGAATCCGGTGTTTCTTCGGGCAGTTGGGCGGCGGGCGCCAGGTGGAACCCGCCCAGGTCCGCCCAAGCGCAGACGGTGCCGTCCAGCAGGGCGCGGGCCCGCGCCCAGTCGAGGCGCCCGTGCCGTTCCAGCGTGGCCCGCTGGGGCCGGGCCTCGTGGCGGGGGGAGTCGGGGGAGCGGTCCGTGTTCATCGCTCGCTCTCTTCGGTTGAGGGGCGGGTGGGGGACTGCCCGGCGAGGGGAAGGGACCGGAGCGTCCGCGCCGCCCCCGGCCGCTCCTCGGCGAGCCACTTGGCGGTGCCGGGGGTGGCGGCCAGCGTGCCCTGGCCCCGGGTGGTACCGCTCCCGATACCGACGCGGCCGTCCGCCAGGTCGTCCAGCGCCATCACGAGCGCCGCCCGGACCGGCTCGGGCACGTCGCCGTCCTGGCGGAGGTGCAGGGTGACGAGGCCGTCCTCGACCGTCTCCTCGGAGAAGAGCCCTTCCTCGCGGGCTCCGCCGAACACCCGGTCGATCACCACGTGGTTCCGGATCCGGATCCGGCCCTCGCGGACGGCCGAGTCCGCGAACAGGAGCCGGCCGCGTCCCCCGACCGATTCCGTGGCCGGTGTCCTGTCCCCCGCGCCTCCGGTCCGCTCGCTCCACCCGAAGGACACGCAGACGCAGCAGGTGCCGCAGCTTCCCGGGCCGCCGTCGTCAGAAGCCGAGCAGATGTCCTCGTACCCCACCGAGCGCAGCACGAAGGCGACTCGGCTGCGCACGATTCCCTTCCACGTGCTGCCGGGGACGACCGGGACGTCCTCGAAATCGCGCAGGAGCCGCGCGATGCCCGTGCGACGGCCGGCCCGTTCGAGGAACGTGCCGGAGCCGATACGCAGAGCGTCGACGATACGGAACTCCAGCGGCCTGCCGAAGAGATACGCCTCGTCCGGCGCCGCGCCGGGCGTCCGGGACCGCTCGTGGACGAGAACCGCGTGGTCGTCGACGAGATCCGGGCCACCCCGGAGCAGCCAATGCCGCAGCCCCTCCGCCGTGGCGAGATCGATGGTCCGGTGCCGTACCGACACCACCTCGGCGCGGCCGAGACCGACCGTCCGCCCGCCGCCGATCCGGGGCTTCCACGTCCGCAGGAGTTCCACGACCTCCCGTACCAGGGGAGAGTCGGCGGTCTCGGTGTCGATGCGGAACCACACCGACACGTCGGTCCCGGGAGGGAGGAGCTCGCGGCTGTGCAGGGACTTGGCCCTGGCGGCCGCGTGATGGCCGGAGACGGCCGTGCGGCGCCGGCTCCGCGGAGCCTCCGGCGCGCTCACCCGAGTACCGAGCACACGGACGGCCGAGGCGACGGCCGTCGACCGCGAGCGCCCCTGACCACCAGGCTTGCCGTCGTCTTCGAAGACATCGCCGAAGAGCTCCCGGCGCCTTGCCTCCGGAGCGTGCTCCCTCAGGGAACCGGCGGGTGAGGTCCCCGGGAGATGCGGACCGCCCCATCCGTCGCTCGCCAGGGGGAGCGACGGCCTGAGCACGGAACCCACGGTGTTGCCCTCCGGTGCCGTCACCCCGCCGGGACCGGTGAGTTCCAGATCCGCTCTGAGGACGTGGATCACGCTCATGCCTGCGACGCTCCCTTCCCGATCAGCAGATGCAGGTCCTCCAGCGCGGACAGGACGAGGTCGAGCACCTCGACCGGCGCCTCGCGCAGCATCCGTTCGAGGCCGTGACGTTGCTCTCCGGTCAGCCGCCGCAGCCGAGGACGTTCCAGCAGGGAGGTGTCGCGGTGGTCCGGACGCAGCGCCAGCTCCTCGACGTAAGGCCGCAGTTGGCGGGAGAACCACATGCTGTGGCCGGTACCGTGCAGGAGGGACGCGTACGCTTCGGCCTGCTTCCGCGCGCTCGTCGTCCGCGCGGGCCCGGCGTCCTCGGAGTCGGTGGAGGGCTGTTCCCACGCGGCGGTGGCCGTTTCCACCACCCCGAACCCTTCGCGGCGGCGCAGACCGATGCCCCTCCCGCACAGGGCGAGGAGTGCTTCCGGGGCCGGCTCCCGGTCGAAGCGCAGGACCAGCACCGAACCCGCACTGATCGCCAGGTCCGCCGGTTTGGGCAGCCGGGACACCGCGTGCCAGCCGGCCTTGCGTTCGCGCCGCGTCCAGACCCCGTCGACCGACTCGACCCGCACTCCTCCCAGCAGGGGAGCCAGTTGGGCGTCGAGGACGGCCCGCAGGGAGGAGCGGTCGGCAACGTCCACCGGCAGCCCGCTGTCATCGGTGAGGACTGTGGGGGCGACGAGTCTCAGCGCGATCCGCAGACCGGTCGACGGCAGGGCGACCGGGGCGGGGCGGGTGCTCCAGTCCGCCGCCCCACTCGTGCTGAGCCGGGCCCCGATCCACAGACGGCGCTCCCGCGCGAGCCACTCCGAGGCCGACGGGGGCAGGTCCGCCACGGAGGCGACACGCCCTCGGAACACCCGCGGGTTGCCTCTGGCGTCGCGTGCCGACAGCGCCCGCCGGGTGAACAGAAGCCCGTCCCCGGCGACTCCGGTGGCGGGGTCGATCCGCGGATGGCTGGTCTGTACGACCGGACGGCCCGTGAACGCCCCGGTGAACTCGACCTCTCCCTTCCCCGGCACCAGAGGTCCGCAGGCGCAGTAGGGGCTTTCGGCCCCGGCGCCGGGGAATGCCTCGTCGACGACCGTGTCGCAGGCGCCGTACTTGCACCGCAGCACCGACAGCGGCACCACGTACGAACCCGTCGCGTACAGCGGACCGTACTGGACCGCACCTTCGAACAACGCGATGAAGTCGCTCCTCAGCCCGGCGCCGACCTGGTGGGGCTCGCCGAACTCGGTGATCCAGACCTTCGCCAGTGCGCCGCGCAAGGTCTGACCGGGGATGTGGTGGTACGTCATGCGCGGCGCCGTGCCCGAGGGGTGCCTGCCCAGGGAGATCGACTGCCTGGCGGTGAGCCGGACATCAAGCACGCTGATGATCCCTCCACTGTGCTGTCAGATTCATGAAACGTTCGACCGTCGCCTCGTCCAGTGGAGGGTCCGCCGGAGCGCAAGCGACCCAGCCGAGTCCGCGCCGGCGTCCCCCGCCCAGACTGTGCACACCCGCGGCGGCGCAGGCCAGGACGGTCAGATGGTCCTCCACCGTCAGAGGGGGGCCGTCGGTCCGGGGCAGGGGGCCGATCCGGGAAACGGTGAACTCGGCCGTCTTCGCCCAGACTTCCTCGCCGAACATCAGGTGGTCCCGCCGCGCGGCCCCCGTCGTACCGTCCAGAGCCACGCGCGCCCGTGTCGACACCACCGGTGGCTGCGCGTCGGGGAAGCGGGCCCCCTCCCAACTCCAGGGGCACGCATGGCGAGGACTGCCGAAGACGGCCTCCACCACCTGCGGAAGATCCGGGAGCAGCTCGCCGGCGGAGTTCCGCATCAGCCCCTTGAGCGAGGTGGCGGGCACGAGCTCGTCCCGGTCGACGACCGCGTCGAGGCCGGGACGGCCCGTACCGGTCGCGATCCGGAACGGACCGTGGAACGTGATGATCACTCGCATGTCCACCACCTGGCGATACCGAGCGCGGCCGCCAGGCCGACGCCCGCGGCGGGAGACTCACCGGGCCGGTCGAACGGCGCGAGGAACGGGCGGACGGCGGCCAGGTGACCCACCCGGTCGGCGATGGCGGCCGCCTTGATCGGACCGGCGTCGCGCAGCGCCTCGGCCAGCCTGTTCCGGTGGCCGGCGGGCACCCGTACGAGCGTCGTCACGGCCGCGTGGGCGCGGGTGGGCGTGCCGTCCGCGTTCTGGAGCGTCGACAGGAGCAGCGGCGGGCGGTCGGGGGGATCGGAGCCCTCTGCGGTGATGTCCAGCCACTGCACCGACGCCCGCCGTCCGCGAAACGCCCGCTTCGCCTCGGACAGCATCCGGCCGGCCGACTCGACCTGAAGATTCAGGGGATGCCGGTGCCTGGCGAAGACGATTCCGGCCGACGCCGTGGGCGGCTCCAGAAGAGCGGTGCCGGGAAGGCCCGCGCGGCGTGCGTTGATCCTGTCGATGACCTCGGCGGTCTCCCGGCGCACACGCTGTTCGAACTCCCGCAGGAAGTGCAGGGTGAAGGGCCATGCCTGATCCGCCGGCATGCTGACCAGCACGTCGTCGCCGCCGACCACATGGGGTACCACGCACAGCCGGCCCGTCTTCAGGGTCAGTGGCAGTTCCAGTACCGCCGCTGCCAGCGCCTCGCGGGTGGCCCGGGACATGGTGACCGAGAAGCGCTGCTTGAGCGAGGCCGGCTCCGGACCGCGGAGCCCTTCGTCGGCGAGCGCCTTGAAGAACACGCCGAACGCGTTGCCGTCCGCCGCGACCGTGGCGAGGTGGTTGCCGCCCGAGCCCGGGGCGCCGAGTGCCGCGAGATCGGGGAAGTGGTCCGGCGCCGGGTCCAGGCCGATGTCCGCCCGGAGCCGCGCCTCCGGGCTGCGGGGATCCTCCCGCACCTGCCGGCGGGGGACATTGCGCATCGAACAGTCCGGGCAGAGCCACTCCATGCGCTCGTGCACCGGCTCCCGTCCCGCCGCGGGGGCGAGTTCGCACGACCGGCACGGAATGGCCAGCGGGAACTCGGCGTTCGCCGGGAGATCGTGCCGGACGTCACCGTCGCGCTCCTTGCGACGCAGCGTGTCCGCGTACACGGACAGGTACGAGTCGCCCTCGCCCCACACCGACTGGAACTCCGCCCCCGGCAGCGCCGCGCGCAGATGCCCGAAGACGCGATCCTGGATCCGGCGCACCCGGTCGACGTGGGCCGTGCCCGGTTCGGCCGGGAACCGGAGACTCACGACGCCGTCGGCCTCGCCCGCCTCCTCGTTGACCTCGGCCAGACCGTCCGCGACCTTCCCGACCGCCGCGGCGGACGTCGCGTACGCGAGGGAGTTGCTGGCGGCCCGGTGACCGCGCAGATCCGATGTCCGGGACAGGTACTGCTGGATCCGCACCGTTGCGAAGTCGACGTACACGTGGCGATCGTTCACTTGCGTCGTCCCTTGCGGTTGCCCTGTTCGACGATGTCCATCGCGGGATCGGAGTAGGAGGCGGCAGGCAGTTGCCGATAGGGGAAGGCGACCGTCTCCGCGCGGCTGCCCGAGGTCTCCTTCCAGAAGGAGAAGGACGGCAGCAGCGACTCGGGGGAGAGCGGCGCGGCCGGTTCCGGCAGCGGGCCCGAGGGCGGGTACCAGACCTGATGGGGCGCCGCCCAGTCCAGGCGGAGGATCTTCGTCAGCTCCCGTTTCCAGATGTCCTTGAGATCGTCCGCCACGGACCGCCGGAAGGCCGTCACCGCCCGCTCGGCCGTGAGCGGGGGCGGCGGGGCTCCCAGATAGCGGCTGGCGGCGGTGTCCAGGGAGACGACGGTGACCCGGGAGGTCACGGAACCGAAGCCGAGCGGACGGCCTCCCCCCACGGCCCAGCCGTAGGCGCGCGGCTCGGCGTCCTTGCCGTTTTGGTGGGCGGCCAGCAGGAGGCCGGGATCCAAGGCGCAGAGCAGCCCGCCGAGTTCGTCGTCGCTCAGGTTCTCGAAGTGCACGCGGGCGGTGAACACCGAGCCCGCCGGGACGGACTGCGCCTTCGAGAGCATCTGGTTGTCGGGTTTGTAGACCTTCTCGTGGAAGACCCTCGGGCTCGGAGCGGTCGCCCGGAAGTACGGCCGGTCGCCGTGGTTCTCGGTGAGCCAGTACTGCTTGCGGCCGCGCAGTCCGCGGACACCTTCCCGGTCGCGGTCGCCCTCCGACCCCCACTCGCGGAGCGGGGCGGCTCCCTTCTCGGCGGTCCCTCCTTCGGACGGGGCGTGGTACTTGAGGTAGAACTGTCCGGCGCCGGGTTTCGGAGCGCCCATGGGCGGGAGGTACTCGACCCGGGTCCCGCAGGGCGAACCGGGCAGGGCGTCACCGAATCTGACATGCCCCCGGTACGCCCTGATTCCGGCGGGACCGCCCGGCCCCCCGCTCTCCTCGTCCGCCGAGCCGAAGATCCGGCAGCTGGGGCAGAGCCGCTGGGGATCGGTGCACGCGAGGGCGTGCTCCGGGACCCTTTCCTCCGCCGGGTGTCCGCCACCGGAATGGCGCCAGACCACCGCGAGGGCCATGTCGGCGATGTGCAGACCGTCCCCGTCGAACCTGGGCAGGACCCAGACGACCTGGTCCTCGTACATCCGGCGGCGCGCGGCCATCCGCCGGCCCAGGAGCTGCTGCGGACTGCCTGGGTGGAACACGTCGATCCAGTGGGGCTTGGCGTCGTCGCTGCCGGGGTCCTGGCGGAATCTGCGCATGTCGTCTGTCTGATCGACCGCGTCCAGGTGGCTCTCCCACACATCGGGATCGAACTCCACCGGCCGGGCGTGGTCTTCCAGCCGCCCCGTCGCACAGAAGTACCGGCCCGGGGAGCGGTCCGCGCCCCGCGCTCCGCCCCGGGTCTTCGTGCGGGTGCGGGAGTCGGTGAGGAGGACCACGGACGGTCCTCCCGCCACCACAGCCCTGTAGTCCTTCAACTGCCGTCGCCCGAGCACCTCCTCGGTGGCGTCCGAGCCCGCGGGGACCGTGAACCGGACCCCGGTGCGGAGCTCCTCCGGGCCGCCGAGCGCGTTCGCCAGGGTGGTGGACTCCACCCAGACGGCCGGGACTTCGCTCAGCTGCATCCTGTCGGGACGGCCGTCCTCGTCCACCCGGTCCACACGCGCCAGCCGCCAGCCGGACGGACGGGCGCGCACCGGGTCGCGGTAGCCCGGCCGGAACTTCCGGTCGAAGACGCGTAAGCAGCCGCCGGCCATCATCTCGTGCAGCGAGCGCACCGCTCCGGCCAGCGAGGATCCCGGCAGGTAGGGAGCCGGCCCGCCGAGCGCCGGGATCCTCCGGTGAGGGAAGAGGCCGTCCTCGCCGTCGTAGGCGTTGCGCAGCAACAGGGGGCTGCGAGCGGTGAGTTCGACTTCGAGCACCCCGCACGTGCGGCCGTCGCCCAGTCTGCCGTGGCCGCTCGGGGCGGTACGCCGGCCGGCCGTGTCCTCGTTCTTCGGGATTCGGCTGAAGGTGTAGGGATTGATGAACCGGGTTCCCGCGGTCCTGCCCTCGGGCACGTGGCCTCCCTGTCGATGAGCCGACGGTGGATCCTGTTCCTGCTCCCCGATTATCCGACGGGCGACACGACCGCACGCTCTCCCCGTGGCTGTGACCGGAGGGCGCTCGCGCGTCCCGAGGGAGGCGGGGAGCATGTGCCACCAGCACATTCCGGTGAAATGTCGGTTCGCCGGGGGTTGTTCGTGCGCCCATGTCGAGTCCGGATATGGCTGGAAATGATGGGAGCGGCCGGTTCGGTCCGGCCCGGTCCCACCGAGGGCGCATGCGGTTCCGCTGGTCCCGGCCGTGTTCCCGTACGGACGCCACCCCCTCGACGGCCGGTCCGGGCCACGTGCCTGGGGGAGTGCGTGACTCGCCCCGGTGGGCGGCGGCTCGCTCCTCACTCTCCCCCGTCGGAGGCACGGAGCTGGAAGTCGACGACGACGCAAACGACCTGTCCGTCATCGGTGCGGCCGATCCAGACGGGGTAGGACCCGTCGCCCCGGCCGGCACGGAAAGCGATGAGGTTCGGCTCGGTCTCCGTGCCGGGCAGTTCGACGGTGAACCGGCTGTCGAGGGGTATGAACAGGTCCTCGTCCAGCCGGTCTTCGATCACGGTCCGCGTCGCATCCACGAAAGCCACGGTGCCGGTGTCCACACCGACCCCGTAGAACTGGCCCCCGCCGAGCAGCCCCAGGTCCTCGTCGGGCAGGAGGGCCATGTCCCACTCGCGGGGCGGGGCGTCCAGGAACGTCACCCTGGCCGCGGCGACTTCGGCCCCGGCCGCCGTGCGCAGAAGCGACAGCGTGACGGGAAACTCGCCCGGTGGCACGGCGACGGTCCGCGCGCTCTCCCCGATCAGGCCGGGGTCCGAGACCGCCAGCCGCCCTGACGTGATCCGCAGCAGGCCGGCCTCGACGGGCTCGACGACGGCCGGCCCGTCCGGAGTCCCGCATGCGCCCGGACGGAACAACTGCTCGATGCCGGAGGCGCGCAGCGGTCCCGATTCCTCGCCCATCGGCACGTCGCGCAGGACCACGGCCGTGGCGGGCTCGTGGCCCTGCTGGGCGAGAAACGGCGCGAACACCTGCCAGTCGCCGAATTCCGGCACGGGAGAGAGGAAGTTCTCGACGGGCGCCGGGAACCGCCGCGCGGGGGCGTCCGACGGACCGGATGTCCGAGCGTGCGGCGGCTCCGCCGACGTTCCCCCCGGCCCGGCGGACTCGGACCTCACCTCGACCTGTCCGTCGGCCGAGACGGTCGTGGTCTCCCGGACGTCCCACGTCCCGTACGAGCGCCCTCGCTCGTCGGCGACCTGCCATCGGGTGTTCCGGTGGGCCAGCAACATCCCCGTGCTGTGCGGCCTGAGGTCGATCATCTGCATGCGCCGGGACCTGTCGTCGAACAGATACACACGCCACATCCGGCGCGGCCAGCGTTCGACCAGTGCCAGCGGTCGCTCCCGCGCGGACAGCAGTACCGCGTAGTCCATGCCGGCGGCATGTCTGCGTGCCGCGACCGCGCGCGACAGCGGTTCCGGATGGGTCGTTCCCTGGTGGGAACCCCACGCCTCGCCGTACGACACGTCAAGACCGTCGAAGAACACAGCGCTCATCTCCTTCCGTGGCACCGGCCACCCCCGAGCGGCGTCGCTCGGCGGGTGACCCTGCCGCAGCGCGCTGCGGAGGGGGGCACCCTGCCGCAGCGCGCTGCCTTCCGAACTTCGTCGTGCCGCCAGACTGCCACTGAGGTCTGACACGGAGGCCCGGTGGCAGGCCGGTCCGTCGCCGCCCCGGCGTGCGATCACGACGCCGGCCGCGCCGCGCCGACCGCACCCCCGTGCGGTGCGGGCTACTTCGGGTCGCGGTCGAAGAGCGACGTGGACCAGAGGTAGCCGAGCACGGTGAGCCCGAGGCACCAGGCGACGGCGATCCAGCCGTTGTTGCCGATCCCGGTGCCGAGGAGGAGTCCGCGCAGGGTCTCGATGGCCGGGGTGAACGGCTGGTACTCGGCGACCGGCCGGAACCAGCCCGGCAGCGCGTCGAGCGGGACGAAGGCGCTCGAGAGGAGCGGCAGGATCATCAGCGGCATCGCGTTGTTGCTGGCCGCCTCGACGTTGGGGCTGGAGAGTCCCATGCCGACCGCGATCCAGGTGAGTGCCAGGGAGACGAGTGCGAGGAGCCCCAGTGCCGCCAGCCACTCCAGGGGGGTGGCGTCCGTGGAACGGAAACCGATGGCCACCGCGACGGCGGCGACCAGGATCACGCTCATGACGCACTGCAGCACGCTGCCGACGACGTGTCCGACGAGGACCGACCCGCGGTGGATGGCCATGGTCCGGAACCGGGCGATGATGCCCTCGGTCATGTCCATGCAGACGGAGATCGCGCTGCCGATGGTGGTTCCGCCGATGGTCAGCATGAGGATTCCGGGGACGATGTACGCCAGGTACTCCGACCGGTCCGCCCCGCCGCCTCCGATGCCCGCGCTCATGGTGTCGCCGAAGATGTAGACGAAGAGCAGCAGCAGCATCACGGGCGTGAGCAGCAGGTTCAGCGTCATGGACGGGTAGCGCCGGGCGTGCAGCAGGTTGCGGCGCAGCATCGTGGACGAGTCGCGCACGGCGAGGGAGAAGGAACTCATCGGACGTTCTCCTTGGACGGGGTCTGCGGGGCCGGGGTGGTCGGGGAGGTCTGCGGGGTCTGCTGGGCGGGCACGGTGTTGTCCCCGGTGAGGGCGAAGAAGACGTCGTCGAGGTCGGGGGTGTGGACGGTGAGTTCGTCGGCTTCGACGCCTGCGGTGTCGAGGCGGTCGAGGATGGTGCGCAGTTCGCGCTGGCTGCCGTCGCTGAGGATCTGGAGGGCGAGGGCGTCGTCGTCGCGGGAGGCGTCGGGCAGGGCGGCGGTGGCTTCGCGGTAGGCGGTGGGGTCGGTGAAGCGGAGGCGTACGTGTCCGCCGGGGACGAGGCGTTTGAGTTCGTCGGCGGTGCCTTCGGCGGCGATCTTGCCGTCGTGGAGGACGGCGATGCGGTCGGCGAGTTCGTCGGCTTCGTCGAGGTACTGGGTGGTGAGGAAGACGGTGACGCCGCCGGTGACGAGTTGGCGGATGATGCCCCACATGGTGTGGCGGGAGCGGGGGTCGAGTCCGGTGGTGGGTTCGTCGAGGAAGATGATCCGCGGGTTGCCGACCAGGGTCATGGCGATGTCGAGGCGGCGTTTCATGCCGCCGGAGTAGGTGGAGGCGGGCTTCTTCGCCGCCTCCGTGAGGTCGAAGCGTTCCAGCAGTTCGGCGGCGACCCGCTTGCCCTCGGCCTTGGAGAGGTGGTGCAGGTCGGCCATGAGGAGCATGTTCTCCTCGCCGGTGATCAGTCCGTCGACGGCGGAGAACTGTCCGGTGACGCCGATCGCGGCCCGTACCGCCTGCGGGGCGGCGGCCAGGTCGTGGCCCGCCACCTGCATCTGCCCGGAGTCGGCGGTGATGAGGGTGGAGAGGATCTTGACGACGGTGGTCTTGCCGGCCCCGTTCGGGCCGAGGAGCGCGAACACGGAACCGGCCGGGATGCGCAGGTCGATGCCGTCGAGGACGGTCTTGTCGCCGTAGGACTTGCGCAGGCCGACGGTGGAGACGGCGGTCGGCGGCGGTGTGCCGTCGCCGGCGTGAATAGACGTGGGCATGACAGAAAATGGCATGAGGCTCTCCCTTGCGAGGGCTGACGCGGCTGAGGGGCGGGCAGGGCTGCGTTCGGTTTCTCAGGTGCTCAGGTGCTCAGGTGCTCAGGTGCTCGGGTGCTCGGGTCTTCGGGCGGTCCGGGTGCTCCTGGTGGTCAGGCCCGGGCGCGGCGGACGTCGATGTTGCCCCAGTTGGTCCGGGCGCGGACGCGGACGGTCTCCTCGGTCTGCTCCGGGGCCCCGGAGGCGGTGAGGGTGTTGCGCACGTGCCCCCGGTTGGAGCTGACGTCGAGCCAGGCGGCGGTGCCCTCGCGGATGCCGATCTCGATGAGGCCGTTGGAGGTCTCCAACTGCACGGTGCCGCGTGCGACATCGGCGATGCGCAGGTTGCCGTGGGTGGTGGTGCCCGTGACGGACGCCTCCGCGTGGGCGATGTCGATGGTGCCGTGGGCGCCGCTCACCCTCAGCTCGCCGGTCACGGTGCCGACGGTGGTGGCACCGTGCGAGTTCTTCAGTACGGCGGGGCCGTCGACGATCCCGACGCGCATGTTGCCGGTGCTCGTGGTGATCTCGGCCGGGCCCTCGACCCGCTCCACCGTGATCGCGCCGTGCGAAGCGGTCAGCTGGAGCGGGCCGGTCGTTTCGAGGCGGACGTCACCGGCGGAGGTCTTCACCCGCACCTCGCCGAGCCGGCCCTCGCCGAGCACCTGCGTTCCGGTGCCCGTCACGTCGAGTTGGGAGCCCGTGGGCAGTTCCACCGTCACGTCGACGGTGCCGGAGCGTCCCACGAGGTTGGCCCGGGGCGTCCTGACGGTCAGGGCGCCGCTCGCGAACGTGACCTGGGTCTGGTCGGCCGCCCGCACGTCCATGTCGCGCTTCGGGTCGCGGGGGCGTACCTCCACGACGGTGTCGGTGCGGTCGCTCGCGGTGAACTGGATGGAGCCGGTGTACACCTGGGCGGTTGCCGAGATCGGTTCGGGGGTGTCGAAAGCAGGCATGGCTGTCCCGTCCTCATGGGTCGTCTGGTCGTCCCCGCTGGTGGGACGTGGTGTGGGTGAGGTGGTGCGGGTGCGGGTGCGGGTGCGCAGGAGTGTGGAGGGGCCCTAGCGGACCCAGCCCGTGAAGCTCTGGCCGAGAACCTGGGTCCTCTCCGCCGTGCGCGGCCGGCCCCCGCCGTCGACGGCGGCCGACACGGCCCGTACCAGCCACGCGTTGACCGACAGGCCCTCGCGGTTCGCGGCCTCCTCGGCGCGCGACTTGAGGTGGGCCGGCAGTCGGAGGTTGACCCGGGCGGTGCCGCCCTCGTCGGTGTCCGTGAGTGCCTGCGGCGCGGGCGGTGCGGGCCGCTCGACGGGTGGGGCCGGCTCCGCCGGGGTGTCGGCGGGCGGGCGGGTCACCACGAAGTCGGGGTCGATCCCCCGCAGCCGTACGTCGACCGAGCCCGGGGCCAGCTCGTGGGTGACCTCGTCCATCGCGGCGGAGAGCGCGTTGAGCAGGGTCAGGCGGGTCGCCGACTCCAGGGGAGCGGTGAGCCTCTCGGCCAGCTCTCGGGCTTCGTCGCCGCCGGCCTCGGCAGCCACCGCGAGTTCGCGGCGGAGGTTGTCGACATACGGGGTGAGGTCCATGGCGCCATCATGGCACCACAGTGGTGCCATGCGCAAGCGGGTGGGTGTCGGTGGGGTGGCGCTCCCCGGCGCCACCTCGCTGACCTGCGCGAATGAGGTGGTGTCGGCCTGGATGAACCTGGATGGATGTGGCGTCGGGCGTGACGCCTGGCGCAGGGTGGCATCACCCGGCGCCATCCGGTGTCATGCGGCGCCACCCGGTGCCATGTGGTGCCGCATGGTGTCATTTCTGGCATCAGATGGCATCAGATGGCATCGGGTGGCATCAGGTGGTGCCAGGTGGTGCCGCGCCGTGAACCTCAGGCCGGATACGCGTGCGTCTGCGCGGCCTTGACCGTGGCCCAGACCGTGGCACCCGGGTGCAGGTCGAGTTCGGCGGCGGCCACCGTGGTGAGGTCGGCGGCGAGGGGGAGTTCGCCCGCCAGGTCCGCGCGGATCTGGTCGCCGTGCGTCTCCAGCCCCTCGACCTCGCACCGCCAGAGGTTGCGGGCGCTGGAACCGGTGGGGCGGTCGCGGTGCAGGGTGACCGCGTTCGGAGGGAACGCGACGAACACCGGTCCGGCGAGTTCCTCGGTGGTGGTGATCGCCGGCCCGGCGTCGAGCCGGACGGTGTGCCCTTCGGCCTGTCCCCGGTAGAGGTTGAGGCCGACGAGCTGGGCGATGTAGTCCGTACGCGGGCGTCGGGCGATGTCCGACGGCTCGCCCTCCTGCACGACCTGGCCGTGCTCGATCACGACCAGCCGGTCGGCGAGGACCATCGCATCCAGCGGATCGTGTGTGACCAGTACCGCGACCGCCTCGAACTCGGCCAAGTGGCGCCGTAGTTGGGAGCGTATGTCGAGCCGGGTGCGTGCGTCGAGCGCGGCCAGCGGCTCGTCGAGCAGCAACAGCCGGGGGTGGGTGGCCAACGCGCGCGCGAGCGCGACGCGTTGGGCCTGGCCGCCGGAGAGCCGGCGTGGCTTCGCCCCGGCCCGGTCGGTGAGTCCCATCCGCTCCAGCCATACGGCGGCCTGGGCCCGCGCCTCGGACTTGGCGACGCCCCGGCAGCGCGGCCCGAAAGCCACGTTGTCCAGGGCCGACAGGTGCGGGAAGAGCAGGTAGTCCTGGAAGACGACTCCGACCGGACGCGACTCCGGTGGGATGCCGGTCAACGCGGCTCCGTCCAGGCGCAGATGGCCCTCGGAGAGCGGGGTGAGGCCGGCCAGTGCGCGCAGCGCCGTGGTCTTCCCGGCGCCGTTCGGCCCCAGCAGGGCGACGACCTCGCCGGGACGGGCACTCATCGTCACGTCCAGGCGGAAGGTGCCCCGGTCCACGACGAGCCGGGCGTCGAGCCCCTCGGCGGAAGCGGCAGCGGAATCCGAGGCGGTGCCGGTGGCGGCGGGTGTGTTCTTCATGAGGCCGTCATCCAGCGGTCGCGCAGCCCGGCCAGTACCGCGATCGACACCGCCAGCAGCACGAGGCTCAGCGCGATGGCGGCCTCCGGATCGTCCTGCAGGGCGAGGTAGACGGCGAGCGGCATGGTCTGCGTGCGGCCGGGGAAGTTGCCCGCGAAGGTGATCGTCGCACCGAACTCGCCCAGCGCGCGGGCCCAGGCCAGTACGGCACCCGCCGCGATGCCCGGTGCGATCAGCGGCAGGGTGACCCGCCGGAACGCCGTGAACCGGGAGGCGCCCAGCGTGGTGGCCGCCTCCTCGTACCGCGGGTCGGCGGCGCGCAGCGTGCCCTCCACGCTGATGACGAGGAAGGGCATGGCCACGAACGCCTCCGCCACGATCACCCCCGCCGTGGTGAACGGCAGGGTGATGCCGAACCAGGAGTCCAGCCACTGCCCCACCACGCCGTTGCGGCCGAGCGCCAGCAGCAGTGCCACACCGCCCACCACCGGTGGCAGCACCAACGGCAGCGTCACCAGGGCCCGTACGAAACCACGCCCCGGGAACTCGGTGCGCGCCAGCACCCAGGCGAGCGGCACACCCAGCACCAGGCTCACCGCGGTGGCGGCGGTGGCCGAGACCAGGGAGAGCTGGAGCGCCTGCCAGACCTCCGTACTGGAGAGCAGCTCCGGCATGTTGCGCCAGGGCGCCCGTACGAGCAGGGCGGCCATCGGCAGCAGCAGGAACACCAGGCCGACCAGCGCGGGCAGGAGCAGCGGCAGCGGAACCCCGCGCCGGCCCGCGGCGCCACGCGCGTCCCCGCCACCCGCTTTCGGAGCGCCGCCCCGGACACGGCGAAGCCGTGACCGGCCCGCCGAGGGGCCCGTCACGGCGTCGGACGTGTCGTGCGGCTTCACGGCTTGATGAATCCCGCCCCGGTCAGCACCTGCTGGCCCTCGGCGGACCGCACCAGCTCGATGAACGCCTTCGCCGCCTCGGCGTTGGGGGCATCCTTCAGCAGGGCGATCGGGTAGTCGTTGATGGCGTCGGCGGACTCGGGGAACTCCACACCCTCCACCTTGTCACCCGCGGCCTTCACATCGGTCTTGTAGACCACGGCCGCGTCGGCTTCCTTGAGCTCCACCTTGGTGAGGGCGCTCGTCACGTCCTGCTCGTAGCTGACAGGGGTGAGCTTGAGCTTTGCGGCGTCCAGCGCCTTCTGCGCGGCGGCACCGCAGGGCACCGTCTTGTCGCAGAGCACGACCTTGAGGCCGGAGTCCGTGAGGTCCGCGAGGGTGGCGACCTTGTCCGGGTTGCCGGGCAGCGTCGCGATCTCCAGCTGGTTGCGCACGAAGGTGGTGGGCGTGCCCGCCGCGTCGTTCGCGTCGGTGACGATCGCCATCGTCTTGGCGCTCGCGGCGGCGAAGACGTCCGCCGGGGCGCCCCCGGTGATCCCGGCGGCGAGGCTGTCGCTGCCGCCGAAGTTGAAGGTGACCTTCGTGCCCGGGTGGGCCTTCTCGAAGTCGGCGCCCAGGGTCGTGAAGCTCTCCTTGAGCGACGCGGCGGCGAAGACGGTCACCGTGCCGGAGAGCTTCGGCGTGGCATCGGCGGACGCCGGGGCGGAGGAGGAGGCGTCGGACGAGGAGTCGTCCGAGGAGTCGTCCGAGGAGGAGCAGGCGCTCAGTGCCAGCAGCGCTGCGACTCCCACACCCGTCCACTGCAGGGTCCTACGGGTCCGGCGCGCGGAACGGGTCATCACGGGGTCTGCTCCCTCTGGTCCTCCGGAGGAGCCGGGCGGCTTCTCCGCGGTGCTCTGTCGGCGGCCGGCACGGTGGCGCGGTCGGCGTCGAGCACGCCACAGGCCGGGACGGCCGCGGGTGCCCGGACCGATCATACTGGCGCAGATGCCAGGGTAAAGACATCAATTACCTGGCAAGAACCGCGATGCTGATGCTTCAGATGGGGCAGATGCGGTTTCGTGCTCCTTGGGTGGGGTCGCCCGTTCTCGGGCATGGGTGAGCCCCCGGGATCACGTGGTCCTCGGGGGCGCGGGTCTGGTGCGGATCGGGTGCGGGTGCGGGTGCGGTGCGGCTGTGCGCGCGGGTCGGGCCCGGGTGCGGTGCGGGCCGGGTGCGGTGCGGGTCGGGCCGGTCAGACGCGGTCGATGTGCACGTTGGTGGACTTCACGCGCGCGGTCGCCTCCATGCCGACCTCCAGGCCCAGTTCCTCCACCGCCTCGCGCGTCAGCAGAGAGACCAGCCGGTGCGGTCCGGCCTGGATCTCGACCTGCGCGGCGACATCACCGAGCTTCACCGCAGTGACGATGCCCGCGAAGGCGTTGCGGACGGAGGTGTACGGGACCTCTTCCTCGCCCCCGCCGGCGCTCCCGGCGACCTCGACGGAGAAGGCGGCCAAGTCCCCGCCGTCGATGAGCCGGCGCCCACTCTTGTCGCGGTGCGTGGCCACCCGGCCGGCGTCGGCCCACCGCCGTGCGGTGTCCGGGCTCACGCCCAGCAGGCGGGCCGCTTGGCCGATCGTGTAGGACTGCATGGGCGTCACGGTAGGTGGCCGCCGCTCACCCGCGCAAGCGCGTACGGCGCGCCGCCGCAGGTCCGGCGGGTCGCGGTGGGCGCGGGCGGGACGGCGGGTGGCCGCCGCCCCGGGGGCTACGGCACGCGGGCGGTCCACTCGTCGCCGCTGTACTTGGTGGCGGCCAACTCCTCCGCGCGCGCGAGCTCGTCGGGCGTGACACGGCCGTCGGTGAGGCCGTAGCGGTTGCGGAAGGAGTCGACCATGCGCTCGATGACCGTCTCGCGCGGAAGCCCGGTCTGGCGCCGGAGCGGGTCGACCCGCTTCTTGGCCGACTTGGTGCCCTTGTCGGACATCTTCTCCTTGCCGATGCGGAGCACTTCCAGCATCTTGTCGGCGTCGATGTCGTAACTCATGGTCACGTGGTGCAGGACCGCCCCGGGACCGCCCTTCGGCCCGGTCACCCGCTTCTGGGCGGCGCCCGCGATCTTCCCGACCTCGGTCGCGATGTCGTTGAGGGGCTGGTACCAGGCCTTGATGCCCATGTCGCCGAGGGCCGCCAGGACCCAGTCGTCGAGGTAGGCGTACGAGTCCGCGAAGGAGAGCCCCGAGACGAGCGAGGCCGGGACGGACAGGGAGTACGTGATGGTGTTCCCCGCCTCCACGAACATGGCCCCGCCGCCGGAGATCCGGCGCACCACCCGCACGCCGTGGCGGGCCGCGCCCTCGGGGTCGACCTCGTTCCGCAGGGACTGGAAGCTGCCGATGATGACGGCGGGGGCGCCCCACTCCCAGACGCGGAGCGTCGGGGCGCGGCGTCCTGCGGCCACCTCCTCGGTGAGCACCTCGTCCAGCGCCATGTGGAGTTCGGGGGACTGGGGGCCCTCGTGGATGAACTGCCAGTCGTAGTCGGTCCAGTCGGTGGCGTGGGCCAGCGCGCGCCGCACCGCGACTGCGATGCCCTCGGTGGTGATCCCGTACATCGCCGTGCCCTCGGGCAGTGCCGCCTCCACGCGGGCGGCGAGTCCGGCGGCGTCGGTGTCGACGGGCGCCCCCTCCAGGGCGGCGTCGACGGCCGTGATGGCTTCGTCGGGCTCCAGGAAGAAGTCCCCCGCCACCCGGACGTCGCGCAGGGCGCCCGCCTCGACGTCCAGATCCACGACGACCAGCTTGCCGCCGGGCACCTTGTATTCACCATGCACGGCTTTGCTCCCTTTCGGTGCGCGGTGTGGGCTTCGAGTCTATTGCCCCGGAGCGCGGTGGCCCGGGCGCGGTGCATCGCCGCCGGCCGGGTGTCGGCGTCCGTGCGGAGGGCGGCGGGGGCCGTCCTCAACGGGACCAGGTCGTGTTTTGAAAGTCCCGCCTGACCCGCCCTTTGGGCGGACGGCGCTACTTCCCCAACACGACCTGGCCGGCCGACCCGATCCGTGCGTGGAGGGCGAGGAAGAGTTCGAGTTCCGCGGTCTCCTCCGCGCCCGTGCGTCCCGAGGCGAGGCGGAGCACGACGTCCCGATGCGCGTGTCGCAGGTGACCCACGTGGTCCAGGTGGTGCCAGAGGAGCCGGAAGGTCTGCTGGTGGTCGTAGAGGCTGGTCTCGTACGAGCGGGTCGTGATGTGGCGGATCTGGATCAGCAGGGCTTCGAAGGCCGTCCTGTCGGCGCACGTGAGCAGTTGGGTCACGTGACGGTGGTACACGGTCAGTTCCGGATCGTCGTCCGGTTCCGGAATGTCGTCGGCTTCCATGCGGGCTCCTCCCGGCCGGTGAACGGTGTGCTGCGACGCGCCCGCCGGAGCGGGGCGGCCGTAGGTGGCCGTGCGGGTGTCCGGTGGCACCGGAGTGCCGCCGGACACCCGCACGGGTCAGCCCGCCTTCTTCCAGTCCTGGCAGCCCTGGGTCTGGAAGTACTCGCCCTTCTTGACCGTCACCCGTCCCGGCCCGTCCAGGTTGTTGTTGGCGATGATCGCGTCGAACTCACCGCTGGCGTCCTCCAGCCGGGCCCAGTAGCAGCCGAACAGTCCGTCGCCGCCGGCGGTCTTGTACGTCCCCGCCGCGATGTCCTCCCCGACCAGGTACTCCCCGTCACCGCCGAAGGAGCTCGCCGGGCCGGGGGCCTTCGTCGCCTTCGGCTTGGCCGTCACCGTCTTGGTGACGGCCGGTGCGGGGGCGGCCTCGGCCGTCTCGGTCACGGTCACCGTCACCGTCGGACCCGGCTTCGCGGGGGCGGCCGCCGTGCTGTCGGCGTCGGCCTCCCCGCCGGAGCCGATGCCCGTACCGATGAGGAGGGCGACGCAGGCGGCCGCGCCGTGCGTGACCCATGCCTTGGCGCGGGAGGTCTTGCGCGGCGGCGCGACGGGCGGAGCGGGAACGGGCGGGGCCGGGGCGGTGTGCCGAGGCGCCTCGTAGGGGCCCGGGTGCGGGTACTGGGGAGAGTTCATGACGTGCTCCGATCAGGTATCTGTCGCGTGGCTGTGCCGGGTCGGGTACGCGCCGGCCGGTCGCGTCGCGGGGGAAGCGGCCGGTACCGGGTGGTGCGGGCCTACTGGCCGCGGATCCTGCGGCCCGCCTCCGTCGCGGGGTAGAGGATCGCGTCGGCCACCCGGCCGCCGGAGTCCTTGACGCCGCCGCTGAAGTTGAGGCGCCCGGTGGCGCTCGCCTTGGCCGCGACGCCGTCCCAGTAGCGGGGCTCCCGGTCCCACCGGACGTCGGCGAGGAGCCGGTGCAGGTCCTCCACGCCGAGGGCGCTCATCGGGTCGGCCCAGGGGGTGGTCTGGTGGACGGCGATGCCGAGACCCGCGAGCACCGCCGGGGCGGTTACGGCGCTGCGCGAGGCGAAGTGCGGGAAGAGGTCGGAGACCAGCCGCGCCAGCGTCGGGATCACGCCCCGCTCCACCTGCTCGGCGTCCGTTCCGGCGGGGAGTTCGTCCTCGTGGACGGTCTCGGCGGAACGGGTGAGGCCGGAGCGTCCGTAGATGCTCGTGACGACGAGGGCGCGCAGCGCGGAGAGGGTGACGACCTCCGGATCGCTCTTGCCGACCTGCCGCTTGCTGGCGTTGACGAGTTTGGTGAACGGTACGAGCCGGTCGTCCACCTCGACCTTGACGGACTCGGCGAGGCGGTGCGCGAGCCGGGTCGCGAAGTCCCGCTGGTCCATCGACATGGCGAGGTTCTTGGCGACGACCACCCCCTGCACATTGCGGTCGTAGAAGATCTGCCGCGCGTCGGCGACCGACAGGTCCACGTAGAGCTCGAAGGGCACGCGCACGGCGGCGAGTTCGGCGTAGGTGAGACCGAAGCGGCCGGGATCGTCGTAGAGGTCGTGCCAGGCGGCGGTCTGCGTCTCGCCGTCGATGGCGACGACACAGGTGCCCGGGGTGATGGTCAGGGCCCGCAGTCCGGTGCCGGGCAGCAGTTCGTCGCTCAGGGCCGCGAGCGGTCCGGCGTGCCAGAAGGTGATGGGCGGAGTGGACCAGCCGGCGCCCAGCTCTCCCTTCACCCCGTCGGCGATGTACTCGGCGTAGGCGCCGACGTTCCTTCCCTTCTGCGTGGACTTCAGCGCCCGCTGCACCAGGGCCCGCAGTTCGGCGTGGCGCCGGACCGCGCCGGACGCGGCCTTCAGCGTCTTCGTGTCCTCCTCCCGGCGGGGCGAGGGGACGAGCTGGACGAGGGTCGCCACGGACATGGTCCCGATCACGGCATCCCCGCGGAAGGGCATGACGGTGAGCTGGATTCCTTCGACGACCGCGGTCGGCAGGGTGATCTGCATGAGGTGTCTCCCTCGAAGACGGAGGAGCGGCGCGCGACTCGGCGCCGCGTCACGGACGGGGCACACGGCACGCCGAAGACTCACGCCGTGAGGTGCGCCACCAACCGGAAGCTCCGCCAGATAAGCAGAGTCGTGAAAGCACTGTCAAACCTCTTGAAGGATTTGACGCGTGCCGTAATGTGTTTACTGTTCACTCCCGAGAGGCCAGGAACCCCATGCCCCAGCCCCCAGCTCTGGTGACAGCCGCCGAGATCTCCCGGATCGCGGGTGTCACGCGTGCCACCGTCAGCAACTGGCGCCGTCGGCACGACGACTTCCCCGCCCCGTCGGGGGGCACCGACAGCAGCCCGCTCTACGACCTCGAAGCGGTACGGGCCTGGCTGGAGGCGCGCGGCCAGTCCCACGCGGCCTCCCCGTCCGAGGAACTGCGCACCGTGCTGCGACTCCACGGGACGGGCTCCGGCCTGGTGGCCCGTCTGTTCCCCCTCGTCCTGGCGGCGTCACGCCACGGCGCGGACGAACTCGCCGCCCACGACGACCTGCCCGACTCCGAGGTACTCGCCCGGGCCGGAACCGCCGCCGCCGAGCAAGCCGGATCGATGCCGGAGACCGGACCCGCCCGGTTCGGCCCGGACGACGTCCCCGCTCTCCGGGCGCTGATGCGCTGTGTCCGCGGCGAAGGCGCACAGAACACGCTGGACGTCCTCGCCGAACGCGAACTCGACGACACCGCCTCCAGCGGCACCTACCCGACACCCCCGGGCCTCGCCGGCCTCCTGGCCCGGCTGCTGCCGGAGGGCACCACCCGCGTGCTCGACCCGGCGTGCGGCAGCGGCAGCCTCCTCGCGGCGGCGGCCCGACGGGGCGCCACGGAGCTGTACGGCCAGGACTCGCTGCCCGTTCAGGCCCAGCGCAGCGCGGTACGCCTGCTCCTGTCGTCGCCCGGCGCGCGGGTCACCGTACGCGTCGGCGACACCCTGCGCGCCGACGCCTTCCCCGACCTGAGGGTGGCCGGGGTGCTCTGCAACCCGCCCTACGGCGACCGCGAATGGGGCCACGAAGAACTCGCCTACGACCAGCGGTGGGCCTACGGAGTGCCGCCCCGGATCGAGTCGGAGCTCGCCTGGACGCAGCACGCGCTCGCCCACCTGGAGGCCGGGGGGCACGCCGTGATGCTGCTCCCGCCGGCCACCGCCACCCGAGCCTCGGGCCGCCGCGTCCGCGCCGAACTGGTACGCAGCGGTGCGCTGCGCGCCGTCGTCGGACTGCCCGTCGGCGCCTCCGTACCCCTCCACATCGGCCTGCACGTGTGGGTGCTCCGCCGGCCGGAGCCGCAGGGCACCGACAGCACCTCCGTCCTCTTCGTGGACGTCGGCACGGACCCGCGCGAGAGCGCCGCCGCGAGTACGCCGGGGGACACGCACTCCACTCACCCGACGCACTCCCAGCACCGGAACCGGCGCGGTGCGGTGGACTGGGACGCACTGTCGGACGAGGTCCTCACCCACTGGACCGCCTTCCGCGAGAACCCGGAGACCTTCGCCGACACGCCCGGTACGGCACGCGCCGTACCGACCATCGACCTCGTCGACGACCTCGTCGACCTCACGCCCGCCCGGCAGGTGCGTGCCGCACCCGTCGACATCGAGCCGGCGCAAGTGGCGCGACGCACCGAGGAACGCCGTTCCCTGCTCGTCACCTCCCTCACCGCACTGGAGAGCGCCGCGGACCACGGACCCTGGCGGGCCGCCGCGGAGTCCTCGCGCACCTGGCGTACGGCCACGGTCTCCGACCTCGCCCGGGGAGGGGCGCTCTCCCTGCTGCGGGCAGCCGTACCCGGGAGCCGCGGCGAGACCTCCCGAACGGACGACGGGGCCCGCCCGGTGCTCACCGCGTCCGACATCAGCGGCGGCGGCGGCCCCTCCGGCACGGCGGAGGACCTGCGCACCGACGCGGCCCACACCGTCGCCACCGGCGACGTGCTCGTACGCGCCGTGGCCGGCGGCCACGGCGGCATGGCCCGGGTCGCGGACGAGGCGGACGCCGGTGCCCTGCTCGGCCACCACGTCCACCTGCTCCGGCCGGACCCGGCACGACTGGACCCCTGGTTCCTCGCGGGCTTCCTCGGCGCCCACGACAACATCGCCGGAGCCTCCACCGGAAGCACCATCCTGCACGTCGCCCCCGGCCGGCTCCGCGTACCGCTGCTCCCGCTGGAGGAACAGCGGCGCTACGGGGCCGCCTTCCGCCACGCACACGAACTGCGCACCGCCGCCCGTCGCACGGCCGCCCTCGCCGAGGAGACCGCGCAGGCCCTGCTCACCGGCCTGACGGCGGGGGCGCTGCTCCCGCCGGAGAACCTCTCGGCGTGAACGTCGCGGCTGGCCTGAACATTCAGGCCGCCCGCACCCCTCGACCACACTGAATCCGCAACCGAAACCGCAACCGTCCCGACCGGGCCGGGGCCTTCGAAGGGAACGCGTTGAACAGCAGTAAGCACACGGAACTGGCGAACCACGCCTGGTCCGTCGCCGACCTCCTGCGCGGCGACTACAGGCAGTCGGACTATGGCAAGGTCATCCTGCCGTTCACCGTGCTGCGCCGCCTGGAGTGCGTCTTGGCGCCCACCCGCGACAAGGTCGCCGAGACGGTCGCCCGCTTCGCCGGCCAGGACATCGACACCGACCACTTCCTGCGCAAGGCGTCGGGGCACGCGTTCTACAACAAGAGCCCGCTCACGCTCAAGACCATCGCGGACGACCCGCAGAACATGGCCAAGAACCTCCAGGCGTACCTCGGGGCCTTCTCCGAGAACGCCATCGAGGTCCTGGACAAGTACGAGTTCGCCCAGCAGATCAGGAAGCTCGACGCGGCCGGCCTGCTCTACAAGGTCGTCGGCCGGTTCACCGATCTGGACCTGCGCCCCGAGATCGTGCCCAACCACAACATGGGCTACATCTTCGAAGAGCTGATCCGCCGCTTCTCCGAGCAGTCCAACGAGACCGCGGGCGAGCACTTCACCCCGCGCGAAGTCATCAAGCTGATGGTCAACCTGCTGATCGCCCCGGACGGCGACGCGCTCAGCCTGCCCGGTGTCGTCCGCACGGTCATGGACCCCGCCTGCGGCACGGGCGGCATGCTCAGCGCCGCCGAGGAACACATCAAGGACCTGAACCCGGACGCCACGGTGGAGGTGTACGGGCAGGAACTCAACCCGGAATCCTGGGCGATCTGCCGGTCCGACCTCATGATCAAGGGGCAGGACCCGGAGAACATCGCCTTCGGCAACTCCTTCTCGGACGACGGCCATGCCCGCGAGAAGTTCGACTACTTGCTGGCCAACCCGCCGTTCGGCGTGGAGTGGAAGAAGGTCAAGGAGGACGTCGAGTACGAGCACAAGAACCTCGGCGACTCCGGCCGCTTCGGCGCGGGCCTGCCCCGCATCAACGACGGCTCGCTCCTCTTCCTCCAGCACATGATCTCGAAGATGAAGCCGGTGGACGCCAAGGGCGGCGGCGGATCGCGCATCGCCATCGTCTTCAACGGCTCCCCCCTCTTCACGGGCGCGGCCGGCTCGGGCGAGTCCGAGATCCGCCGCTGGATCCTGGAGAACGACTGGCTGGAGGCGATCGTCGCCCTGCCGGACCAGCTCTTCTACAACACGGGCATCTCGACTTACTTCTGGATCCTCACCAACCGCAAGGACGCCCAGCACAAGGGGAAGGTCGTGCTGCTGGACGCGCGCGACCAGTGGGTGAAGATGCGCAAGTCGCTGGGCGACAAGCGCAAGGAGCTCGGGGACGGGACCGGGAACAAGCCGAACCACATCGCCGACATCACCCGCCTGTACGGGGACGCGGTGGCCGCTGCCGCGGACACCGAACACCCGATGCACGGCAAAGTGAAGGTCTTCGAGAACGCGGAGTTCGGCTACCAGCGCATCACGGTGGAGCGGCCGTTGAAGCTGCGGTTCGAGCTGACGGAGGAGACGCTCGCGGCGCTCCTCGCGTCGAAGCCCGTGCAGAAGTGGGCCGAGGAACGCTTCCTCCCGCGCGAGGCGGAACTGGCGGCGAAGGCATCGGCCCGGCGGAAGCTGACCGATGAGGAAGCGGAGAAGTTCGCGACGTTGGCGGACGCCGAGACGCAGGTGCTCGGTGACGCGTTGAGCCCACTGCTGGGCACGGGCTGGGCGACCAAGTCCGAGGCGCAGGTCGCGGTACGGAACGCGATGGCGGAAGCCGGCGTCCAGGGCCCGACCGGCGCCCCCTTCACCAAGGCGCTGCGCGACACGGTGGGCGTCCGGGACCCGGAGGGCGAGGTCCAGACGATCAAGGGCGAGCCGGAACCGGACGGCGAACTGCGGGACTACGAAAACGTCCCGCTGGGCGAGGACGCGGAGGAGTACCTCAAGCGCGAGGTACACCCGCACGTGCCGGACGCGTGGATCGACCACACGAAGACGAAGGTGGGGTACGAGATCCCGTTCACGCGGCACTTCTACGTGTACGAGCCGCCGCGGCCGTTGGCGGAGATCGATGCGGACTTGAAGGCGCTTGAGGCGGAGATCCAGGCGCTGCTGGGAGAGGTGACGGAATGACCGCTTGGACGAAGACGCGTCTCAAGAATCTGTGCGTGGACGCAGGTCAGTACGGTGTGGGTGTGTCGAGTGACAACTACACCTCGTCGGGAACTCGGCTTCTTCGTACCAGCGACATCAGTACCGGTTCACTTTCGCCGGCCGAGCACGGTGTATTCGTGGCTACCCCGCCCGCGGAGCGCTTCCTTCTGGAGGCGGGAGACCTTCTGTTGTCTCGTAGCGGTACTCCGCCGGGGCAGTCCTACCTGGTGAAGGAATCCGACCGGGGAACTACTTTTGCAGGGTATCTGGTCAGGTTTCGTCCTGCCAAAAATGTTGACCCGACGTTTCTCTCCTATATTGCCCGCAGCGCACCGTTTCAGCACACGATTCAGTCCGAATCGGTGGCGTCTACCATCCAGAATTTCAATGCGGAAAGGTATGCGAATATCGAGTTCGAGATTCCGTCGCATGCCGAACAGCGTCGTATCTCCGCATTCCTCGTCGCCGAGACGGGCCGTATCGATCGTTTGGTGTCGAGGCGCGAGTCTCAGATGCGACTCTTGGGCGAGCAGGCGGTCAGTGACCTGTCGAGCGTTCATCGAGCGCTCTCCGAGCGATATGGGGCCATGAATCTGCGCTACATGCTGATGCGTATCGAACAGGGATGGTCCCCCCAGTGCGAGGACAGGGCAGCCGAAGGTCATGAGTGGGGTGTGGTCAAGGCCGGTTGCGTGAACACGGGAACTTTTGACCCGTTGCAGCATAAGGCCCTTCCGGTCGGCGTTGAGCCGCGTCGCGAGTACATTCTGCGCCCCGGTGACTTGTTGATGTCCCGTGCCAGTGGATCACGTGAGCTCATCGGAAGCGTGGGAATCGTCGGGGAGCTGAACCGGAATCTCCTGTTGTGCGACAAGGTTTATCGTTTGAAGTTGGATCGCACTCTTGGATGCCCGGAATTCGTTACCCACATGCTCCGTAGCCATCAAGTTCGCGAACACATCAAATCCGGCATCTCGGGTGCCGACGGGATGGCCAACAACCTTCCCACCGCGACCGTCAAGGGCTGCGTGATTCCGAAGGTTCCCGTGTCCGAGCAACGCTCTGTCGCCTCCTCCCTCGATCGAAGTGCCGCCCGGACTGCTCGGGCGCGCAGGCTTCTGAGCCAGTCCGTCGACAGGCTCGCCGAACGCCGTCAGGCGCTCATCACCGCCGCAGTGACAGGCCAGTTCGACGTCTCCACCGCCAGTGGCCGCAACGTAACGGACGGAGTCAACCCGTGACAGCCATACACCGTGAGTCCGCCTTCGGGGACGCCATAGTCGCCGCGATGACCGAGCGCGGCTGGCGCGAGGCGCGGCCCGAGGACTACCAGGCCGATCTCGGGCTGGACACCCACGAGTTGTTCACCTTCATCGGCGCGACGCAGGCCGACGAGTGGAACGATCTGCTCGCCGTCTACGGCAGCGTCAACGAGGCCCAGAACGGCTTCGCGCGCCGTCTCGACAAGGCGATCACCGAGGACGGCCTGCTCAGCGTCCTCCGTAACGGTGTCAAGGACCGGGGTGTCCGTCTCCGCGTCGCCTACTTCAAGCCAAACCTGGTCGCCGAGGACTCCGTGCTCGACGGCTACCGGGCCAACCGCCTCACCGTCGTCCGCGAACTCGTCTACGCCACCAAGCAGGCCGACTGGGGCAACAAGCTCGACCTGACCCTGTTTTTCAACGGAATCCCGGTCGCCACCGCCGAGTTGAAGAACCCGCTCACCCGGCAGGGCGTCGAAGAGGCCAAGGAGCAGTACCGCTCCGACCGCGACCCGACCGAGCTGATCTTCACCCGCCGGGTCGTCGCCAACTTCGCGGTGGACCCGGACCTCGTCTTCGTGGCGACCCAGCTCCGGGGCCGCAACACGCGGTTCCTCCCCTTCAACACCGGCTCCAACGGCCCCGGTCTGCCCGGCGGTGCCGGAAACCCGGCCCCGGTCGCGTACGGCACGTACGCCACCTCCTACCTGTGGGAACAGGTCTGGGCGCGGGACAACTGGCTGGACCTGCTCCAGCGTTACGTCCATCAGCAGAAGACCAGGACCCCCGGCGGCGGCACCACCAAGTCGACGATCTTCCCGCGCTTCCACCAGTGGGACGTCGTGAAGCGGCTGACCGCGCACGCGGCGGCCCACGGGGTCGGCCACAACTACCTCGTCATGGCCTCCGCCGGCTCCGGCAAGTCCAACACCATCGGCTGGCTGGCCCACCGGCTCAGCGATCTGCACGTGGACACCGACCCGCGCGTGCTCGACCCGGAGGCCGTCGCACAGGGCCGGGTGAAGCCGGGCGCACCCGTCTTCGACAAGGTCATCGTCATCACGGACCGCCGCAACCTGGACGCCCAGCTCCGGGAGACCGTCGGCAGCTTCTCGCAGACCGAGGGACTGGTCGTGAAGATCGACGAGAAGCACGGTGCGAAGAGCGAGCAGCTGGCCCGTGCGCTCTCCCGCGACACCGGCAAGATCGTCACGGTCACCCTGCACTCGTTCCCCGCGCTCATCGACTACATCGTGCGCAACCCGACCGAGATCAAGGGAACCAGGTTCGCGATCGTCGTGGACGAGGCGCACTCCTCGCAGTCCGGCGGTGCCGCCACCGACGTGCGGGCGGTGCTCCGGGACCTCGGGCTCGACTCCGACTCCGCCGACCAGGGCGCGGTCGCCGTCACCGTCGACGAGAAGCTGAGGAAGAAGGCCACCGAGCGCTCCCAGGCAGCGAACCTCTCGTACTTCGCCTTCACCGCCACCCCGAAGGCCAAGACCCTCGAACTCTTCGGCACCGAGGCCACCGAGAACGGGAAGACCGTCTACCGGCCCTTCCACACGTACTCGATGCGGCAGGCCATCGAGGAGGGCTTCATCCTCGACCCGCTGCGCAATTACGTCACGTACAACACGTACTGGAAGCTGGTGAACCAGAATCCGGACGAGATCGAAGTCGACCCCTCCAAGGCCAACACCCTGCTCGCCCGGTACGTGCTGACCCACGAGCACACCGTCACCCAGCACGCCACGGTGATCGTCGAGCACTTCCTCGCGCACACCAGCGGCCGGCTCGGCGGCCGGGCCAAGTCGATGGTGGTGACGGCCTCCCGGCAGTCCGCCGTACAGATGGCGCGGGCGATCAAGAGCTACATCAAGGACCGGGAGTACGACGCGAAGTACCCGGACCTCGGGGTCCTGGTCGCGTTCTCCGGCTCGCTCACCGTCGACGACGAGGAGACGACCGAGCAGAAGGAGAACGGCGGGATCGCGGAGAGCGCGCTGCCGAAGGCGTTCGCGTACACCCGCGCCGACGACAAGGCCGTGACCGCCGGCGGACGCGGGCAGCAGGAGTACAAGATCCTGGTGGTGGCGGAGAAGTACCAGACCGGCTTCGACCAGCCGCTCCTGACCACCATGTACGTCAACAAGAAGCTGGCCGGCATCTCCGCCGTGCAGACGCTCTCCCGGCTCAACCGCACCGCCGAGCGGAAGTCGCAGGCGGATCTGGCGGTCCTGGACTTCTCCAACGACGCCCAGGACATCCAGGACGCCTTCCGCCCGTACTTCGAGGAAGCGACGACGCTGCCCTCCGACCCGAATCTGCTCTACAGCGCGCAGAGCGCCGTCATGTCGGCGCCGATCGTCTCCGAGCCGGAGATGGACGAGTTCGCCGCCGCGTACTTCGAGGCGAAGGAGAAGGCGGCCGGTTCGCAGGCCACGTGGGAGAAGCTGCACGCCGAGCTGTACCGCCTGCTCTCACCCGCCGTCGCCCGGTTCACCCCGCTCCTGGAGAGCGAGGAGGACGACGACGTGGAGACCGCCGAGGGCTTCCGCGCCGCGCTCAACGACTACGTGCGCAAGTACGGCTTCCTCGCCCAGATCGTGCCCTACCGCGACCCCGAGCTGGAACGCCTGTACCTCTACGGCCGCTACCTCCTCAACCGGCTTCCCCGGCGCGCCGACGGTGGTGTCGACATAGGCGAAGTCGACCTCAGCCACCTGCGGGTGGAGAAGACCGGCGAGCACGACAAGTCCCTCGCCCCGGAAGGCCCCGCCGAACTCAAGGGGTTCGCGGAGGGCGTCGGCGGCGCGGCGGAGGCCGAGAAGTCGCTGCTGTCGGAGCTGATCGAGGCGTTCAACGCCAAGTTCGGCACCGACTTCACCGAACAGGACGTCATCCGTCCCTTCAACGAGGCCAAGGCCGACCACAAGGTCCGGCTGGCGGCGGTCGCCAACGACGACGTGGAGAACTTCGGCAAGGTCTTCGACAAGGTCTTCGCCGACAAGATGGCCGACCACATCGACACGATCGCCGGCATGGGGCGGCAGTACTTCGGCCCCGACAAGGGGTTCAAGTCCAGCCTGGACCGCAGCGCCCGCCGGGCGGCCTGGCGGATGATCCGCCGGGAGGAAGGCGTGGACGAGTAGTCCGTCCCGCCGCCCACGGACGGTCCCGCCGCCACGCCCGCACGGCGTACGGCGGGGCCGTCGGGTCGCCGTGACCGGAAAGAGGCGGCCCATGCGGTTTCGTGCCGCCGGCACTGGACTGAAGATCGCCCCACCAGGGAGACTGCCCTTCAGCAAGCCGAAAGCCGGTCCCGCCGCATCGCACCCGCGCGCACCGGCCAGTACACGCACACACGGGGGCCCCACGTGCCACAGCAGCCGATCGCGGGCCGGTACGAGCTCCTGGAACCGCTCGCCCACGGCGGTATGGGAGAGGTGTGGCGCGGCTACGACGCCGTGCTCGACCGGCCCGTCGCCGTGAAGCTGATCCGGCAACAGGCCGTCGGCGGTTCCGCCCAGCTGGCCGAGGAGTTCGCCAAGCGCTTCCGCCGCGAAGCCCGCATCACCGCCCGGATCCAGCATCCCGGCGTGCCCCAGGTGTACGACGCGGTGCTCGACGACACCCACGAGCGGCTCTACCTCGTCATGGAGCTGGTCGACGGGATGCCGCTCTCCGCGTACATCCACCCCGACCGGCCGCTCCCCGTCAGCTGGGCCGTGGCGGTGGCCGCGCAGGTCGCCACCGTGCTGTCGCACGCGCACGAGGTGCCCGTCATCCACCGCGACCTCAAACCGAGCAACATCCTGGTCGCCCGCGACGGGACGGTGAAGGTCCTCGACTTCGGGATCGCCGCGATCCTGCGGACCGACGTCACCAAACTGACCGCCACCGGAACACCCATCGGCACCTACCAGTACATGGCGCCCGAGCAGGTACGCGGCGGCCGGACCTCCCCGCAGACGGACCTGTACGCACTCGGCTGCGTCCTCCACGAACTGCTCTGCGGGCGGCTGCTGTTCACGGCGGACAGCGAGTACATGGTGATGCACAGCCACGTGAACGCCGCGCCCGTACCGCTGCGGCAACTGCGCCCCGAGGTGCCGAAGGAGCTGGAGGACCTCGTCCTGCACCTGCTGCTCAAGGCGCCCGAGGCACGCCCCGCCGACGTGCAGGAGGTCCACGAGCGGCTCCGGCCCTTCCTGCCGCCGCCCGGCCGGTCGCCCGGACCCGGAGAATCCGGACCCGCCGGGGCCCCGGACCCGACCGGGATCTTCCGCGATCCGTACGCCCCGCGCGCCCGCGCCGGCGCTGCCCGCCCCGCTCCCGGGACCGCCCGCCCCGGCGCGCCCGCTCCCGTACACGTACCCGTCCCCGCACAGCTGCGTGCGGAGATCGACGAGGCGTACGCCCACTCCGACGCCCTCCTCGAAGAAGAGCGGTTCGTCCAGGCCGCCGAGGTGCTCGGCGAGATCCTCGGCCCCGCCGCCCGCGCGCTCGGCGCCGAGAGCCGCAAGGTGCTGGAGCTGCGCACCCACCGCGCCGCGATCCAACTGCTCGGCGGGGACTACCGCGCGGCACTGCCCGAATTCGACGCACTCGCCGACGCCTACGCGCGCACCGACGGCCCCACCGGCGAGCGCGCACGCGCCTGCCGCGCCCAGGCCGCACGATGCCGGGCCGAACTGGGCCAGGTCACCGACGCCCTCTTCGCGCTCCGCGGCCTGCTCGACGTCGTACGGGCCGTCGACGGCGATCTCAGCGAGGAGGCCGTCGAACTCCGCCGCGACATCGGGATGCTGCTGCTCGCCCAAGGACAGGCGGCGGACGCGCACCGGATCCTGAAGCCCCTGCACGACGACCTCTGTCTGGTCTTCGGACCCGCGGACGAGATGACCCAGGAGGTCGGCGAGGCGCTGGCGCTGATCGGCCTCGACCTCGACGGCCCCGCCGACTGACCCCCGACACCCGCCTTTCCCGCCCGCCCCTCGGAGAGTCCACCCCATGCCCCACCTCGCGTTCGACGTCGGTTTCTGCGCCCAGCTCGGCAAACTCCAGAGCGGGGTCAAACAGGGGGTGTTCGACGCCTGGGAGAAGTTCGAGCGCCTCACTCTGGACCAGTTGTTCAAGGACCCCGGGCTGAAGCTGGAGAGCCTGAAGCGCGCCCGCGATCCCCACATCCGCACCATCCGGATCGACCAGGGGACGCGGGGCGTTGTCCTCGCGCCCGACAAGGGCGACACCTACGTGCTGCTGCGCGTGATGCCGCACGACAAGGCGATCGACTGGGCCGTCCAGCAGAAGGCCAGCATCAACACCGTGACCCGGGCGGTCGAGATCCGCGACATCGCGATGCTCGAAGAACTGACCCCCGCCTACGAGCGCATCGCCCCCGCCCCCGACCAGCGGCTGTTCGCGAAGGTGTCCGACGGAGACCTGACCGCACTCGGCATCGACGAGGCCACCCTGCGTCAGGCCCGCGCCCTCACCACCCACGAACAACTGGAGGTCTTCGCGCCGTACTTCCCGCAGGACCAGCGCGAGGTCCTCGAATACCTCGCCGCGGGCTTCAGCGTCGAAGAGGTGTGGCGGGACGTCGTCTCCCTCAGCTTCTCCACCGCACCCTCCGACACCACGCCCGTGGACACCGCGGACTTCGAGACCGCCATCCGTCGCACCACGACCCGCATCGCGCTGGTCACCGCGTCCGAGGAACTCCGCGACATCCTCGACAAGCCGTTCACCGCCTGGCGGGTCTTCCTCCACCCCTCCCAGCACAAGGTCGCCTACCGGCCCAGCTACTCGGGACCGGCGCAGGTGACCGGGGGACCCGGCACCGGCAAGACCGTCGTCGCGCTGCACCGCGTACGCCACCTCCTGGGGTTCCTGCGCGACGGCGAGCGCATCCTGCTCACCACGTACACCAACGCACTCGCCGACGCGCTGCGCAGCGGGCTCGCCACCCTCGTGGAGGACGCGCACCTGCGCGACCGGGTGGACATCACCACCGTGGACGCCCTGGCCAGCCGGATCGTCGCCACCTCACGCCGGCCCCTGATGGGCGGCGAGGAGCTGGAACGCTGGGAGAGGGCCGCGCACGCGACGGGCTACACCGGCTCCGTCCCGTTCCTCGCGCAGGAACACAAGCACGTCGTCCTCGCACAGAACCTGCGCACCCAGGAGGAGTACGAAGCCGCGGAGCGGCCCGGCCGGGGGAGCCGGCTCCCCGTCGCCCGGCGCGCGCTGGTGTGGCGTACCGTCCAGGACTTCTCCGAACGGCTCGCCGCCGACGGACGCCGCACCTACCTGGGCACCTGCCTGGAAGCCGCCGACATCCTGGAGACGCAGGGCCCCCGGTACCGGCACATCGTCGTGGACGAGGCGCAGGACCTGCACCCGGCACAGTGGCGGCTGCTGCGCGCCGCCGCCCCGGCACGCCCCGACGACCTTTTCATCTCCGGCGACCCCCATCAGCGCATCTACGACTCCAAGGTGTCGCTGAAGGCACTCGGCATCAACGTCACGGGACGTTCGACGAAGATGCGGAAGAACTACCGCAGCACGCACGAGATCCTCAGCTGGTCCACGGCGCTGCTGGTCGGCCGCCCCTTCGCACAACTGGAGGACGACGACCGCAACGAGACGCTCCTCGGTTACCGCTCCGCCCTCCACGGCAGCGGCCCGGCCCTCCACGGGGCCGGTTCCGAGGACGACGAACTGGACGCACTCGTCACGCAGATCGGCGCCTGGACCGGGGCCGGGGTCAACCCCTGCGACATCGGCGTCAGCGCCCGCTTCAACAAGACCTGCACCAAGGTCATCGATCGGCTGACGGCCGCGGGCATCCCCGCGGTGCGGCTGCGGTCGGAGGTCTCCGAGGACACGCCCGCCGTCCGCGTCGGAACCATGCACTCCTTCAAGGGACTGGAGTTCCGCTGCGTCGCCGTCGTCGGCGTGCAGGAGGGGGCACTGCCCTACCCGGGAGCCCTCACACCGGCCGAGGAGGACGCCCTCCAGCACGAGGCGGACCTGACCGCGGAGCGCTGCCTGCTCTTCGTGGCCTGCACCAGGGCCCGGGACAGCCTGTACGTGTCCTGGTCCGGCGCGCCGAGCCCGTTCCTGGTCGAAGCCGGAGCGGCCTGACGGCCGCGGGCGCCCGGCCGGCGACGGCCGACGGCCCGCTCCTCCGCCGGGGCGGGAGGAGCGGGCCGTCGGCCGTACGGTCGAGGGCGGCCGGTGGGGGCGGCCGGTACCGGGAACCCGGTGTCAGTGCCCCAGGACGATGCGGTGGATCAGGTCCTTGCCGTCCGTGCCCGAGCCGGACTTGTCCACGACGTACGCGACACCGTCGGCGACCGTGACGTGGTTCGGGTTGGCGCCCGTGGCGAGGGTCTCGACGACGGCGCCCTTCTTCGGGTCGACGACGGTCACGTCGGCGTCGGTGCGGTTGACGACCAGCACGCGGCCCGACTTCTTGTCCGTGGCGACGGCCAGCGGGCCGTTGCCGGTGGCGACGGTCGACGTGACGACGCCCTTCTTCAGGTCGATGACCGAGAGGGTGCCGGCGGTCTGGTTCGCGGTGTAGGCGGTCTTGCCGTTGGCGGAGAGGGCGACCGAGATCGCGCCGTCGCCCGCCGGGATGAAGCGCGGCGCCTTGTGCGGAGCGACCTCGATGACCCGGTCGTTGTTCATGTCGGCGGTGTAGACCGCGCCGGTCTTCTCGTTCAGCGTGAGACCGGTCGGGCTGGAGCCCTCGATGGTGACCCGGCCCTTCTCCTTGAGGGTCTTGGAGTCGAACGCGACCAGGCTCGCGCCGGCGAAGCTGCTCGCCCACACGGTGTCGTGCTTCTCGTCCACGACGATGTCACGGCCGTGCGCGACGTCGGGCAGCGTGGCGAGGTGCGCGCCGGTCTTCTGGCTGTAGACCGAGACGGTGTTGCTGCGGGTGTTGGTCGTCCACACGGTGTTGTGCTCGTCGTCCACCGCGACACCGTAGACGGCCTCGACCGCGCCGGTCGCAGCGTCCGTGACCGGCGGCACGATGGTCTTCTCGACCTTCAGGGTGCGCGGGTCCACCTTCAGCAGGCTGGAGTCGGTCACCGGCGGGCGGCCCACGGCGGTGGTCGTCCACAGGACGTGGTTCCGCTCGGAGTACGAGGACTGGTAGAGGCCCGTCGCCAGCGAGGCGGACGTGATGGTGGAGGCGGAACCGCCCTTGTGGCCCGTGGCACTGGCGGTCGCCGTGCCGGCCAGGGCCAGCGAACCGCCGACGGCGAGGACGACGGCGGTGCTGAGGGAACGACGGGTAACAGACGTCATGCTGCGTCAATCTCCTTGACTGGTGCGCCTCTTGTGACGAGGCGTTGCTCACTAGGTTAGCTTAGCCTTACCTAAGTTGATCGAGTTCTGGGGTGGCTTGCGTCACAGTCGGCGGGGGTGGATCCACGGCGGCCGCGCATGCGTCGCGGGGCGTCGCGCGCGGGTGTGCGCACAACGCCCCGCGAGGGTTGCGGAGTTGCTCAAGGCAGCTGCTGTGAACTCCCCTTGAGGGCCGCCCCGTGGTGATGCGTCGTCGGACCGGCTCAGGCGGTCTTGGGCTCCTGCTGCTGCGGCTTGCGCCGCCGAAGGATGAACGTGGTGGCTCCAGCCGCTCCGGCGGCGCCTCCCACTGCTGCCGCTCCGGCCGCCCAGGCGATCGTCGCGTAGGAGATACCGGTCTCCACGCTCTGGACCGAGGCGGCGTTGACCGTCGGGTCGGTGGTGGTCGCCGCCGCGTCCGAGGTGGAGGCCGAGGAGGCCGCGGTGGCATCGGCCGCCGCCACGGTGAAGTCGACCTTGAGTGTCGTGGCGGGATTCGGGGCGAGGAAGCGCAGCCAGTGCGCACCGGGCGTCACCTCGGCCGGGATGTCCACATCACCCTCGAAGGTCCCCTCGGTGTCGAGGTCCCACTGGCCGAGGATGGCGTCGTCGTCGAGCTTGATGGTGACGACCTGCGAGGCCGGGAAGTTCGTGACCGTGAAGTGCAGTTTCCCGCCGGGCTGGACCTCGCTGGCGGTGATCTCCGCCTTCGCCCCGCTCGCGTTGGTGGCACTGGCGGGCGCGCCCGTGGCGGCGGGGATCGGCGTGGCCGAACCGTCCGTCGCGGTGGAGCCGGTACCGGCCGTCGCGCTCGTGCCGCCGGTGCCGTCGGTCGCGGCAGCACCGTCCGCGCCGGAAGTGACGGTGAAGTCGGCCTTCATGCTGGTGGAGGGGTTGGGGGCGAGGAAGCGCAGCCAGTGCGCACCCTTGGTCGCGGTCGCCGGGACGGTGACCGTACCCGAGAACGAGCCGTCCGCCGCGATGCCGTCGGGCCACTGCCCGATGATCTCGCTGTCGTCCAGCTTCACGGTGATCTGCTGGCCGGCGGGGAACCCGGTCAGACGGAAGGAGACCTTGCCGCCGGCGGCGACGCTCGAACCGGCGGTGATGGTGGCCGAGGTGGCGGAGGTGGAGGAGGAGCCGGTACCGCCGGTGGTCGAGCCGCCGGAACCGGCGCCGCCGGTGGAGCCGCCACCCGTGCTGTTGCCTCCGCCGCTGCTCGAACCGCCGGTGGAGGATCCGCCCGTGGAGGAGCCGCCCGTGGAGGATCCGCCGGTGGACGAAGAAGCGACGGTGAAGTCGGCCTTCAGGCTGGTGGAGGGATCCGGGGCGAGGACGCGCAGCCAGTGCGCGCCGGCGCCGGTTCCGGCCGGGACGGTCACCGTGCCCGAGAAGGTGCCGTCCGCCTTCACCGCGGCGGTCCACTGCTTGAGGATCGTCTGGTCGTCGAGCTTGACCGTGATGTTCTGGCCCTGGACGAAGCCGGACAGAGAGAAGGAGACGGCTTTGCCGGCGGTCACCTTGGTGGTGCCCAACTGGATCCGGGGGGTCGCCGGTTCGGGCGAGGTGGCGGCCTCGGTGACGGTGAGGCCGGAGCTCTTGACGCTGGTCTGGGGTGCGAGGAAGCGGAGCCAGTGGCCGGCGCCCGGGGTGGTACCGGCGGGGATGGTGACGGTGCCGGAGACGCTGCCGTCGGAGCCGCTGGTGAACTGGGCGAGGAGGGTGGCGTCGTCGAGCTTGACGCTGACCGTGCTGCTCGCCGGGAAGCCGGTCGCGGTGAACGACACGTCTCCGCCCGCCTTCGCGGACGCGGAACCGAGACTGACCGTCGGCGTGGCCGTGACGGTGAGGCCGGAGCTCTTGACGCTGGTCTGGGGTGCGAGGAAGCGGAGCCAGTGGTCGGCGCCCGGGGTGGTACCGGTGGGGATGGTGACGGTGCCGGAGACGTTGCCGTCGGAGCCGCTGGTGAACTGGGCGAGGAGGGTGGCGTCGTCGAGCTTGACGCTGACCGTGCTGCTCGCCGGGAAGCCGGTCGCGGTGAACGACACGTCTCCGCCCGGCTTCACCGAGGACGATCCCAGGACGACGCTCGGGGCCGACGCTTCGTCAGCCGCGAGCGCCACCGCTCCGGTCGTCCCTGCCCCGTCGCTGGCCGCCGCGAGCGGCATCGACAGCACGCCGAGGCCCAGCGTCGCTCCGGCGGTGAGCGCGGCCACCCGTGCGACTCGGCCGCGAGGGCCGCGCAGCGGCGATATGGAGGTACGGAAAGGTCTGTCTGCGCTCATGGCGTGCTCCTGGGCAAGGGAAAAATGCAGGGGAGATGGGGCGTCCACTGGCCGGGTCGGCAGGATGTCGCCACTCGGTGTTAGGTTAGCCTAACCAACCTTGAGGGGATCGAGGGGTGCTCCGGAGGTGATCCGGCGATCGGTAGGGCCCCCGTGCCACGGGAGCGGTCGACAGGTAAGGTAACCCTTACTTATCCTCGTTCTCCGGAGTTGGCCCGTATGTTCGCGTCCGCACCGCCCGAAGGGGCTCCCCACCGTCCGCCGAGGACGGTGCGTCCCGACGCGATTCCGCTCCTCGCGGCGCCCGGCGTCGAACTGCCGGGCCCCGAAGGGCTCGAAGGGTTCTGGGCGCGGGTTCGGGAGACGGGCACGCCGCTGATCGCACCCGATCCGCAGGGCAGCCCCGACCACGCTGCCGTGACTTTCCTCTGGCGCGGTACGGAAGCCACCCGGGCGGTCCAGGTCATGCCCAACAAACTCGGCGACCCGCGCCTGCCCGAGGGCAACCTGATGGAGTGCGTCCCCGGTACCGACGTCTGGCACTGGACGCTCCGGCTGCGCCGCGACTGGCGCGGAACCTACGACTTCCACGTGGACGAGGGCGACGGGCCCGAGGCCGACGGGCCCGGGTACTGGCAGTGGCTGCGGACGCGACGCCGCGCCGACCCGCACAACTCCCGCCGCATGCCCCGCCGCTGGGGCGGTGAACCGGTGTCCTGGGCGGAAATCCGGGAGTCCCGGTCGGCCTCCGACTGGGAGCCCCGGACCGGCGTCCCCCGTGGAACGGTGACCGAACACGCGGTGCCCAGCGAGCGTCTGGGGGAGGACCGCCGGATCTGGCTCTACGAACCGCCCGCCCCCGCCGACGGTGGCCGGCACTCCGAACTCCCGGTGCTCGTCCTGCTGGACGGCGAGCACTGGCAGCCGTCGCTGGGCCTCGCCGGCCTCCTCGACAACCTCGTCGCGGACGGCCGGATTCCTCCGACGGCCGCGATCTTCGTCGACTCCGTCGACTCCGGCTCCCGTTGGCGGGACCTCGCCTGCCGGCCCGACCACGCGGCCTTCCTGGCCGACGAGTTGCTCCCGTGGGCCGCGCGGCGCCTGCCCCTCACCGACGACCCGGCGCGCACCGTGATCGCCGGGCAGAGCCTGGGCGGGCTGTCGGCGACGTACACGGCGCTGACAGCACCGCACCGCTTCGGCAACGCCCTGGTCCAGTCGGCCTCCTACTGGTGGCCGGACGGGCCGGAACCGGAGTGGCTCACCGGCCGCATAGCGGCCGCACCCCGCCGCCCGGTACGGTTGCGGCTCTCCTTCGGCGAGCAGGAGTGGGTGGCGCTGCCCGCCGCGCGGCGACTGCGCGACGCGCTCGAAGCGGCCGGATACGACTGCGAATACCGCGAGTTCAACGGCGGCCACGACTACCTGTGGTGGCGTACGGAGATGGCGGACGGACTGGTCCGGCTGCTGGGATCGGAGAACCCGACCAGGGTGCCGTAGAGCCGGTTCCGGGCCTCGGCTCAGCCGCCGTGGAGCGGGGCCCCGTCCCGTACCGTGCCCGACTCTTCCGCGACCGCGACCGCACAGGCCGCGACGTAACCGGGAGGGACCGGCACGTCGGCGAGGGTCCAGCCACCGGGCGGCGGGGCCGGGGTCGGACCCGTCCCCAGATACGCGCCGCTCAGCGCACTGCCGGAGAGCCCCTCCCCGGTCCCTTTGAGGTACGCCTCCTTGCGGGTCCAGCACCGCGCGAACGCGGCCGGCCGGTCCGCCACCGGCAGAGCCGACAACTCCGACTGTTCCAAAGGGTGCAGGGCCGTCGCCGTGTCCGCCACCGTCGTTGCCGAGGGCGTCCGCTCGACGTCCACGCCGACCGGCCGGGCGGCCAGTGCGACCAGCGCCAGCCCGCCCGTGTGCGAGAGCGAGAAGTGCACCCGCTCGCCCGCCGGCCCCGCGACCGCCGGCCGGCCGTGCGCGGCGCCGCACCCCGGACACGGCAGCCGGACCAGCGCCACCCGGGCGGGCGGGAGTTCCAGGACACCGCCCAGCAGCACGCGCAACGCCGTGTGCGAGGCGACGTACATCTCCCGGTCCTCCGGGCGCCGGAACGCCGCCGCCTGCCGTCGCTCCGCCTCGTCGAGAACACCGGCGGCAGCGGGGTCCGGGGTTTCCTGCGGCCATGGGCGTACGGACCAGAGCACCGGGCCCCCGCCGTCCAGCACGGACGGCCCCGGAGGCGGGTCGCCCGGCGACCAGGGCCGTACCCCGGCCCGCGTACTCACCATCGTGCGGAGGCGGACCCGCAGGTGTGCGCCGGGTCGAACGGTGCGGTCGGGGCGGTCATCCGTCGAGCTCCTTCAGCCGGGCCGCGAGGACGGTCGCGACGGTGTCGAGGTTATCGCCCTGGAGCATGCGCGCGTGGGTGCAGTCCAGATCGTGGTTGATGATCTCGCCCGTCACATGGGCCCGCCAGGCATCCCGGGTGAGCCAGTCCTCCGCCCGGGGAGCCGCGGCCGTGAAGAACAGCACGTCGCCCCGGTAGGTGTCGTGCCGGTGCTCGCGCATCAGGCGCGCGTGGTGCGGCACGATGTCGACGATCCTGGACAGGGTGCGGTCGCTGAGCCCGGCGAGCGGGCTGCCCGCCCTCCGCAGGGTGGCCAGGACATCGTCACGGGTCTGCTCGTCCGTGCGCTCGAAGCCCGCCATCCGCAGGACCGCCGTGAGCGCGTCGCCCTCCTCGGGCGCCGGGCGGGCACGCCACATCTCGGACGGGAACGAGTCCAGCAGCGCCAGGAGTTCGACCTCCTCGCCCGCCTCCTGGAGGAGCACCGCCACGGCCTGGGCGAGTACGCCGCCCACCGACCAGCCCACCAGCCGGTACGGCCCGTGCGGCTGGACGGCGCGCAGCCGCTCGGCGTAGTCGACGGCCTGGTCCCGGAGCGTCGCCGCGAGGGGCTCGTCGTCGGTCAGCCCGCGCACCTGGACGGCGTGGAGCGGCTGTCCGGCACCGAGCCGGGCCGAGAGGCCCGCGTAGCACCAGGCGATGCCGCCCGCCGGGTGGAAGGCGAAGACCGGGGGCCGGTCGCCGCCGGAGCGCAGGGGCAGCAGCACGTCCAGCGCGTCCTCTGCGCCCGCACCCGGGCCGGCGAGGCGTGCGGCCAGGGCCGCCGGGGTCGGCGTCTCGAAGAGCGAGCCGATCGTCAGCTCCGTCGCGCACTCCTCCCGTACCCGCGCCACCAGCCTCATCGCGAGCAGCGAGGTGCCGCCGAGATCGAAGAACGCGTCGTCGGGACCGGCCTGTCCGACGCCGAGCACGTCGGCGAAGAGCCGGGTCAGCTTCTCCTCCAGGGCGCCGGACGGGCGCCGGCCATCCCTGCCGCCGGTGAACACCGGTGCGGGCAGGGCGCGCCGGTCCAGCTTGCCGGCCGGGCTCAGCGGGAAGGCGGCGAGGACGACCACCGCCGCGGGCACCATGTGGTCCGGCAGAACGCGCGCCAGCGCGGCCCGCACCCCGGCCGGGTCCGCCTTCCCCTGTACGTAGCCGACGAGACGCTGTTCGCCGCCCTCGTCCTCGCGCACGAGCGCGCAGGCGCCCTCGACGCCGGGCTGTGTGGACAACGCAGCCTCGATCTCTCCGAGTTCGATGCGCTGGCCGCGCAGCTTCACCTGGTGGTCGGTGCGGCCGAGGTACTCCACCTCGCCCTGCCCGGTCCACCGGGCGAGGTCGCCTGTCCGGTACATCCGGCTGCCCGCGGGGCCGAACGGGTCGGCCACGAAACGGGCCGCCGTCAGCTCGGGCCGGTCGAGATAGCCGTCGGCCAACTGGCGCCCGGCCAAATAAAGTTCACCGGGTACGCCGGGCGGGCAGAGCTGGAGCGCCGCGTCCAGCACGTACAGCCGGGTGTTCCACACCGGGCGCCCGATGGGCACAGGACCGCCGTCCCCGGCCACGCAGGTGTGGTGGGTGACGTCCACCGCGGCCTCGGTCGGACCGTACAGATTGTGGAGCCCGGCCCCCGGCAGCGTGACCGCGAAGAGGTTCGCGGTCTCGCGGGCCAGTGCCTCGCCGCTGCAGAACACCCGGGTGAGGCCGGTGCACCGCGCGGCCTCCGGCTCGGCGAGGAAGACCTGAAGCATCGACGGGACGAAGTGCACCGTGGTGACGGCCTGTTCGCGCACCAGCCGGGCCAGATACGTCGGATCGCGGTGCCCGCCGGGCTCCGCGACGACCAGGGTCGCGCCCTCGCGCAGCGGCCAGAAGAACTCCCACACCGACACGTCGAACGAGGACGGTGTCTTCTGCAGCACCCGGTCCTCGGGCGTGAGCCGGTAGGTGTCCTGCATCCACCGCAGCCGGTTGTCGATCGCCCCGTGGGAGACGACCACCCCCTTGGGGCGGCCGGTGGAGCCCGAGGTGTAGATGACGTACGCCGGATGGGAGGGGGTGAGCGGCCGGCACGGATCGGTCGGCAGCTGCGCCGAGACGTCGAGACCCTCCAGCACGACGAGCGGGGCCGCGCCACCGGCCGGCAGCCTGCCCGCCCTGTCGGTCACCGCGCAGACGGGCGCCGCGTCCTGGAGCATGTCCAGCAGGCGCCGCTCCGGATAGTCCGGATCGAGCGGGAGATAGGCGGCGCCCGTCTTCAGGATCGCCAGCAGTGTCACGATCAGCTCGACGGACCGGGGCACCGAGAGGGCCACCACCGTGTCCGGACGGGCGCCGAGTGTCCGCAGGTGCCTCGCCAGCCGGTTGGCGCGGACGTTCAGCTCCGCGTAGGTGAGCGACTCCTCGCCGTACACCAGGGCCGTCGCGGCGGGGGTCCTGCGGGCCTGCGCCTCGATGGGGCCGATCAGGTTCGTCGCGGGCAGGTCGCGTCCGGTCCGGTTGAACTCGTCGAGGATCAGGGAGACTTCGCCCGCAGTGGCGATGGTGTGCGCGGCGAGCGGCAGGTGTGGGTCGGCCGTCGCCAGCCGTGCGACCAGACCGGTGAACCGTTCCTGGTGGGCGGCGAGGCCCTCCTCGGTGTAGAGGGCGGGGTTCGCGTCGTAGTCGATGAGCAGCCCGCGGCCGTCCGCACGGTCGTAGATGTTGACCGTCAGGTCCTCCACCTGCCCGGCCGAGAGGTTGCGGGCCCGTACCGGCGCACCGGCGAAGCGCACGTCGTAGTCGAAGGGCATCACGTTCACCAGCGGACCGACCAGGGCGCGGCTCTCGCCGAGCAGTCCGAGGTCGCGGCGGATGTCCTCGTAGCGGTAGCGCTGATGGCGGCGCACCGTGCGGATGCCCAGCACCACCTGGCGCACCAGGTGGGCGAAGTCGGCCTCGGGGGAGACCTCCAGGCGCAGCGGCAGGACGTTCATCACCATGCCCGGCACCCGCAGGGCCACCGAACCCATGCGGCCCATCATGGGCAGCCCGAGCACGACGTCGGAGCGGCCGGTGGCCCGGGAGGCGTAGACGGCCTGGGCGGCGATCAGCACCTCCGGCCAGGTCGCCCGCAGCCGGGAAGCCAACTCCCTTACCTGTTCGGTCGTTTCCTGTGGGAGTGACAC
The DNA here is from genome assembly GCF_026343115.1 of Streptomyces sp. NBC_00102. Lineage (GTDB taxonomy): Bacteria > Actinomycetota > Actinomycetes > Streptomycetales > Streptomycetaceae > Streptomyces. Next base: position 159,432 of record NZ_JAPEMC010000002.1, read on the forward strand.
CGTGCGGCGCAGCGAGGTCCGGGAGGGCAGCGCACCGCGCCCCGCGAGGTGGGGTACCTCGGGGCGGTCGGCGAAGGCATCGCTCCAGTACGCCCGGTCGGCCGTACGGGCCTCGGACGCGCGGTACTCGGCGTCCTGTGCGACGAGTTCGGCCAGCGGACGGAACGCGGAGGGGGCGGGCGTCACGCCCGCGGCCAGCGCGCCGTACACCTCGGCGGTGCGGCGTACGAGCAGGGAGTAGCCGAAACCGTCCATGGCGAGGTGGTGGATGCGCTGGTACCAGAGCCACCGCTCCTCGCCGACACGGAAGAGCGCATGCCCGAACACCGGCTCCTCGGCGAGGTCGTGGGCGTGGGCGAGATCCTCCCGCATCCAGGCCCCGGCGACGTCGTCCGGGTTCTTCTCCGCCCGCAGATCGGCGGTGTGCAGGGGGAGTTCGACCTCCGCGCGCACCCGTTGCCGGGGCCCCTCGGGGGTGTCCTCCACCCGGATGCGCAGCGCGTCGGCCTCGGAGACCACCTGCCGCAGCGCATCCGCGAAGAGCTCCGGATCCACGGGGCCATCGATCTCCAGGCACTCCGCGGTGTTGAGCGCCGGGCTCAGCGGATCGAGGGCCTGGGCGTACCACATGCCCGATTGGGCGGCGGTCAACGGCAGTACGGTGTCCGGGGCGTGGGTGTCCGGGGTGGTGTCCAGGCTCATCAGCGGGGCGTTCACGAGGCCACCAGCAGCGGCAACCACGCCTCCACGGCGGGCTGTTCGGCGAGATCCGCGAAGGCGGCACCCACACCGTGCTCGCGGCGCCAGCGCTCCAGGAGCGCCATGATGCGCACCGAGTCCAGCCCGTAGTCCACGAGGTTCTCGTCGACCGGGATGTCCTCGGGAGCCTCGCCGAGGGAGTCGGCGATGTCGGCGCGGATCAGTTCAAGGGTGAGGGGCATCGGCTCAGACCTCCTGGAAGAGAGCGTCGGTGGTGGTCACCACGGCGCAACGGCCGGCCGCGTACCGCAGCGCCATGTCGTGGTCCTCACGGGAGAAGTCGGCGACCGCGTCGGCCACCACGAACGCCTGGATGTCCCGCTGCCACGCGTCCGCCGCGCTCATCAGCACCCCGATGTGCGCGTACACCCCGACCACGATCAGCTGGTCGCGTCCCTCCTCCCGCATGAGCGCTTCCAGTTCGGTGCGGACGAAGGCGCTGTACTTCCACTTGGTGACGACGTTCTCGCCCTCCACGGGCGCCGTCCGCTCCGGGCCCGCGAGTGCGGCGGGGTCGTCCGACATGCCGGGGCCCCAGAAGTCGAGCTGGAGACCGCGCTCCTCGGGGGTCTGGCCGCCGCGCTGCGCCGAGTGCACCACCGGGACGTCCAGCGCACGGCACTTCTCCAACACCCGGGCCGTGTTGTCCAGCATTCCGGTCAACGGCTGCTCGCCCGCCGGGAACGCCTTCAGGAAGTGGTTCTGCAGGTCGTGGACGAGCAGCAGCGCACGGGACGGATCGGCCGTCCACGCCACCCGGTTGGCGGGCAGCTCCTCCGCCGTCGGCAGCGGGTACGGGGCGATGGCGGGCAGTGCCATGGGAGCGGGCCTTTCCTCGTGGTGCCGAGCCGGGGCGGCGGACCGCAGGCTCTTCTTGCTGATCTTGCCGATCCCGGTCTGCGGGAACGCGTCGACGAACTCGACCAGATCGGGGACCTTGTACGCGGCGATGCCGCGCTCGCGGACGAACCGCTTGATCTCCACGGACTTCAGCGGTCCGGCGCCCTCGCGGAGGATGACGTAGGCGAGGGAGCGTTCGCCGAGATACGGGTCGGGGACCGCGACGACCGAGACGTCGTGGACGGCGGGGTGGGCCAGGACGATGTTCTCGACCTCTTCGGGGGCGATCTTCTCGCCGCCCCGGTTGATCTGGTCCTTCGCGCGGCCCTCGACCACGAGGTGGCCGGAGGGGGTGCGGCGTACGATGTCGCCGGTCCGGTAGAAGCCGTCCTCGGTGAAGGCCCGCGCGTTGTGGTCGGGGGCCCGCCAGTAGCCGCGGATCGTGTACGGCCCCCGGGTGAGCAGATGGCCGAACTCGCCGTCGGGGACGTCCTCGTCGGCGTCGTCCACGATGCGCACCTCGTCGTCGGCCGAGATCGGGCGGCCCTGAGTGGTGACGACCGTCTCCTCGTCATCGTCCAGCCGCGTGTAGTTGACCAGACCCTCGGCCATGCCGAAGACCTGCATCAGCCGGCAGCCCAGCGCGGGGCCCAGCCGGCGGGCGGCCTCCTCGCTGTACTTGGCGCCGCCGACCAGGACGAGTTCCAGGCTCGACAGGTCCTCCTTCGACGCCGGGGCCGCGTCCGTCCAGACCAGGGCGAGCGGGGGCACCATGCCGGTCATGGTGATCCGCTCCCGCTCGATCAGGGGGAACGCCGTCGCCGGATCGGGCCGGGGGGAGAGGACGACGGTGCCGCCCGCGTACAGCACGCCCTGCCAACCGGGGGAACTCATGGGGAAGTTGTGTGCGGCCGGCAGGACCACGAGGAACCGGGTGTCCTCGTCCACCCCGCAGATCTCGTTGGACCCCCACAGCGAGTAGATGTAGTCGTCGTGGGTGCGGGGGATCAGCTTCGAGACGCCGGTGGTCCCGCCGGAGAGCTGGAGGAACGCCAGTTCGTGTGGGCGGGGACCCTCGATCGGGCCGGTCGGATCGATCGGCACGTCGGCGAGCGCGGTGTGCTCGCCCGGATCGCCCACCACGAAGACCTCGCGCAGACTGGGCGTCAGCTTTTGTACATGGCTGGCCAGTTCGCGGTAGTCGTAGCCCGCGTGCCGGTCCGGAACGACGTACGCGACGGCCTCGGCGAACGCGCAGAAGTGCTCGATCTCCGTCTCCCGGTGCGCCGGCAGGGCGTACACGGGAAGCGCGCCGATCCGGAAGAGCGCGAAGACGACCTCGATGAACTCCCCGATGTTCGGGAGCTGGAGGACGACCCGGTCGCCCCGGCCGATTCCCCGGGCCGCGAACCCGGCGGCCAGCCGGTCGGCGCCGGCGTCGAGCTCCCGGTACGTCCAGGTGCGGCGCACCGGTGCCGGGTCGACCAGGGCCACGCGGTCGGGGTGCGCGGCGGCCCGGGCACGCAGGAAGCCGCCGAAGGTCTCGCCGCGCCAGTACCCGGCGGCCCGGTAGCGCTCCGCGAACCCGGCGGGCCAGGTCGGCGCGTCCGGGGTCCCCGGGGTGAGCGGGTCGTACTCGGTGGCGGTCACAGCTGGGCTCCCACGGCGTTCAGGAAGGTACGGAACTTCGCCCCGGTCTCGGCGGTCTCCGCCTCGGGCGAGGAATCGGCCACCACACCGGCCCCGGCGAAGAGGCGCAGCGAGCGGCCCTCGGCCTCGGCGCAGCGGATGGTGACGACCCACTCCCCGTCGCCGTCCGCGTCCTGCCAGCCGACCATGCCGGTATAGGCGCCCCGGTCGAAGGGCTCCGACTCGGCGATGACGGCGCGGGCGGCCGGGGTGGGCGTACCGCACACGGCCGGGGTCGGGTGCAGGGCGGCGGCGAGCCGCAGCGCGGTGGTGTCCGGGTCCAGCAGGTCGCCGGTGAGCGTGGTCGACAGGTGCCACATGGTGGCGGTGCGTACCAGGGTGGGGCGCTCGGGCACGTCGAGGCGGGTGCAGAACGGGGCGAGGGCCTCGCGCACGGCGGCCACCACCACGGCGTGTTCGTGCAGGTCCTTGGGGGACTCCAGCAGCGCGGCGGCCCGGCGGACGTCCTCGGCCAGGTCGGAGCTGCGCGGCGCGGATCCGGCCAGCGGGTTGGCGACGAGCCGCCCCTCCTGCCGGGCGACCAGGAGTTCGGGGCTCGCCCCGATCAGGGTGCGGCCGGGGCCGGTCGGCACCGCGAAGGTGTAGCCGCCCGGGTCCCGGCGGGCGAGCCGGCTGAGCATCGCGGGCAGGTCGGGTTCGCCGGGCGCGGTCAGCTCCAGGGTGCGGGCCAGCACCACCTTGGCGAACTCCCCGGCGCGCATGCGGCGTACGGCCGAGGCGACGGCCCCGGCGTACTCCGCGGCGGCCGGTACCTCGCGCACCTGCCAGGCGCCGCCGTCCCCGGCCGGCGGAGCGGGCAGGGCGACCAGCGGGTCCTGGCGCAGCGCGGGCGCCCACTCCACGGACTCCGGGACAACCAGCGCGGCAGGGGAGTCCGCGTCGAACGGTATGGACCCGACGACGACGGGCGCGGGGTCCCCGGCCCGGCGGCGGACGTGCAGGACGCCGCGTACGCGCTCCTCCAACGGGGCCGTGCCGTGCGGTACTCCGGCGAGCACGCCGCGTCCGAGCAGGGTACGTGACGGCGTGGCCACGAAGCGGTCGGTGCCGGGGCGGTAGGCGTCGAGCAGCGCGGTCGCCGCACCGGGGGTGACGGGGGCGGGGTGGGGCAGGCCGGGTGCGGCCGAGGGGGATTCGTGCACGGAGGTGGACATGGGTGTCTCCTGCGGTGGAGGGCGCCCGCCACGGTCGGCGGCAGGGCGGTGAGACAGGGGGGACGGGGCGCGGGGGGCCGGGGGCCGGGCGGAGGAGGTCCGGTGTGCGGCCCGGGCCGGTCCGGTCAGGCCCGGAGGGTGGCGCCGCCGTCGACGTACAGGTCCTGCATGGTGATGTGGCGGGCACGGTCGGAGAGCAGGAACGTGACGGCGTCCGCGATGTCGGCGGGGTCCGCGATGCGGCCGAGCGGGATTCCCGTCCGGTACGTCGCCAGGTCGCCCGCGACGACGCGGTCCTCGGCCGCGGTCACGTCCTCGGGATCCAGATCGGCCCACATGCCGCGCTGCATGTCGGTCATGGTCGAGCCGGGGCAGACGCTGTTGCAGCGGACGCCGTGCGCGGCCATCTCCAGGCCGAGGCACTTGGTGAACATCGACGAGGCCGCCTTGGACGCGGCGTACGCGGCCATGCCGGCGCGCGGGATGCCCGCCGCGTTGGACGCGACGGTGACGATGCTGCCCCGGCCGCGGGCGGCCATGCGCCGGGCGGCGGAACGTGAGACGTGGAACACTCCGTCGACGTTGACGGCGAAGGTGCCGGCCCAGTGCGCGTCGGTGGTGTCGAGGACGTCGGCGTTGCGCAGCACGCCGGCCACGTTGACGGCGAACTCAAGCGGTCCGAGGGCCTGTTCGGCCTCCTCGACCGCGGCCTCCACCGCGTCGGCGTCGGTGACGTCGAGCGGGCGGGCGACCACCCGGGGGCCGTACGTGCGGGCGAGGGCCTCGATGCCGTCGGGGGCGATGTCGGTGGCCACCACCCGGGCCCCCCGCTCCACGAGGGCGGAGACGACGGCCTCGCCGATGCCGCGGCCCGCGCCCGTGACGAGAGCGAGCCTTCCGTCGAATTCGGTGCTCACTTGACCATGGCCTTCCGGAGGTCGGCCAGGACGTTCACGGCGGCCTCGGCGCCACCGAGGCTCGTCCACATCGAGCCGTCGATCTCGGTCACGTGACCGGCCTTGACGGCGGCGAGCTGCTGGTAGGCGGGCTTCGCGGAGAGCTGGTCGACCACGCCGGACCCGCCGGTCGAGGTCAGGGTGCCGATGAAGAGCCAGTCTCCGTCGATCTCGGCGAGGTTCTCCTCGCTGATCGGCGTGGAGTGGCCTTCGCCCTTCTCGGCCTGGATGCCCGGCCGGGTGAAGCCCAGGTCGTTCAGCACGTCGCTGATGAACACGCCCTGCTGCATGACGGCGGAACCCTGCGGGGAGTAGCGGGCGACGGAGACCTCGGCGCCGGCCTCGGACCCGAGGTCGGTCCTGAGGGCGGCGACCTTCTCGTCGTAGTCGGCGAGGAAGGCGTCGGCCTCGTTCTCCTTGCCGAGCACCTCACCGGTGAGCGCGAGAGACTTCTTCCAGTCCTTGTCGTCGCCGATGGTGACCAGCGTGGGAGCTATCTTCCGCAGCTGTGCCAGCACTTGAGTGTCCGTCATCTGCCCCGCGAGGATCACGTCGGGCTTGGCCCCGACCACCTTCTCGATGTCCGGTCCGGTGACCGCACCCACCACCGGGATGCCCGCGGCCGCGCCGGTCAGGTACGCCGGGGCGCCCTTCTGGCCGCGTCCCGCGGTGAGGCCCACCGGCTTCACGCCGAGGGTCAGCGAGGAGTCGAGATCCATCTCGCTCAGGACCACCACCCGAGCGGGATCGGCCGGGACCGTCACCTTCGTGCCCGCCGCGTCCGTGACCGTCGCGGTGCCCTTTCCGCCCCCGTCCCCGGACGCGGCACCCGAGTCCGAGGAGCCGCAGGCGGTCGCCGTGAGCGCGCAGATGCCGAGGACGGCGAGGGCGGCCAGCGGGCGGACGGTGCGGCGGGGAGTGGGGGACTGGTTCGGCGTCATGGCCGGAAACCTCCGTAGAAAGGGTGGAGCGGGCTGGCACTGACGCCCCGTGACAGGGGCGCACGTGATGAGGGCGCGACGAATCCCGGCCGGATCGGGTGTGGGGGGACCACCGGCCCGGGCTTCGCGACTTAGGTTAGGCTAACCATATGTTCATTGCGCAAGAGGGCTCTCCCGGAAGGGCGGAAACCCGAACAATCAGGGTGTTTCGTCAAGGTCGGGCCGGAGCGGGAGCCGAGGCCGGAGCCGGGGCGGGAGCCGGGGTCGGGGCGGGAGCCGGGGTCGGGACGGGAGCGGGAGCCGGAACCGGGGCTGGGACGGATAACGGGGGCCGGCATCCGGGCCGGTGGGCCGTCGTGGCCCTCGTCGCCCTGCTCGGCCTGATCCTCGCCTCCCTGCTCATGGGCGCCGGCTCCACCCCGCCCGCACGGGCCTGGGACTACCTCCGGGGCGACCCGTCCGCCCGCGCCGACGCCCAACTGCGCCTCGCCGTCATGGACGTACGCCTCCCGCGCACCCTCGCCGCGATCCTGGTGGGACTCTGCCTCGGCACCGCCGGCTGCCTCCTCCAGGCCGCCACCCGCAACCCCCTCGCGGAGACCGGACTGCTCGGCGTCAACTCCGGCGCCGCGTTCGCCGTCGTCCTCGGACTCACCTTCTTCCACGCCGACTCCTCCGGCGCCCTGCTGGTGTGGGCGCTGCTCGGCGGCATGGCGGCGAGTGCCGTCGTCCTCCTGCTCGCCGCGTCAGGACGGGCCGCGGGCTCCCCGCTGCGCCTGGTGCTCGCCGGGGCCGCGCTCAGCGCCACCTTCCACGGCCTCACCTCGTACGTCCTGCTCGGCACCCAGTCCACCTTCGACACGTACCGCTACTGGACGATCGGCTCCCTCGCCGGCGTCGAGACCGGCCAACTCGTCCCCCTGGTACCGCTGGTGGCGATCGGCCTGCTCGCCGCCGGCTGCTGCGTCCGGCCGCTCGCCGCACTCGGCCTCGGCGACGACGGGGCGCGCTCGCTCGGCCACCACCCGGGCCGGATCCGCCTCGTGGTGGCCGTGGCCGTGTCGCTGCTCGCCGGCTGCGCGGTCGCGGTGGCCGGCCCCATCGCCTTCCTCGGACTGCTCGCCCCGTACGCCGCCCGAGCCCTCTCCGGCGCGTCCATGGGAGCCCAACTGCTGCTCTCCGCGCTGATCGCCGCCGACGTCATGATCCTCGCCGACATCCTCGCCCGGATCGTCATCCGCCCCTGGGAAACCCCGGTCAGCGTGCTCCTCGCCTTCGTCGGCGGCCCCCTGCTCATCTGGATCGCCCGCTCGTCCCGCCTCTCGACCGCGGGAGCGACCGCATGAACGGACGCACCGAAGTGCCCCGCCCCGCGCCCGGGCACACCGAAGCATTCCCTCCGCCCGGACGCACCGGAGTGCCCCGCCCGGCGCCCGAACTCACCCCGCCCGACAGCACCGTGCTGCGCGCCGGTGCCCTCTCCTGGCTCTTCCCGCGCCGCAGCGTCCTCGCCGCCGCACTGCTCGTGCCCGTCACTGCGCTGCTGGTGGCGCTCGCCGCGCTGGCCAGCTCCTCCGGCATGAGCCTGACGCAGACCCTGTCCGGTCTGCTGGGCACGGGCGACGCGGGCACCGTGATGGTCGTGCGCGAGTTCCGGCTGCCCCGCATCGTCGTCGGCGTGATGGTCGGGTCCGCGCTCGGGATCTCCGGCTGCCTCACCCAGACCCTGGCCGGAAACCGGCTCGCCACCCCGGACCTGGTGGGCGTCAACGAGGGCGCCACCGCGGCGGTCGTCGCGGCGGCCGCCGGAACGTCCACCGGCATGGTCGGCATGTGGTGGCTCGGCCCGGTCGGCGCCGTCGCCGCCGCCGCGCTCGTCGTGCTGTGCGCGGGCGGGGCGGGCGGCGCCGGCTACCGGGTCCTGGTCACCGGCATCGGCGTCTCCACCTTCGTCGGTGCCGTGAGCGACCTCGTGATGTCCCGGCAGAACGACAACTCCGCCGGGGGAGTGTTCCTCTGGGCGGTCGGCAGCCTCAACGGCCGTGACTGGGAGGCCGGTACGCCGCTCCTCGTCGCCCTCTGCTTCCTCGTCCCGCTCGCCCTCGCCGCCGGACACCGCCTCCAACTGCTGCGCTTCGACGACGACATGGCTGCCACGCTCGGCGTCGACCTGCGCCGGGTGCGTGCTGCCGCGCTCGCCCTGGCCGTCCTCCTCGCCGGGGCCGCCGTCGGCGTCGCCGGACCGGTCGCCTTCATCGCGCTGGGCGCACCCGTCCTCGCGCAGCGCCTCGCCGGACCCACCCGGGTACCCGTCCTCGGCGCGGGTCTGGCCGGAGCCGCCCTCGTCACCGCCGCCGACGCGCTCGCCCGCGTCGCCGCCCCCGTCGAACTCCCCGTCGGCGTCGTCACCAGCGTCCTCGGCGGGCCCTTCCTCCTCTGGGTCCTCTTCCGCTCGGACCGCACCGAAGAAAAGGCGTGAACACCCCGGTATGAACTCCCCCAAGGAACAAGCGACGAGTGGCCTCGACGTCCGCGCCCTGCACGTCTCGTACCCAGGGCGCGCCGTCGTCCGGGACGCCGGATTCACCGTGCCCGCCGGGCAGGTCGCTTCGATCGTCGGGCCCAACGGCTGCGGGAAATCGACCCTGTTGCGTGCAGTCGCCCGCCTCCACCAGCCGGAGTCCGGTACGGTCCACGCCGGTGGCGAGGACATCTGGACGCTTCGCAGGCGCCAGGCCGCACGGCGCGTCGCCCTGCTGCCCCAGTCGCCCCGCGCCCCCGAGGCGGTGACCGTCGCCGGGCTCGTACGGTACGGACGCCACCCCCACCAGGGGCTGCTGCGTCAGTGGTCGCGCGAGGACGAGACCGCGGTGCGCGAGGCGTTGGAGGCCACCGGCACGACCGGCCTGGCCGGCGAGCGGCTCGACCGTCTCTCCGGCGGCCAGCGCCAGCGCTGCTGGCTGGCCATGGTGCTCGCCCAGCAGACCCCCGTGGTCCTGCTGGACGAACCCACCAGCGCCCTCGACCTGGGACACGTGGTGGAGGTGCTGGAACTCGTCCGCGAGGTCGCCCGCGCCGGCCGCACGGTCGTCATGGTCCAGCACGACCTGGCCGCCGCCGCACGCTACTCCGACCTCGTCGTCGCCATGAAGGACGGCGGCGTCCTCGCCCAGGGCCCCCCGCGCACCACCGTGACCGCCTCCCTGGTCGGGGAGTTGTACGGGGTGGAGGCCGACGTCCTGGAGGCGCCGGTGGACGCCTCGCCCGTCGTGGTCGCCCGGGCACGCGCGGCGGTGGACGCGAGGGCCGGGGAGAGAGCCACCGCCGGGTGAACGTCGCCGAAAAGCACGGGCCGCGCGTCCTCGTCCGTCTACTGTACGGACTCGTCGGCCGCGGACCGCGGCCCTCCGAGGAGGACTCCCGTGTCATCGCTCTACGACCCCCAGAACGCTCCCGCCGGCGACGTGGGCGCGGCGCTCATGATGATCGACTCACGTCTCAGGAGCATTCACGACCACAAGGGCGAGACCGATCCCGAACAGCAGGAACTCATCGACCAGTTCACCGACTCGCTGGGGCCGGACGAGGCCAGGGACCTGCTGGACGGCGCCTGCACGCTGATCTACATGTTCATGACCTGGCTGCGGAAGGCCCACGAGGAGCACGAGAAGGACGTCGTCGAGTACGTGGTGCCCAACCTCGTGGCCACCATGCGCATGATGCCGATCAGCATCCGGCCCGAGACCATTCCCACCATGGCCGGACTGGTGATCGCCGCGGCCACCGGCCTGAGCCCCAGCCTGTGGCGCGGCCAGTTCGGGGAGTGGAACGACGTGGAGATGAACGCGCTGGAGGCCACCGCGTTCCTGCTCGCCGAACACATCAACCGCATCACCGACGACCCCGACTTCGCGACCCGTCTGATCTCCGAGGCGCTCTCGCGCGCGGAGGCCGTCTGACAGGGGCGGCCCGCCCGTCGGCGCCGGCGGCCCGGACCCCACCGCGGTCCGCTCCACCGGGCATCCCCGGTGGAGCGGACCGCGGGCGGGGCCCGGGCCGCCGTTCGTCGTGCGCGGCACGGGACGCCGCGTACGGCCCCCGGCCGGAGCCGGGAACGCCCGCGCTCAGCGCCCCATCTGGTCCTCGGCCGAGAGGTGTTCGACCGTCACCCCGGAGTCGGTGAACGTCCGCGTCACCGTCCCCGAGGTATAGACCCACAGGATGCGCAGCGGAGTGTCGCCGGCATTCCGGAAGAGGTGGGGGACGGGAGAGGGGATGTACGTGGTGTCGTAGCGCTCCAAACGTGTCACGGAGCCCTCGACCAGCACTTCGGCCTCCCCTTCGAGAATCGTCACGTGCTCGTCGCAGTTGTGCGAGTGCATCGGAGCCCCGGAACCGACCGGATAAACGCTCATTCCGCTGGTGATCCGATTCTCGCCGGCCGCCGACACGGTCGTGACCAGCGGGGTCGTCACGATCGAACCTCCCCGGTCCAGCAGCGGGACGGAGGCGGCCTTGACGATGACGCTCATGCGCAAACCCTTTCGACGGCGAGAGGCGTCGTCCGACGTTATGGGAAACGGGCTCCGCCGAGAGGTCCCGGATGCGCACCTTTACCTTGCATTCCGAGAAGGGTGAGCCTCTACCAGCCGGATGTACGGTCTGCTGCCATCGCACATTTCGAGTTTGTGTCGCAGATCGAAAGGCAGGGACCGGCCATGCGCCTCCCCGTTCTCCGTACCGAAGAGATGAACGAGCACCAGCAGGAGCTCCACGCCCGCATCACCGCTCGTCGCGGCGGGGTGCGCGGTCCGTTCCGGGTCTGGCTGCAGAGCCCCGAACTCTGCGAACGCGTGGAGTCCCTCGGGGCGTTCGTCCGCTTCGACTCCGACCTGCCGAAGCATCTGCGGGAGCTGACCCTCCTGATGGCCGCCCGCAACTGGGACGCCCAGTACTCCTGGAACGCCCACGTCAAGGCGGCGATCGAGGCCGGCGTACCGGCCGCCGCGGTGGACGCGATCGCCGAGCGCCGTACCCCGGAGTTCGACGACGAGGCGGACACCGCCTTCTACACCTTCTGCCAGGAGGTGCTGGAGAAGCACTTCGTCTCCGACGAGACCTTCGCCGCCGCCCACGAGCACTTCGGCTCCCAGGGCCTGGTCGACGCCATCGGCTCACTCGGCAACTTCACGATGCTCGGCATGTGCCTGAACACCTTCCAGGTGGACCTCCAGGCCGACCGTGAACCGCCGTTCCCCGACATCCGCGGATTCGCGCGCGTCCCGGCCGGCGGGGACCGGTCGCAGCCGTGACACCGCCCGCCGACCGACGTACCGAGGGGAGCACCGACGTGACACCCAGTACCGCGCTCCACGGAAGCCCCACCACCGACACCGCCGTCGGAGCGCCCCGGGAGCCGGTGGTCCGGATACGGGACCTCCACAAGAGCTTCGGCGGGGCCGCCGCCCTCAAAGGGGTCTCCCTCGACATCAGGCCGGGCGAGATCCACGCCCTGATGGGTATGAACGGGGCCGGCAAGTCCACCCTCGTACAGGTGCTGGCCGGGGTCCACCAGGCGGACGGCGGCACCGTGGAGATCGACGGGCAGGCGCAGCCCGGCCTGTCGACGCGCCAGGCGCGACGGCTCGGTATCTCGACCGTGCCCCAGCGCCGCGAACTGGTCATGGAACTGACCGTCGCCGAGAACATCCTCCTCGGCGACCTGCCCGCGCCCCGCGCCCTGGTCGCCTGGAAGTCGGTCCGGGAGCAGGCCCGCAAGGCCCTCGCGGACCTGGGCATCAGCATCGACGTGGAGCGGACCGCGGGCGGGCTGACCGTCGCGGAACAGACCATGGTCGAGGTCGCCCGCGAGGTCCGGCGCGGCGGCAAGGTCCTCATCCTCGACGAGCCGACCGCCTGTCTGGGTGCCGAGGCCGCCGACCGGATCAGGGCGCTGGTACGGACCCTGCGGGACGAGGGCATGGCCGTCGTCTACATCTCGCACTACATCGACGAGGTGCTGTCCGTCGCCGACCACGTCACCGTCCTGCGGGACGGCGCGGTGGTGCACAGCGGACCGGCGGCCGAGACCGACGCCGCCGGGCTGGTCCGCTCCATGGTGGGCCGGGACGTCGTCTCGACCCGGCCCCAACGCCCCGCTCCCAAGGGGGAGATCGGTCTCTCGGTCCGCGGACTCAACGACGGGCGCACCATCGAGGACTTCGCGGTCGACGTGCGCAAGGGCGAGATCGTGGCCGTCCTCGGCCCCGCCGGGGACGCGCAGTCACGCCTCTTCGACCTGCTCTCCGGCCGCCGGCGCCCCGACTCCGGCGCGATGACCGTGGACGGCAGGGCCGTCCCCTTCGGCCGGATACCCCGCTCGCTCGCCAGTGGTCTGCGCTGCGTCACCGGCGACCGCAGGGCCCTCGGGCTGATCCCGGAACTCTCCCTGGACGAGAACCTGATGCTGGCCAGCGACCGCCTGGAACGGCGACGCCTCCAGCGCTGGTCCGCGCTCACCCGCCGGGCCGCCCCGCGGCGGGAGAGCTACGGAGTCGTCTCGCTGACCCGCAACCCGGCCGTCGGCCGGCTCTCGGGAGGCAACCAGCAGAAGGTCCTGCTGGCGAAGTGGCTGGAGACGGCGCCCGTCGCCTGCTTCCTCGAAGACCCCACCAACGGTGTCGACATCGCGGCGATCGCGGACATCCACACCCTCGTCGACGACCTCGCCGCACGCGGCGTCGCCGTACTGCTCGCCTCCTCCTCCGCCGAGGAGGTCGTGCGGCTGGCCGACCGGGTGATCGTCGTCAGCGCGGGACGGGCGGTCGCCGAACACGACGTCAACACCATCACCCGCGACCAACTCGTCGCCCTCGCCCTCGGAGGACAGAGCAAGTGAGCCTCGAAGCGCCCCCGGTACAGCCCCGAGCGAAAGAAAGCGCCCCGGACACCGCTTCCGGGTCACGTACCTCGCTGCGGTCCCTCCTCGGTGTCCCGCACGCGGGACTCGTCGCGGTACTGATCATCGTGGTGGTGTTCGCGAGCCTGGAGACGGACTCCTTCGCCAGCTCGACCAACCTCATCAACGTCCTCCGCCAGGTCAGCGTCTCCGCGGTGCTCGCCGCCGGTCTCACACTGCTGATGACGGCCGGAGGCATGGACTTCTCCATGGGCAGCAACGCGGCCGTCATCACCGCGGTGGCCGCCCAGATGCTGGCCCACGGTGAGTCCACGACGGTGACGGTCGTCGTCTCCCTGGTGCTGGCGACCCTCATCGGTCTGGTCAACGGACTCGTGGTCACCTACACGAACGTGGCTCCGTTCGTCGCCACACTGGCCACGGCCACCCTGCTGGACGGGGTCGCCCTGCTCGTCCTGGACGGTCTGAGCGTGTCCATCGGAACCCACCTCTCCTCGCTGGGCAACGGCAAAATCCTCGGCATCCCCTATCTGCTGATCGTGGCGATCGCGGTACTGGTGGTGGCCGGAGTGGTCATGAAGTTCACCGTCTTCGGCCGCGACGCGTTCGCCATCGGGGGCAACGAGCACGTCGCCCGCCTCAGCGGCATCGGCGTCAACCGGAACAAGCTCCTGCTCTACGGGCTGGCAGGCACCCTCGCCGGACTCGCCGGGCTGATGCTGCTGTCCCGGCTCGGCGCGAGCAGCCCCGGAACGGGCGGTCTCACCCTGCAACTCACCGCCGTGGCCGCCGTCGTCATCGGCGGAACCTCGCTCGCCGGCGGCAGCGGCACCGTCGTCGGCACGGCGCTCGGTGTCGTGCTGCTCGGAGTCGTCGCGAACGCCCTGAACCTGCTTCAGGTCTCCAGCTACTTCCAGCAGATCTCGGTCGGTTCGGTCCTGCTCGTCGCGGCGATCGCCAACCAGCTCCACAAGAGGTCCCACAACTGAAGTGCCCCGTCGGGCAGTCGGTCCCACCGGCACCGCGGCCCGACATCTGTGCAAGGCCGAAGACGTCCCACGCACGCCACGAAAGGCGATACACCATGAGCCTGACCACCCACCCGCGAAGAGTACTGGCCACGGCCGTCGTGGGAGCCGCGCTGGCTCTCAGCGGTTGCAGCGGCCAGTCCGGTTCGGGCGGCGGCGACTCCGTCACCCTCGGCTTCGTCAACGGCGGTGACACGGAGTTCCACACCTGTCTCCAGAAGGCGGTGGAGAACACCGCCAAGACCGGCGACGCGAAGATCTACACGGCCAACTCGCACCAGAACCCCGGCACCGAGCTGTCCAACATCGAGGACATGATCTCGCGCAACGTCGACGCGCTCATCGTGCAGACGGTGAACGTCGACGCGCTCAAGGGCGACATAGCCAAGGCGAAGAGCGCCAACATTCCGATCTTCCTCACCTCCGTCGTCACCGACGACCCCTCCGAGATCCTCGGCGCGGTCGTCGTGGACCTGGGCGCGGTCGGCGCACTGGACGCGGGCTGGGTCGAGAAGGACGCCGCGGGCAAGTCCGTGGAGGTCGGGGTGATCGCCGGTGCTCCGGGAGCCGCCTCCGACATGCTGGTCGCCGGATTCACCAAGGCTCTGCCGGCCACCGCGAAGGTCGTCGCGAACCAGCCGGGCATGTTCAACGCCGCCAAGGCCAAGGACGTCGCCGAGAACATGATCCAGGCGCACCCGGACCTCGGTTACGCCTTCGTCGCGAACGAGGAGATGGCGCTCGCCGCCCGTACGGCCTTCGCGGCGGCCGGCAAGGACGTCAAGATCGTCACCGTCAACGGCACCGACCGGGGGCTCGAAGGGGTCGAGAAGGGCGAACTCTCCGCAACCGTGGCGAACTCGGCCATGAGCACGGGTTCCCTTGCCGTGACAAATGCGATAGGACTGCTCGACAAAAAGAAGATCAGCAAGATCGACAAGACGCCGATCCTGCTGGTCACCAAGGACAACCTGGACAAGGCTCCGCAGTACTGCCCCTGAGCCCCGGGCCCACCCCCATTCCGCGCAACCCAGCTGAGTGATCCCGTTCCGGAGCGCAGCGCGGAGGCTCCACCCGCACAACCCGCCCGACACGGCCCTGCCACCACTGGGGCCGTGAACGGCCGGAGGTACCACCATGGACCGTCTGCTCCTCATGCGCAGCTTCGTCACCGTCGCCAACATCGGCAGCTTCAGCGGGGCGGCCAAAGCGCTGAGCTCCTCGGGATCGCTCATCTCACGCCACGTCGCGGAACTGGAACGCCAGATCGGGGTCCGCCTCGTCAACCGCACGGCCCGCTCCGTCAGCCTCACCCAGCCCGGGCTCCGCTACGCGGAGTTCGCGGCGCGCATCCTGGAGGAGATCTCCGCCGAGGACTCCCACATCGCGCAGCTCCACGACCGGCCGGAGGGGTCGCTCAACATCATCTGTCCGAAGTGGATAGGCAGCCTCGATCTCGGTGACGCCATATCCGCGTTCTCCGTGGCTCATCCGAAAATCGTCGTCCGATTCGAGCTGGGCGGCATATCGGATCGCACCTATGATTTTCTGGACGGCGGATTCGACATCGCCTTCCACACGCGCGACTTGCGGGATTCCAGTGTCCGGCTGAAGAAAATCGCCTCACTGCCCTTCGTGCTGTGCGCGTCGGAGAAGTACCTGGAGGAGCACGGGACGCTCCTCCACCCGAACGACATCGCCGTCCACGACTGCCTGGTCCACGTCAACGACCCCGTCTGGCGGGTCGGGCACGGCCACGCGAGCACCCTGCACAAGATCCGTAACGTGGCGTTCTCCTCCAACTCCTACATCGCGCTGCAGAAAGCCGCCGTGCACGGCCGGGGAATCGCCCTGCTCCCACAGCGGCCGGCCTACGACGACCTGGTCTCGGGCGCGCTCCGGGTACTGCTCCCCGAACTCGCGGTGCCCGACCGGCCGCTGTACGCCATCTACGGCCCCGGGCAGGAGACGCCGCGCAAGGTGACCGTCTTCCTCGAATTCCTCGCCAGGTGGTTCTCGGAGAACCCGATTCCCGCCATGTGAGACATGCGGTTCATCGGCACCGGCCGGACGACGCGACGATCCGCGCAAGAAATGATTGCACTC
Source organism: Streptomyces sp. NBC_00102 (assembly GCF_026343115.1). GTDB lineage: Bacteria > Actinomycetota > Actinomycetes > Streptomycetales > Streptomycetaceae > Streptomyces. The sequence goes on from NZ_JAPEMC010000002.1 coordinate 175,845, forward strand.
TACGAAATGCCGGGCCGTTGAGGCTGCGCGTCCCGATTTCTATGCTGACCGGGCCGGTGTCATGCGTCCAAGGGCTGTCCCGAAATTCCTGGCGGGTGCGCGACGTCAGCTACGGCATCTCGCCGCGTTGTCGGAACGTACCCATACATCCAGTATGCGAACGCTCCTCCGCCTTGCGATGCACCGCATCTGACGCCGCGCACCGATCCACCACGAATTGCGGGACAGCCCTTGGCGCCCGCGGCCCGCGAAATGAGGAGTTCATGGGAATCCAGAGAATCGAGTCGGTCACCTACAGCATCGACGACCTCGACGAATGTGTCCGCTTCTTCACGGATTTCGGACTGATCCCGGTGGAACGGACCACCACCCGCGCCACCTTCGAGACGCCGGCGGGCCAGACGCTCCACCTCGACACCCACCCCGACCCCTCGCTGCCACCGGCCCTGGAAGACGGCCCCACCCTGCGCGAGGTGGTCTGGGGCGTCGACACCGAGGCGGAACTGGCCGAGCTCGTCGCCCGGGTCGCCGTCGACCGCGAGGTCACCCTCACCGGCGACGGGGTGCACCGCACCCGGGACGAGACCGGCTTCGGCCTCGGCCTCACCCTCGCCCGCCCCAAGGCGCCCGGCACTCCCGGCGGACCCCGCGAGGCCAACGTCTCCGGCAGCGTGCGCCGCTGGAACACCCCGCTGGAGCCCGTCGGCCAGGTCCGCCCGCTGCGCATGTGCCACGTCGCCCTCAACATCCCGAAGGCCGGACAGGAAGAGGCCGTCGCCTTCTACCTCGACCGGCTCGGCTTCCGGGCGACCGACGTCGTCAAGCCGATGGGCACCTTCATGCAGTGCGAGGGCGACGACGACCAGCACAACTTCCTGCTCTGCCACCGCCCCGACCGGGCCGGCGTCAACCACGTCTCCTACGAGGTCCCCGGCTTCGACGACGTGATCGAGGGCGGCAACCACATGATCGCCCAGGGATGGCAGGAAGCCCGCAGGCTCGGGCGGCACACCGTCGGCTCCAACGTCTTCCGCTTCGTACACGCGCCCTGCGGCGGCCGTGTCGAGTACGCGGCGGACATGGACCGCGTCGACGCCTCGTACGAGACCCGCGTCCACGAGACCACCCCGCCCCACCACATCTGGACCCTGCGCACCTCCCGTGACGCCTCCGGGAACCCCGCCTCCTGACCGGTCCGCGACTCCGTCATGTGAACCACCGCATCCCGACACCCCACCCGCCGAGCGTGAGAGGGCACACGCACCCATGACGACCCACGACGACTACCCCGCCATCCGCATGTACATAGCGGGCGAATGGTGCGAGGGCGGGGCCGGAGCGACCGTACCGGTCGTGAACCCGGCCACCGAAACGGTGATCGGCCACGTCCCGCTCGCCACCACCGCCGACCTCGACCGCGCCGCCGAAGCGGCGGAGGCCGGCTTCGCGCTCTGGCGCGACACACCGATAGCCGAGCGCACCGCGATCCTGCACAAGGCCGCCGAGCTGCTCGTCTCCCGCGCCGACCGGGTCGGCCGCGTCATGACCCGCGAACAGGGCAAGCCCCTGCGCGAGGCCGCCGGAGAGGCGAAGCGGGTCGCCGGAGCCCTGCGCTGGGACGCCGACGACGCCCGCCGCGCCTACGGCCGGATCATCCCCTCCGAGGACGGCACCCTGCTCTCCGTCCGCCGCCGGCCCATCGGCCCGGTCGCCGCCTTCACCCCGTGGAACTTCCCCGCCGGATCACCGATGCGAAAGATCGCCGCCGCGCTCTCGGCCGGCTGCTCCCTCGTCATCAAGGCATCCGAGGAGACCCCCGGGACCGCCGTCGAACTGGTCCGCTGCTTCGAGGACGCCGGGCTCCCCGCCGGTGTGCTCAACCTGGTCTTCGGCGAGCCCGCCGAGGTCTCCGCGCACCTCATCGCGCACCCCGCCACCCGGCTCGTCGCCTTCACCGGCTCGGTGCCGGTCGGCAAGCTGCTCGCCGCCGCGGCCGGGGCCGAGATGAAGCCCTCCCTCATGGAGTTGGGCGGACACGCCCCGGTCATCGTGTGCGCGGACGCCGACCCGGTCTCCGCCGCCCGCCGCGCCGCCGCCGCCAAGTTCGCCAACGCCGGCCAGGTCTGCACCTCGCCCAGCCGCTTCCTGGTCCACGAGAGCCTGATCGAGGAGTTCACCGAGGAGTTCGTCCGCGCCGCCGAGGCGGTCGTGGTCGGCGACGGGGCGGACGCGGGCGTCACCATGGGCCCGCTCGCCAACGAGCGACGGCTGCGGGCGATGGAGGAGCTCACCGCCGACGCCGTCGCCAAGGGTGCGAAGATCCGTACCGGCGGCGAGCGACTCGACCGCGCGGGCTACTTCTTCGCCCCCACCGTTCTCACCGACGTCCCCGAGGACGCGGCGCTCATGTCCGAGGAGCCCTTCGGTCCGCTCGCGCCCATCGTCGCCTTCCGCGAACTCGACGAGGCCCTTCGGATCGCCAACTCGCTGCCCTACGGGCTCGCCGCGTACGGCTTCACCCGCTCCGCCGCCACCGCCGAGCGCCTCACCCGAGAGTTCGAGGCCGGCATCCTCTCCATCAACCACTGCGGCGGATCGACCCACGAGGCACCGTCCGGCGGAGTCAAGGCCAGCGGCTACGGACGCGAGGGCGGCCCGGAGGGCCTGGACGCCTACCTGGTCACCAAGCGCGTCTCCCACCTGCTGACGGATTGAGTCACCATGCGATACACCCGAGTCCGGGTGGGCGGCCGGGCCGTCTGGGGGCGCGTGGAGGACGACTCCGTACGCCTGCTCTCAGACTCCCCGCTGGACGGCGACCCCACCGTCATCGGCACCATCCCGTTCGCCGAAGCCGACTGGCTGCCGCCCGTCGTCCCGCCCGTCTTCTACGCCGTCGGCATGAACTACCCGCGCCACATCGAGCACGCCCGGCTGCTCGGCGACAAGGCCGGAGTCGTGCCGGAGCGCCCCGAGGCCGGTTACCGCGCCAACAACGCGCTGACCGGCCACGGTACGGCGATCGTGAAACCCGCCGGGGTACGCGGCCGGTTCGAGGCCGAACCGGAACTGGTCGCGGTCATCGGCAGGACGCTGCGGCACGCCACGTACCAGCAGGCGCGGGACGCCGTCTTCGGCTGGACGATCGGCAACGACGTCAGCGCCCGCGCCTGGCAGCACGAGGACCGCACGTTCTGGCGCGCCAAGAACAGCGACACCTTCAAGCCGATGGGCCCCTGGATCGAGACCGACGTCGACGCGCTGGCGCAGACCACCACCCTGCGCGTCAACGGTGAGACCCGCGCGCTCTTCCCGACCGGCGACATGGTCTTCGACCCGTACGACTACATGGTCGAGATCACCAAGCACATCACCATGCACCCCGGTGACGTGCTGTGGATGGGTGCCGAGTCCACCAGCCAGATCGAGGCCGGCGACACCGTCGACGTCGAGATCAGTGGCATCGGCGTCCTGTCGAACACCGTCCTCGCCGAGCCCGGCCGCACCTGAGGAATGTCCCGCCCTTCATGGCGGGTGCGCGACGAATCGCGGGACACCCCTTGAGCGGTCCCGAAACCCTCCCCCCCGAAAGGCAGTACGCCGTGAGCAAGGAACCTCGCTACATCCACCACGTCAACTTCCCCACCACCGATCCCGACCGGACCGCCGCCTGGTACGCCAAGGTCTTCGGGATGAAGCGGATCATGCCGAAGTCCAACACCCGCGTGGTGCTGATGACCCGCGGCAACTTCGACCTCCACTTCACCCCGGTCGAGGCCATGGAGCGGATGGCGCCGTACCACTTCGCCATGGAGGTCGACGACTGGGACGACTTCATGGAGCACCTCGCCGAGCTGGGCATCCGGCACACCCGTCCCGTCGAACGCCCCGAGAACCAGTCGAAGTTCTGCTACATCCACGACCCGGATCACACCATGATCGAGCTGGTCTTCCACGGCAAGCGCCCCAACTGACGCCCGCCCCTGGAGTCCCGACCGCCCGGCAAGCCCGCCCGCCGCGTCGACCCGGAGCCCCGGTGGCCCCGCCGCGAGGACTTCCGGCCGACGCGCCGCCGCACGCACCGGACGCCGCCCCTCAGGGGGCAGAGACGGCCAGTCGCGACACCAGCCCCCGCGAAAAGGAGATCCATCCATGCCCTACGTCGATTCGGACGGCGCGTCCATCTACTACGAGCGCCACGGCAGCGGCCCCGCGATCGTGTTCGTGCACGGTTCGGGAGGCCACCACGCCGCCTGGTGGCAGCAAGTCGCTGCGCTCCGCGACGAGTTCACCGTCGTCACGCTCGACCTGAGAGGCTTCGGCCGGACCGAACTGTCCGCGCCGCAGACCGAGTTCGACGGTCAGGCCTTCTACGGAGACGTCGTCGCCGTGCTCGACCAGGAGGACCTGACCGATGCCATGCTGGTGGGCCAGTCCATCGGCTCCGTCGCCGCCCTGCGCGCCGGCCTGGTACGCCCCGAGCGCGTCGGCTCGGTCGTCCTCGGCCACTCGCTGGGCGGCATCAGTCACCCCGAGCTCACCGAACTCGCCGCGGCCGACCGCGCCGAAGCCGTCAAACTCCCCGTCATCGACCGGCTGTTGACCCGGCCGTTCCAGCAGGATCGGAAGGACCTCACCTTCCTTTTCCAGCAGATGGGCACCTTCAACACGGCCACCATGCAGGACCTGCGCAACCTCGACACCAACGGCCCCGGCCTGGACGAGATCCGCGACTCGGGCGTCACCGTCGCCTTCCTCGCGGGCGAGAAGGACGCGGTACTCAGCGTCAAGACGGTCACCCGCGCCCACGAACTGGTCGAGGGCTCGCACCTGGAGATCGTCCCCGGCGCCCCGCACTCCATGTACTGGGAGACGCCGGAGCCCTACAACGCCGCCGTCGCCCGGCTGCGCCGCACCCTCACCGCCCCGAAGGAAACCGCATGAGCAACATCACCCTCGCCGCCGCCGAAGAGATCATCGACGAGGCCCACAAGCGTGCCCAGGCGCTCGGCAAGGCGGTGAGCGTGGCCGTGGTGGATGCCGGAGGCTTCCCCGTGGCCATCCGCCGACCGGACGGAGCCCGCCCGCTCACCCCGGACATCGCGCGCGCCAAGGCGTACACGGCCGCCGTCATGCAGCGCCCCGGCAAGATGCTGAAGAAGTGGCAGGAGAGCCAGCCGGTCTTCTTCTCCCAGCTCTCCCAGCTGCCCGGCGCCGCGATGCCCATCCTCGCCACCGAGGGCAGCGTGACCATCAAGAAGGACGGCGAGATCATCGGCGGTCTCGGCATCGCCGGCGGCACGGCGGACGAAGACCAGACGATCGCCGACGAGGTCCTCGACGCCCTCGGCTACGAACTGGAGTTCGCCGCCTGGGGCGTCTCCGGGAAGCCCGACACGAACGCCGGAAAGGACGCCTGAACCATGGCGGACACGTTCAACTACCGCATCGACCACCACGGCAGCCTGGTCCGGCCGCCCGCTCTGCTGGCCGCCCGCGAGAGCGGCGACGCCGAGGCGCTGCGCGCGGCCGAACTCGCCGCGGTCAAGGAGGCCGTGGTCTTCCAGCGACGGCTGCGCTCCACCGTCGTCACCGACGGAGACCTGCCCCGCGAGGATTTCCGCAGCGCGGTCCTCGAAGGCGTCACCGGATTCCGCCGCACCGGCGAGGAGACCGGCGGCCTCGCCCGCTGGGTGGCCGAAACCCTCCCCAAGGCGGACGGACCGCTGGTCGCCCAGTGGGCCGGCCTGCTCGGCGAGCTGACGGTCGTCGCGCCCAAGGTCGCGCTGCCCTCCCCGGCCTACCTCGCCGCCACCACCTTCGACCCGGCCCTCGCCGGCGCGGGCGGCCCCGCTTCGGCCCGCGAACTCGGCGAGGCCCTCGCGGAGATCATCCGCGCGGAGATCCAGCTGCTGGTGGCCCAGGGGGTGCGGCTGATCCAGCTGAACAACCCGCTGCTGCTCGCCCACACCGCCACCGAACCCGGCGCCACCGGTGCGCTCTCCTTCGAGGACGCCCTCGCCGTGGAAGCCCTCGCGGTGCGGCTGGACGAGCGCCCGGAGGGCGTCCGTATCGGCATCGCCCCCGGCTGGACCGCCCCCGCCACGGTGGACCGCGCCCGCGCCGAACGGCTGTACGCGGCGGTCCCCGCCGACCGCTGGGTGCTGCCCCTCGACCGGGGCACCGACGCCGAACTCGATCTGCTGCGCGCCCTCCCCGAGGACCGCGACGCCTGCCTCGGAGCGGTGGACGCGACCACCGCGGCGATGGAGGAGATCGACGAGGTGATGGCCCGCATCGACGCGGCCGCCGAGGTCAAGGACCTTGAGGACATGGCGCTCTCGCCCTCCCGGGGCTTCGCCGACGTGGCCGCCCGCCCGCTGCTCGGCGCCGAGGACCAGCACGGCAAGCTGGTCCAGGTGGAGACCCTCGCCCGCTACTGCTGGGGCAACGAGTTCTGATCCGCGTACGGCGGTGGGGGCCGGGACACCCGCGGGTCCCGGCCCCCACCGCCGTACCGCACATCCACGCACCGGCGCCGGTCACAGCACCTGGGCGAAGGTCACCGCGCGGTCGGTCAGCAGCGGGCGCACCGTCCTGACGATCAGCTCGTCGAAGTAGTCCGCCGCCGCGTGGGCGTCGAAGCCGGCCCGGTCGGCGTAGCGCTCGTACAGCACGAACCCGCCCGGCCGGTCCACCTCCGCGTGCACCTCGTAGCCGAGGTTCCCCGGCTCGGTCAGCGTGTGCCCGCGCATCTTCAGCAGCGCGGCACGCACCGTGTCCTCGTCGGCGGGGTCACAGCTGTAGTGGGCGATCACGGCGAATGCCATGGTGCGGCCTCCTTCTTCGTCAGGGCTTCCGTCACGGCCTTCAACGGTGCCGATTCCAGCACGATCCACGCGCGTGGGCCCGTGCGTGACGTGCAAGCAATGTCTGCCGCCGCGGGCCTGGTCACCCCCGCGGACTTCCTGTGTTGTCGTGACGACCACGCCGTTTCATCTGTACACCGCGCGCAGCCGCGGTCGAACGGGAGCAATGATCCAGATGCGCACCATGGAAACCCTTCTCGGCGGACAGTGGGTGGCGGCCGGCGAATGGCTGGAGGTCCACGACCCGTCCGACACCCGTACCCCGGTCGCCCGGGTACCCGCGCTCGACGCCGAGGAGGTCACCCGGGCGTACGACGAGGCGGAGAAGGGGTTCGCGCTCTGGCGGCGCACCAGCCCCTTCGAGCGGGCCCGGGTGTTCCACGAGACGGCCAGGCTGCTGCGGGAGCGGGCCGCCGAGATCGCCGACGCGGTGGTCACCGAGAACGGCAAGACCCTCCAGGAGGCGAGCGGCGAAGTCCAGAAGGCCGCGGACTTCTTCGAGTACTACGCCTCTCTCGCCCGCACCGGTTACGGCACGCTCGTCCACGACGCCCGGCCCGGGACGCGTACCAGCTTCCACCACGAGCCCCTCGGCATCGTCCTCGCGATCACCCCGTGGAACGACCCGCTGCTGACCCCGGCCCGCAAGCTGGCACCCGCCCTCGCCTCCGGCAACGCGGTCGTCCTCAAGCCTGCCTCCGAGACCCCGATGTCCGGCCTCCACCTGGCCCGCGCCCTGCACGACGCCGGCCTGCCCGCCGGGGTGCTCGGCGTGGTCACCGGCCGGGGCGGGAAGATCTCCGCCCCGCTGCTGGCGGACCCGCGCATCGCCGCCGTCACCTTCACCGGGTCCAACTCCGTGGGCGAGTCCATCCGCAGCTCGCTCGCCGACCGCAACGTCCGCTTCCAGGGCGAGCTGGGCGGCAAGAACGCCACCGTGGTCCTCGCCGACGCCGACCTGACGGCCGCCGTCAAGGCGGTGGTCGCCGCCGGGTTCGGGCAGACCGGCCAGCGCTGCACCGCCACCAGCCGCGTCCTGGTCGAGAGGTCCGTGTACGAGGAGTTCACCGGGCTGCTGCTGGACGCCGTCGCCGCGCTGGGACTCGGTTCCCGGGAGGCGGACACCCTCTCCGTCGGCCCGCTCGTCTCCACCGGTCAGCGCGCCGGCGTCCTCGCCGACATCGCACGCGCGGTCCAGGAAGGGGCGACCGTCCTCGTGGGCGGCGACACCCCGAAGGACGAGGCGTACGCCCACGGTTGCTGGGTCCTGCCGACCGTCCTCGCGGACGTGACCCGCGAGATGGCCGTCTGGCGCGAGGAGGTCTTCGGTCCGGTCGTCGTCGTCCGCGCCGTCGACGGTTACGACGAGGCCGTCGAGGAGGTCAACGACTCCGACTTCGGACTCGCCGCCGCCCTCTTCACCAGCGACCTGCGCGCCGCCCACCGCTTCGCCGAGGAGGCCGACTGCGGACAGGTGGCCGTCAACACCACGACCACCGGCTGGGACGTGCACCACCCCTTCGGCGGTTTCCGCGACTCGGGCTCCGCGTTCAAGGAGCAGGGCACCGAAGCGCTGCGCTTCTACACCCGCGTCAAGACCGTGGCCTTCCACTTCGGTGCCTGACGCACCGTCACCCGGCATCATCGAGCTCCACCCAGCGTCATCAGCAAGAAAGGAGGATGCCGATGACCGACGAAACGGTCGGCATCGTCGGAGCCGGCATCGTGGGTCTGGCGACGGGCCGCGAGATCGCGCTGCGCCGCCCGGGCACCCGCGTGGTGGTCTTCGAGAAGGAACGGCAGGTCGCGGTCCACCAGACCGGACACAACTCGGGCGTGGTGCACGCAGGCATCTACTACGCCCCGGGCAGCCTCAAGGCCGACCTGTGCGTACGGGGCGTGTCCCTGCTGCGCGAGTACTGCCAGGAGAGGAAGCTGCCGTACCAGGAGATCGGCAAGCTCGTCATGGCGGTGCGCGAGGACGAACTCGGCCGTATGGAGGGCCTGTACGACCGCGCCAAGAACAACCACGTGCCCGACCTGCGGAAGATCTCGAAGGACGAGATCAAGGAGATCGAGCCGCACGCCGGCGGCATCGCGGCCCTCCACTCGCCCCGCACCGCGATCACCGACTACCCGGCGATCGCCCGGCAGTTCGCCGAGGACATCGAGACCGCCGGCGGTCAGGTACGACTGGGTTTCGCGGTGGACTCGCTCACCGAGGTGCCCGGGGGCATCGAGGTGGCCTCGGGCGAGGAACGCGTACGCGTCGACCGGCTGATCCTCTGCGCGGGCCTCCAGTCCGACGCCGTCGCGAAGCTCGCCCAGGACGAGAAGGCACCCAGGATCGTCCCCTTCCGGGGCGAGTACATGCTGCTGCGACCGGAGCGGGCCGGTCTGGTACGCGGCCTCGTCTACCCCGTACCCGATCCGCGCTACCCCTTCCTCGGGGTGCACTTCACCCCCCGGGTCGACGGCTCGGTGGAGATCGGCCCCAACGCCGTCCTGGCGCTGGCCAGGGAGGGCTACAAGCTCTCCACGTTCTCCGTGAAGGACCTGGCGCAGCTCGCCGCCTACCCCGGGGCCTGGCGCATGGCCGCCCAGCACTGGCGGACGGGCATCAAGGAGTACCGCGGCTCGTTCTCCACCAAGGCCTTCATGAAGGACGCGGGGGCGTACGTCCCCGGCATCGGGCCCGGGGACGTAGTCCGCGGGGGAGCCGGCGTACGCGCCCAGGCGCTCGACCCGGACGGCACGCTCGTGGACGACTTCCGCATCCACCGGATCGGCCGCGTCACCGCCGTACGCAACGCCCCCTCCCCGGCCGCCACGGCCTCCATGGCCATCGCCGAGCACATCGCCGAGGCCGTGTTCGCCCCGGCGTGACCTGCCGTTCCGCGCAACAACTGCTTGCGCCCCCGGGGTCTTAGCAAACGCCCCCACCAGCTCTAACGTCTGACGCACACCACCCCACCCCGCAACGGAAGAGGTTCCCCATGTTCGTCGTCGACACCCAGATCCACATCTGGAAGGAAGAGGCCCCGGACCGCCCCTGGGTCCCCGGAGCCCGCGAGCGCATCCGCCTGAACGGCCACCGCGAAGAGGCCTTCAGCTACGAAGAGGCCCTGGAGCTGATGGACGAGGCCGGCGTCAACCGCGCCCTCATCCTCCCGCCGTCCTGGGAGGGCAACCGCATCGACTACGCCCTCGAAGCCTGTGAGGCCCACCCGGACCGCTTCGGCATCATGGCCCGTGTCCCCCAGGACAACGAGGTCGAGGGCACGGCCATGCTGCGGGACTTCGCGCAGAACCCGCACATCAAGGGCACCCGCCTCACCTTCCACCGGCCGCAGGACCGCAACTGGATGATCGACGGCACCAACGACTGGTACTGGCCGATCGCCGAGGAGCTCCGCGTCCCCACGATGGTCCACGCGCCCATCTGGAAGCGGGAGCTCGGCCAGATCGCCGCCAAGCACCCCGAGCTGAAGATCATCATCGACCACATGGGCATCATGGCCCGCTGCGTCGACGACGCCATCGGCTACTGGGTCTCCGAGACCGCCGACCTCGCCCAGCACCCCAACATCTACGTCAAGGTCTCGGCCCTGCCCGGCTACTCCACCGAGCCCTTCCCGAACAAGAACATCGAGAAGTACGTCCGCGAGATGGTCGACAAGATGGGGCCGCAGCGCTGCTTCTACGGCACCGACATCACCCGCCTGCTCGGCCACGGCATCACCTACACCGACACCATCGAGCAGTTCACCAAGCACTGGGATTTCACCCCCGAGGAGCTTGAGTGGATGATGGGCCGCGGCATCAGCGAGGTCCTCGGCTGGCCGGTCGAGGGCTGAGGGAACACCTGAGATGACGGACAGTAAGAACACGCCAGGCGTCGACGGCGGTGACGCCGTCGTCTCCGCCTTCAACGCCGTCGGCGCCGATTACCTCTTCTGCTCATCGGGGTCCGAATGGGCCCCGGTGTGGGAGTCACTGGCCCGGCGTCACCGAGACGGTGACCCGGCCCCCCGCTACCTCGACCTCACCCACGAGACGGTCGCGGTCGGCATGGCCACCGGCTACGGCCTCGTCACCCGCCGCCCGCAGGGAGTCCTGCTGCACGCGGCCCCCGGCCTGCTCCAAGGCTCCATGGCGATCCACGGGGCGCTGCTCGCCGGCGTCCCCATGGTCGTCACCTCCTCGGAGTCCAGCACCTACGGCGACGGCCCCGGGCAGGACCCGGGCGGCCAGTGGTACCGCAACCTCTCGATCGTGGGCGGCCCGCACGGAGTGGCCCAGCCCTTCACGAAGTGGGCCACCGAGGCCGCCAGCGTGCACACCCTGCCCACCATGATCGCCCGGGCGGCGGAACTCTCCTGGCGGGCACCTGCCGGCCCGGCCTACCTCAACATCCCCCTGGAGATCCTCCTGGAGGAGTGGGACGGCCGAGGGGCCAAACCGATCGTCGCACCCGGCTCCACCCACAGCTCGCCCGAAGAGGTCGACCCCGTCGCCCAGTTGATCCGCGAGGCGAAGAACCCGGTGATCGTCACCGAGACGGCCGGCCGGGAGGCGGGCGGCTTCGAGGCACTCCTCGCCTTCGCCGAGGCGTGGAACATCCCGGTGGTCGAACCCGATTCGGCGGTCTGCGGCAACTTCCCGCGCAACCACCCGCTGCACGCCGGCAGCGACATCGGCCCCTGGATGGACGAGGCCGACCTGATCCTCCTGGTCAACTGCCGCGTCCCCTTCTACCCGCCGAGCCGCCGCCCCTCGAAGGCGACGATCGTCGTCATCGACGAGGTACCGCAGCGACCGCACATCGTCTACCAGGTGCTCTTCGCCGACGCGTACCTCGAAGGCAACGTCGCCAACACCCTGCGCCAACTGACCAAGCGGGCGAAGGACTTCACGGAGGATCAGCGCGCCGCCGTCGCCCTGCGCCGCGCCGCGCAGGAGGAGCGGTACGCCACCGAGCGGGCCGCGATCACGGCCGCCGAGGCGAAGGCACGGGAGAGCGAAGGGGTGGACCCGGTCCTGGTCGCCGCCACCCTGCGCCGGCTCCTCGACGGGACCGGCGGGATCGTCGTCGACGAGACCATCACCCACAGCAAGACGGTGAAGCGGCACCTGCTGACCTCCGACCCCGACTCGTACTTCTACGTACAGGGCGGACTCGGACAGGGCATCGCGGTCGCCCTCGGTGTCAAACTCGCCGCCGATGACAAGCCGGTGGTCCTCACCGTCGGCGACGGCGCGTTCACCTACAACCCGGTGATCCAGTCGTACGACGCGGCGAAGACGTACCAACTGCCTGTGCTCATCGTGGTGTTCAACAACCGCGTCTACAAGTCGATGAACCTCAACCACCGCAGGTTCTACCCCGAGGGCGCAGCCGCCGAGACCGGTGAATGGCTCGGAACCGACCTGCACCGGCTGCCCCGGCTCGCCGCGTTCGCCGAGCCGTTCGGGATGCACACCGAGACCGTCGACACCACCGACGCGCTTGAGCCCGCGCTGGAGCGCGCGCTCAAGGCCGTCGCGGACGGGACCACCGCCGTCGTCGACGTACTCGTCACCCGCTGAACCAGGAGGTACCGCCACCATGACCGACCACCCCGCCCCCAAGCCCGGCAAGGTCCTGGTCCCCGCCGAGGACCTGCGCACCTTCTCCGCCGCCCTCCTGGAGAAGGGCGGCCTGGACGCCGAAGCCGCCCGCACCACCGCGGACGTCTTCGTCTGGGCCGCGCTGCGCGGCGTCGACTCGCACGGCGTCGCCCGCGTCCCCGCCTACCTCGACCTGCTGGCCAAAGGCATCGCCAACGCCAAGGCCGAGCTCACCGTCGAGTCCTCGACGCCGGCCGCCACGGTCATCGACGCCGACCACGCGCCCGGCCCGGTCGCCCTCACCGCCGCCGCCGGCGAAGCGGTGACCCGGGCCCGTACGAACGGCATCGCCGCCGTGGCCGTCCGCCGCACCGTGCACACCGGGGCCATCGGCTACTACGTGTCGAAGATCGCCGAACAGGGCCTCATCGGAATCGGGTTCGTCTCCGGCATGCCCAACATGGGCTACACCGGGGTCAAGGGCGCGGCCGTCGCCACCAGCCCGCTCGCCATCGCCGTACCGGCCGACGCCCACGCGCCGCTCGTCCTCGACATGGCCACCGCCACCATCGCCCTCGGCAAGATCCGCCAGGCCAAGGCGAGTGGTACCCCGCTGCCCGAGGGAGCGGCGGCCACCGCCGACGGCACCCCCACCACCGACCCCGAACAGGCGGTCATGCCACTGCCGTTGGGCGGCGCCAAGGGCTCCGGCATGTCGATCGCCTTCGAACTGCTCACCAGCGTGCTCGTCGGCGCACCGATCTTCGCCTCCTTCCACTCGGACGACCCGAAGGGGCGCAAGCACCGTCAGAACGCGCTGCTCATCGCCCTGGACCCGGCGGCCTTCGGTGACCCGGCGGCCTTCACCGCCGCCGTGGACTCCACGCTGACCACCCTCAAGGGACTGCCCCGGGCCGACGACGCCTCCGGGGTGTTCTACCCGGGCGAGCGGAGCGCGGCCCTGGCCGCCGAGCGCGCCGAGAAGGGCCTGCCAGTGGCCCCGAAGGTCTGGCGCGACCTCATCGAGCGCGCCGCCGGGTACGGCATCACCCCGCCGGAGCCGGTGGCGGCAGGCTGAGCGAGGGGGCGCCTTGGGTGGCCGGCCTCTCGCTCACGACGGGCCGGGGTGGACCTCACTGTGCGGGAGGTCCGCCCCGGCCCGTCCGCGTGCGGCACTGGGCGGCCTCTCCGGAGGGCGCTCGCGCCGCCCGCCGGGCAGGGGCCGCCGGAACGACGTGTGGGAACACGAGGCGGAAGAGACGCGAGTGCTTCGTGAGGAAGACGTGTCAGCTGTCTTGTCGTACGTCACGTTGATCGACAAGCTGCGTACATGACATTTCCGGGTGTCGGGCCTGCCGGCGGGCCGAACGCGTCCAGCACCCCGCACCCGGCGATGCCCCGTCACCGGCGGCGTGGCGAACCCGTGGCAGCACCTTTTCCTCGGAGGTCGTACCTATGCATGTGAACTGGGCTCGGTCGCAGCGTGGCGGGTGGACGAAGGCACTGAGACTGCTTCCCGTCGTCGCGCTCACCGTGGCGGCCACCGTCGGCGGGACGGCGAGCGCGGAGGCGTCGGTGCCCGCGCCGCCTTCGGGTTTCACCCTCACCTGGAGTGACGACTTCAACGGCGCGTCCGGCACCGGCATCGACCAGAGCCTGTGGAAGTACGACACCGGACCGGGCAGCAACTTCGGTACCGGTGAGATCGAGACCATGACCAACAGCACCTCGAACGTCTACTACGACGGCCAGAGCCATCTGGTGCTCCAGGCGCTGCACTCCGGCTCCGACCCGAGGGCCGGATGGACCTCCGGCCGGGTGGAGACCCAGGCGGCCACCTTCGGCGCCCCGGCGGGCGGAGTCGTCCGCATGGAGTCCGTCCTCCAGCAGCCCAACGTCACCACCGCCAACGGGGCCGGCTACTGGCCGGCGTTCTGGATGCTCGGCGCACCGCTGCGCTCCGGCGTCACCTGGCCGAAGTCCGGCGAGATCGACATCCTGGAGAACATCAACGGCCGCAACTCCAACTTCGCCGCGATCCACTGCGGTGTCAGCCCGGGCGGCCCGTGCAACGAGGGGACCGGCATCACCTCGGGCGAGCACGCCTGTTCGGGCTGCCAGACCGGATTCCACGACTACGCCGTGGAGATCGACCGCTCGACGTCGCCGGAGCAGGTCCGCTTCTACCTCGACGGCAACAACTTCTTCACCGTCAACGCCAACCAGGTCGACGCGACGACCTGGGCCGACGCGATCGACCACCCCTTCTACATCATCTACGACCTGGCGATCGGCGGCGGCTTCCCGGACGCCTTCGGCGGTGGCCCGAACGCGGCCATGGTCTCCGGCGGCAAGCTGATCATCGACTCGGTCGCCGTCTACAACAAGGCACCCGGCTCCGGTTCGACGAGCGGACGGACGATCACCGGCCCGGGTGGCAAGTGCGTGGACGTGGCCGGTGACGACAACGGCGGCGACGGCACCGCGGTCCAGCTCTGGGACTGCCAGTCGGCGGCCCAGGACCAGCACTGGACCTGGAGCGGCCAGACCCTGCGGACGCTGGGCAAGTGCCTCGACATCGCCGGCGGCAACAGCGCCGCCGGTACGAAGCTCCAGCTCGCCACCTGCAACGGCGGCGGCTACCAGAACTGGGTGGCCAACTCCAACGGCTCGCTGTCCAACCCGACGAGCGGCCGGTGCGTCGACTCGCCCGACGGCGCCACCGCCAACGGCACGCGGCTCCAGATATGGGACTGCAACGGCGCCGACGCCCAGAAGTTCACCGTGGAATGAGATCGAGAGAGCCCGGCAGGCGGCGGTCTCCGTCGCCTGCCGAGCTCTGCGGCGACCGTCTTCGCGGCATGCGAAGGCGCAGGGGAAATCAGAGTCACGGGGGCAGGACTGCCTGCGTGCCAGGGGCGTGCCAGGCCCCGGAGCCCACGTCCGGAAGTCCGCGGGCGCCCCGGGCATGGCTTTCCCCGACGGGGGAGAAGCCTGAGCGCCCGCAGGTGCGTCCGGGAGGGTGTCACGGTCAGAGGTCGCCGACCTCGCACATCCCCATGCCGGTCCAGCCGCGTGCGGGGGAGCTGTGCAGGACCCGGCCTCACCCCACCGGCCGGACGTCCCGGGCAGCTTCGACCAACTGGTCTCCCGCCCCGGTGCGGTAGTACAGCACCGACCGCCCCGCACGCCGCCGACGGACGAGCCCCGCGTTCAGCAGCACCTTCAGATGCCTTCCCACCGAGCCCAGCGCCAGACCGGTCAGTGCCACCAGCTGGCTGGTGCTCAGGGGAGTGCTCAGGAGGGTGAGTGCCCTGGCCCGGTGCGGACCGAGCAGGGCACGGAGCGCGTCGGGCGCCGGACGGTCCTCCTGGCCGGTCAGCACGCCCGAGCACGGATACACCACGGCATACCGGTGCGGCTCGTCCCAGGTGACCCAGCCGCTGCGCGGAGTGACGGGGACCAGCAGGAGCTGTGCGCCGGCAATGCTGCGGGGCGGATGGGCATGGGCGTTGACCTGCAGCCGGCCCTCGCCCAGCCAGCGGGTGCGGGGGCGCAGGTTGTCGAGAGCCTCGGCCCAGCCGCCGTCGCTCAACTGCTTCGTACGGGCGACGACATCGGCTTCCAGGACGCGGCGCCGCCGCTCCCATTCCGGGAGGACGACGTGGGTCCACACCCACTCCAGCAGGTCGGCCGTGCGTTCGGGGAGGTCGTCACGGTGGAGTACGGGCGGGAGCGGCTTGCCGCCCAGGGCGGTCACCAGGTCGGCGCGGGCGGACGCGGCCGGGGTGGTCCGGACGCGGTGCAGTTCCTCGTCGATGCGCGGGGTCCCCTCGCCCACCGGCGCCGGAATGAGGAAGTCGGCGATCCAGCCGTGGCCGTACCCGGCCCGCATCACGGCAGCCGCCACCGGGTCCCGGCCCGCCCGCTCGCGGTAGGCGGGCACGTGGACATCCAGCCACCGCTGCTGGGCCGGGTGGGTGGCGACGGCATCCTCGAGGCCGAAGAGTGTGGCGACGGTTTCGGCCAAGGGGGAGATCACGAACCGGCTGCGGGCCAAGGTGTCCGTGTCGAGCAGCCAGAGCCCCATTGTTCAGCCTCCACGCGAAAGATTGGCGGCGCCGCAGCGGCCCCTCGGACACTCCCGGTCATGCGCACCTATCAAGAAGTATTCCGTACACCGGAGTTCACCCCGTTCTTCCTCTCCGGCGCACTGTCGGTGGCCGCGTCCACGGTGAGCGGGCTGGCGCTGGGCACCCTGGTCCACTCCGCCACCGGCTCCCCGCTGCTCTCCGCTCTGGCGATGTTCGGACCCTCTCTCGCCCAGGTCGTCGGCGCGGCCACCCTGCTGTCGGCCGCCGACCGGCTGCGCCCACGCGGAGCCATGACGGGCCTCGCCCTGAGTTTCGCGGTGGCCGCCGCCGTCCAGGCGGTCCCCGGCTTTCCGCTGTGGGCGCTCTTCACCGTCCTGGCGGCCCAAGGACTGATCTCCTCCGCGGGTGGGGGAATCCGCTTCGGCCTGCTCAACGAGATCCTCACCAAGGACGGCTATCTGCTGGGCCGTTCGGTTCTCAACATGGCCGTCGGCACCCTGCAGATCGTCGGCTACGCACTCGGCGGCGTCCTCGTCACCCTACTCACGGCGCGTGGTGCGCTGCTCGTCGGTGCGCTGCTGTACGTGGCCGCCGCGACGGTGACCCGCCTCGGCCTCACCGACCGGCCGCCCCGTGCCACCGGCCGTCCGTCGATCGCCGCCACCTGGCGCGTCAACGCCCGTCTGTGGGCTTCCGTGCCCCGCCGCTACGTCTACCTGGCACTGTGGGTACCGAACGGCCTCATCGCGGGGTGCGAGTCCCTCTACCTCTCCTACGACCCCGAACACGCGGGTGCTCTCTTCGCCTGCGCCGCCCTCGGCATGCTCGCGGGCGACACGCTCGTGGGGCGCTTCCTTCCACCGTGGTGGCGCGAACGCCTGGGCGCCCCACTGCGGTTGGTCCTCGCCGCCCCCTATCTGATGTTCATCCTGGAACCGGGACTCCCCGTCGCGCTGGTGGCCGTCACTCTGGCGTCCGTCGGCTTCGCGGCGAGCCTCCTGCTCCAGGAACGGCTGATGCGGCTGACGCCCGACGAGCTGAGCGGCCAGGCGCTCGGCCTGCACTCCTCCGGCCTGCTCACCCTGCAGGGTGTGGGCGCCCTCCTCGCCGGTACGGCTGCCGAACTCACCTCGCCGGCCACGGCGATGACGGCCATGGCGGCCGTCTCCGTCGCGGTGACCCTGGTGCTCGCGCCAGGGTTGCGGGTGCTCCCGAAGGACGTGGACGGGACGGAGGAGGAGGTGCGCCAGGATCGGAAGCCCGACAGATCCGCGCATCTCGGAGCCGGTTCGTCCGCCGCGGAGTGAAGGCGTCGGCCGTGGGGTCCGGACAACGGTGAGCGGCCGCGGGCCGGGGTCGTGCGGGGTGTCCCGCCCGGTCCCGGCCCGCGGCCGCTCACCTCTTCCCCGCGAGCGCGTCGCGGGGAAGGGGGTGTTCAGCCCTTGCGGGCGTTGATCTCTTCGGTGAGCTGGGGCACGACGTCGAAGAGGTCGCCGACGACGCCGTAGTCGGCGAGCTCGAAGATCGGGGCCTCGGCGTCCTTGTTGACCGCGACGATCGTCTTCGAGGTCTGCATCCCGGCCCGGTGCTGGATCGCACCCGAGATCCCCGACGCGATGTACAACTGCGGGGAGACGGACTTGCCGGTCTGACCGACCTGGTTGGTGTGCGGGTACCAGCCCGCGTCGACCGCGGCCCGCGACGCGCCGACCGCCGCACCCAGCGAGTCCGCGAGCGCCTCGATCACCGCGAAGTTCTCCGCACCGTTGACACCCCGGCCACCCGAGACCACGATCGCGGCCTCGGTCAGCTCCGGACGCCCCGACGACGCACGCGGCGTCCGCGACAGCACCTTCGTCCCCGACGCGGCCGCCGAGAACTCCACGACCAGTTCCTCCACCGCACCCGCCGCGGCCACCGGCTCCACCGGAGCCGAGTTCGGCTTCACCGTGATCACCGCAACCCCGCGCGAGACCCGCGACTTCACCGAGAACGACGCCGCGAACGCCGACTGCGTCGCCACCGGACCCGACTCACCCGCCTCCAGATCCACCGCGTCCGTGATGATCCCCGAACCGATCCGCACCGCCAGACGCGCCGCGACCTCCTTGCCCTCCGCCGACGACGGCACCAGCACCGCCACCGGCGACACCGCCGCCACCGCCGCCTGCAGCGCGTCGACCTTCGGCACCACCAGGAACTCCGCGAACTCCGAAGCCTCCGACGTCAGCACCCGCACCGCACCGTGCTCACCCAGCACACCCGCCGTGCCCGACGCACCCGCACCCAACGCCACCGCCACCGGATCACCGATCCGCCGCGCCAGCGTCAGCAGCTCCAGCGTGGGCTTGCGCACCGCACCGTCCACGTGATCGACAACAACCAGAACCTCAGCCATGGAACATCCACTTCCTGCGAAACCAGAGATCAAAGGGGAGAAGGCAGGGGGCCGACCGGCCCGTGCCCGGGACAACACCGCGACGCGACGCCGCAGGGGATCAGATGAACTTCTGCCCCACGAGGAACTCGGCGAGCTTCTTCCCGCCCTCACCCTCGTCCTTCACGATCGTGCCCGCGGTACGCGCCGGACGCTCCACCGCCGCGTCGACGACCGTCCACGCACCCGCCAGACCGACCTCGTCCGCGTCGATCTCCAGATCGTCCAGGTCCAGCGCCTCGACCGGCTTCTTCTTCGCCGCCATGATCCCCTTGAACGACGGGTACCGTGCCTCGCCCGACTGGTCGGTCACCGACACCACCGCCGGCAACGACGCCGAAAGCTCCTCCGACGCCGAGTCGCCGTCACGCCGCCCGGTCACCGTGCCACCCGACACCGACACCTCCGACAACAGCGTCACCTGCGGCACACCCAGACGCTCCGCCAGCACCGCCGGCAGCACCCCCATCGTCCCGTCCGTCGACGCCATCCCGCAGACCACCAGATCGAAGCCCGTCTTCTCGACCGCCTTCGCCAGCACCAGCGACGTCCCCATCACATCACTGCCGTGCAGAGAATCGTCCTCGACGTGCACCGCCTTGTCCGCACCCATCGACAACGCCTTGCGCAACGCGTCCTTCGCGTCCTCCGGACCCACCGTCACCACGGTGACCTCCGCCTCGTCCGCCGACTCCGCGATACGCAACGCCTGCTCGACCGCGTACTCGTCCAGCTCCGACAACAGACCGTCCACGTCCTCACGGTCCACCGTCAGATCATCGGCGAACCCCCGGTCACCGGTCGCGTCGGGCACGTACTTCACACAGACAACGATCCTCAAGCTCACGCCGGCTCTCCTACCTGGTGGTGGTTCGTAGTGCCGAGATTATGGCACTCAGTACCCTCTGTAAAGGTACGCAGTGCCAGATCGGGGTGTCCGGTGCTACGTTGCGCGGCATGACCGATGCGCGCAGACCAGCGAAGAAGGCTCCCATGCGGGAGGGGCTCGCCGAGGCGGCGTTCGAGCTCTTCGTGGAGAAGGGCTTCGAACGGACCACGGTGGACGACATCGTGGCGCGCGCCGGGGTCGGACGGCGCTCGTTCTTCCGCTACTTCCCCTCGAAGGAGGACGTGGTCTTCCCCGACCACGAGAGCTGCCTCGCCGAGACGACGGCCTTCCTCGCCGCAGCCGAAGCCGTGGAGATCGCGGACGGCAAGGACGCCGACGACCCCATCGGCACGGTCTGCGAAGCGGTGCGGATCGTACTGAACATGTATGCGGCGAAGCCCGAATTCTCGGTCCAGCGCTACCGGTTGACCCGGGAGGTGCCGGGTCTGCGGAGCTACGAACTCTCGGTGGTGCGGCGGTACGAGCGGACCTTCGCGGGCTACCTGCGGCACGCCTTCCGCGACCTGCCGGACGGTGTGCTGCGGGCCGAGGTGGCCGCCGCCTCGATCGCGGCGGCGCACAACAACGGCCTCCGCCTCTGGCTGCGTTCGGGGGGCGAGGGGGATGCCTGGGCGGCCGTCGACAATGCCCTCGACGTGGTACGCGAAGTCTGGTCGACCCGGGCCGGACCCGCGGGGCGCATCGGGCCGGCCCTCGTCGGAGCGGACGGTCCGGACCGCGGTCCGGGCGACGGTACGGAGGGGCCCGCGCGGGACGTGATCGTCATGGTCGCGCAGCGCGGGACGCCGATGTGGAGGGTCGTCCAGCAGATAGAGGCGGCCGTCGGGGAAAGTTGAATGCACCAATCGGCACTCAGTGTCTTTACGGCTAGGCACTGAGTGCCATATGGTGCGGACGCGCCGCCGCTGCCGTGGTGTGGCGCGTCCGAGCCGAGCGCAGGGGGTCCCGACATGTTCCCGTCAGCAAGTGGCACCGTGCACAAGGTGGCCGAGGAAACGGGGCTGCCCTTCCAGCGCTGCCGCTGGTGCGGTACGGCCTCCTTCCGGAGGCTGCTCTGCCCGGTCTGCGCGTCGAGCGACTTCACCCCGGAGCGCAGCTCCGGAGACGGAGTCGTCGTGCGGACCGCAGTCGTCCACCGCTACACCGAAGACGCCCGCAACGAGTCCCTGGTCCGGTTCCCGGAAGGGTTCGTCTTCCGCTGCCAGGTCGTGGGGGCCGCCCCGCATCTGGTGGAGGTCGGCGCCCGGGTGCGCCCGCTCCCCGCCGAAGAGCCGGAAGCGGGCGACGTGATCCTCGAACTCAGTGAGCCGCCCGCCCGTCGCGACTGGTACTGACCCGGGCCGGCGTTCCGGCGAGAGCCGGACGGGCGGACCGCGAAGGGCCGAACGGGGTCATCCGTCCAGCCTCTTGACCATCTCGGCGGCCAACGGGGCCGAGGACGCCGGATTCTGACCGGTAATCAGGTTGCGGTCGGTGATCACGTACGGCGCCCACGGGTCGCTCTCCCGGAAGTCCGCGCCCAGCTCCACCAGCCGGTCCTGGAGCAGCCAGCGCGCCTTGTCCGCGAAGCCCGCCTGGGTCTCCTCCGCGTTGGTGAAACCGGTCAGCCGGTACCCCGCGAAGGTGGGGGAGCCGTCCGGGCGCTTCGCGGCGAGCAGGGCGGCCGGGGCATGGCACACCACGCCCAGCGGCTTGCCCGAATCCAGTGCGCGGGTGAGGAGCTCGCCGGAAACCCCGTCGACGGCGAGGTCCTCCATGGGCCCGTGGCCACCGGGGTAGAACACCGCGTCGTACTCGTCCAGCCGGACGTCGTCCAGGGCCAGCGGGGTACGCAGCTCGTCCATGCCGTCCAGCGTCGTGGCGATCCGGTCGGCGTTCTCCTGGCCTCCGTTGACGTCCGGGGCCAGGCTCGCCCGGTCCACGGTGGGCTCCACCCCGCCCGGGGTGGCGACGACGACGTCGTGACCCGCCGCTTTGAACGCCTCGTACGGGGCGGCGGCCTCCTCGGCCCAGAAGCCGGTGGGGTGTTTGCTGCCGTCCGCCAGGGTCCAGTGGTCCGCGCCCGTCACCACAAACAGGATCTTCGCCATGTCGCACATCTCCGGGGTCGTGGGGTTGTTCCGTGGATTTGCCGGGGTTCGCCGACCCCTCGACCGTAGGACGGACTCCGCCGATGACGCCAACCGGCGGAGGTGAGGGCTCCCCGGAACCGGCGGGCCGCCGCAGGTCCCGGGAAATCGCTTGCCCGCCGCGCGGGCGCCGTGACACGCTTGCCGCGCCCTCTGCGGTGTACGGGTCCCTCCGGATCCGTACGGACGGATCACGAAGGATTGAGTCTATTGTCCACGACGTCCCTCAGCGGCCGTCGTCGGTACTGACAGGTCAGCCTCGGCGGCACCTGTCGGCCGGTACCACGCCACACGGCGCGGCGGTCCCACGAGGCGGTGCCCAGCGCACCGCCGCCTCTCCCTGCCCGGAGCAGGCACGACACACCAGCACGCGCGAGGTCCGCACGCCCGTCACGGGCTGTGCGGTGCGCGCTCCCGCCCTGTCACCTTCGTGAGGTCACCCACATCGTGGACACCAACGTCCAGAACTTCGCCGTCGCCAACCTCCGTCGCCGTCCCGACGTCGTGGAGACCGGTGGGTTCGTCGCGGGATTCGATCCCGCCACGCCCAGTCCGTTCATCAACTACGCCACCCCGCTGCCCGGCGCCCGGCCGACGGGCGACGACGTGCGCTCCCTGATCGAAGCGTTCCGCGTGCGCGGTCTGCTGCCGCGCCTGGAGTACGCGCCGGAGGCGGCCCCCGACGTGGAGGCGGCACTGCGGACCGCCGGATTCACCGTCGAGGAAACGCACACCTACCTGGTCTGCACCCCCGCCACCCTGATCCCGTCGCCCGTCCCGGACGCGGGCGGCACGGACGAGGAGCGCCCGGCCCTCCTCGTGCGGACGCCGGAGTCGGACGAGGAGTACGCGGCCGTCGACGCCGCCCTGTCCGAGTCCTTCGAGGGAGTCCACGTCTCCTCCGCCCAGGGAGTGGCCCGTCTCCGGCGCACGCAGGAGAGCGGCGGGGGCGTCCGCTTCGTCCGGGCACCCGACGGGACCTGCGCGGGCGCCGCCTCCTGTTCCGCACCCGCGGTGGGTACCGCGGAACTCGCCGGCGTCGGTACCCGCCCCGCCTTCCGGGGCAGGGGCATCGCCGGTGCGGTCACCGGCGCGCTCACCGGGTCGATGTTCGACCGCGGGGCCGAGTCGGTCTGGCTGGAGTTCTCCGGCGAGGGCTCACGCCGCGTGTACGAGCGGCTCGGCTACCGGCCGCAGGGCACCCGGCTGTACATGAGGCTCGAAGCCTGACCCGTTCCGGGCGGGGGCGGCACCTTCCGCAGGGGCCGCCCCCGCCCGGAACAGGGGGTTTCACGGCCCGGAAACCTGTCCGCCTTCGGGGGGTCGGCCGGACCGTGCTTAGCTGGAGACATGATCGATGAATTTCTCGCCGCAAACGCACGGAACGCCGGTAACGCCACGGACACCGGTGGCGAGGGGAGCGTCGGACAGGTGGCGCGGGTCGAGCAGGCGGTACGCGCGGCGGTGGCCGCCGAGATCATGCCCCGCCACCGCAAGCTCACCGCCGACGACATCGTCGAGAAGAGCGGGCCGCACGACCTCGTCACCAGGGCGGACCGGGAGGCGGAGAACCACCTCACCGAGGCGCTGACCCGCATTCTGCCGGGATCGGTGGTGGTCGGGGAGGAGGCCGTGCACGCCGACCCGGCCGTCTACGGCGCGCTGTCCGGGGACGCCCCGGTGTGGATCGTGGACCCCGTGGACGGCACCCGCCAGTTCGTGCGCGGCGAGGCCGGATTCTGCACCCTCGTCGCGCTCGCCCACCACGGTGAGCTCATCGCCTCGTGGACGTACGCCCCCGTGCTCCAGGAGATGGCCGTCGCGGTACGCGGCCGGGGCGCCACGCTCAACGGGAAGCCGCTCAGGTCCGGCTCGCCCGAGCCCGGCGCCGTGCTGAGGGTCGCGATGTCCCACCCCGACTTCACCACCGACGAGCAGAAGCGCGCTCTGCTCGGTCTGCGGACCGAGGGCATCGACGCCCGCGCCTGCGGTTCGGCCGGGCTCGAGTACCTGGCCGTGGCCCGCGGCGCTCTCGACGCGCTCGCCTTCAACTGGGAGTTCGCCTGGGACCACGCCGCGGGGCTGCTGCTGGTCGCCGAGGCGGGCGGCTCCCACGCCACCCTGTCCGGTGCGCGGTTCAGGCTGGCGGGCGACAACGACCTGCCGTTCGCGGTCGGCCGGGACGAGGCGACCGTCGCCCGCATCCGTGAGGCGCTGCTCACCGGCGTCTGACGGACGCGCCGGACCCGCGCACGCCCCGCACCGCCCCGCCCCGCCCCGCCCCGCCCCGCCCCGCCCCGCCCCGCACCGCCCTGCGGCGCCGCGGGTCTCACTCCCTCCCGCGCGCCAGGACCGCCCGTACGTCCCGTACCACCTCCCGGGCCGTCTCCACCGCGGCCGGGCCGAGGCCGGCCAGCGCGGCGGCGGCCCGCTCCGCGAAGCCGTGCGGAGTCCCGGGCAGCGCCGCCGCGGCGGCCAGCGCGCCCTTCTCGTTGAGGCACCAGGTGCGATGGTGCGCGTGCAGCGCCTGGGCGAGAATCCCGAACGCCCGCGACAGGCAGAGGGAGACGTGCAGCGTGTCGCCGACCGGGGCCGACTTCGCCGCCGAGTCCACCAGGAACTCCGCCTCCCACGCCCCGTCCGCCAGGGCCTGCCGCAAGGGCTCGGGATAACGCCGCACTTGCTTCTGAAGTTCCGTCAGTTCCCCTGCGGGGTCGGCCAGTACGCGCCCCAGAGCGACCTCGCCCGGATAGCAGGGCGACCAGAACCCCAGCGGGTGCCCCGGCTGCACGCCCACTTCGTAGCGCCCCTCCCGGCAGTCGGCCCAGACCGCCTCCACCCGGTCCAGGTCCCGCAGGATCCAGTCGACCGGGACACCCTCGATCCGCAGCCACCCGCCCCCGTTCACCCAGGGACCCCAACTGCCCGGTCCCTCCACCGTCGCGGGTGTTCCCTGCACCTCGGAAGCGAGCGCGGTCAACGCGTCGATATCGGGCGAACCCCGGTAGTAGAGGCCCAGATCCCAGTCCGAATCGGGGCGGTGGGTGCCACGGGCCCGGCTGCCGCCCAGGGCCACGGCGCGGACACCGGGCACATGGACGAGCCGCTCGGCCAGGGCGGCGACGGTGGACGCGGTCTTCTCGGTGGAGTCGGTCATCGGAGCGGAGGGTACCCACGCGTACGCCGCCCGTGCGCGGGAATATCCTGGTTCTCCTGCCCGCCGCCCCGCGAAGGAGCCCCAAGGTGTCGCCGATGCTTGACGCAGTCGTCGTGGGGGCCGGGCCCAACGGGCTGACCGCCGCCGCCGAACTCGCCCGCCGGGGCCTCTCGGTGGAGGTCTTCGAGGCGGCCGACACCGTCGGCGGCGGCGCCCGCACCAAGGAGCTGACCCTCCCCGGCTACCGCCACGACCCCTGCTCCGCCGTCCACCCGCTCGGCATCGGCTCCCCGGCGTTCGCCGGGATGCCGCTCGCGGACCACGGACTGGAGTGGATCCAGCCCGACCTGGCCCTCGCCCACCCCTTCCCGGACGGCACGGCCGCCGTGCTCAACCGGTCGGTGGGGGAGACCGCCGCCTCGCTCGGGGCCCGGGACGCGGGCGCGTACCGCCGGCTCGTCGCCCCGTACCTCGGCCACTGGGAGACCCTGGCCCAGGACTTCCTGCGCACCCCCTGGCTCGGCCTGCCCCGCGACCCGTACCGCTGGGTGCGCTTCGGGCTCGACGCCCTCCAGCCGGCCACGCTGCTCTCCCGGCGCTTCCACGACGAGAAGGCCCGCGCACTCGTCGCCGGTCTCGCCGCGCACGCCATCGCCCCCACCTCCGGGCTCGCCACCGGCGGGATCGCCCTGCTCTTCGCCCTCGCCGCGCACGCCAACGGCTGGCCGGTGCCCCGGGGCGGCTCCCAGTCGATCTCCGACGCCCTCGCCTCGTACCTGCGCAGCCAGGGCGGCACCGTCCGCACCGGCACCGAGGTCAAGCGCCTGGACGAGCTGCCGCCGGCCCGCGCCTACGTCTTCGACACCTCGCCGACCGCCCTCGCCAGGATCGCCGGACTCGGCAACGCCTACCGCCACTACCGTTACGGCGCCGCCACCTTCAAGATCGACTACGCGCTCTCCGGCCCGGTCCCCTGGACCGCCGAGGAGGCCCGGCGCGCCGGGACCGTACACATCGGACCGACCGCCCCCGAGATCGACGCCGCGCTCCGGGCCGCCGTCGACGGCCGCGACCCGAGCGTCCCGTTCCTGATCACCGCCCAGCCGAGCCTCGCCGACCCCACCCGCGCCCCCGAGGGCCACCACGTCTTCTGGGTGTACGGACACGTACCGGCGCGCTGGGAGGGCGATGCCACCGAGGTCATCGAGCGCCAGCTGGAGCGCTTCGCACCCGGCTTCCGTGACCTGGTCCTGGCCCGGGCGGTCGCCGGACCGAGGGAGCTCGCCGCGCACAACGCCAACTACGTCGGGGGCGACATCGCCTGCGGGGCCTTCGCCGGACTGCAGACCGTCATCCGCCCCAAGCTCGCCCGCGTCCCGTACGCCACCGCCCATCCGGCGGTCTTCCTCTGCTCCTCGGCGACCCCGCCGGGCCCGGGCGTCCACGGCATGTCCGGCCACCACGCCGCCCGCGCGGTCTGGCGCAGCCTCCGCGCCGCACGGTGACCCCGGGGCGGGGGGAAGCAGCGGATCCCGAGGTGTCCGGTCCACCCGCGCGCCGGAACCCGCCCCACCTCCATGTCGGATTTCCGCCAGCCCCGGCTCCCCGGGTGACCGATGCTTGAAGCATGCACACCGACACCGAGCGCTGCGTGCGGGCGGTCCAGTCCAAGGACGCCCGCTTCGACGGATGGTTCTTCACGGCGGTCCTGACCACCCGGATCTACTGCCGTCCCAGCTGCCCCGTCGTACCGCCCAAGGTCGAGAACATGACCTTCTACCCCAGCGCGGCAGCCTGCCAGCAGGCCGGGTTCCGGGCCTGCAAGCGCTGCCGCCCCGACACCAGCCCCGGGTCCCCGGAGTGGAACGCCCGAGCCGACTCGGTCGCCCGCGCCATGCGCCTCATCCAGGACGGAGTGGTCGACCGGGAGGGCGTCCCCGGCCTCGCCGCCCGCCTCGGCTACTCCGCCCGCCAGATCGAACGCCAGCTTCTGGCCGAGCTGGGAGCCGGACCGCTCGCCCTGGCCCGCGCCCAGCGGGCCCAGACCGCGCGGGTCCTCATCGAGACGACCGCGCTGCCGATGGCCGAAGTGGCGTTCGCCGCCGGGTTCGCCTCGATCCGCACCTTCAACGAAACCGTCCGCGAGGTCTTCGCCCTCGCCCCCGGAGAGCTGCGCACCCGCGCCGAACGCGGTGCCAAGGCCGCCTCGACACCCGGCGTGATCGCGCTGCGGCTGCCGTTCCGCGCCCCGCTCAACCCCAGCAACCTCTTCGGCCACCTCGCCGCGACAGCCGTCCCAGGCGTCGAGGAGTGGCGCGACGGCGCATACCGGCGCACCCTCGCCCTGCCGCACGGCCACGGCATCGTGGCGCTCTCCCCGCGCTCCGACCACATCGCCTGCCGCCTCCAGCTCACCGACCCCCGCGACCTCACCCTCGCCATCAGCCGCTGCCGCCGCCTCCTCGACCTGGACGCGGACCCGGTGGCCGTCGACGGCCAGCTGCGCACCGATCCGCTGCTCGCCCCCCTGGTGGACGCCGCGCCGGGACGCCGGGTGCCGCGCACGGTGGACGGCGCGGAGTTCGCCGTACGCGCGGTCCTCGGCCAGCAGGTCTCCACCGCCGCCGCCCGTACCCACGCGGCCCGCCTGGTCACGGCGTACGGGAAGCCCGTCGAGGACTCCGAGGGCGGGCTCACCCACCTCTTCCCGACGCCGGAGGCGCTGGCCGGGCTCGACCCCGAGGCGCTCGCCCTGCCCCGCAGCAGGCGCACCACGCTGACCACCCTCGTCGGAGCGCTGGCCGACGGCTCGCTGCGACTGGACGCCGCCGACACCGACTGGGACGAGGCCCGCGCCGCGCTGAGCACGCTGCCCGGCTTCGGACCGTGGACCGTGGAGGTGATCGCCATGCGCGCCCTCGGCGACCCGGACGCCTTCTGCCCCACCGACCTCGGCATCCGGCGCGCCGCCGAGCGGCTGGGGCTGCCGTCGACCCCGGCGGCGCTCACCGCGCGAGCCGCCGGATGGCGGCCGTGGCGGGCGTACGCCGTGCAGTACCTGTGGACCGTCGACGGGCACGCCATCAACCACCTGCCCGAATGATCCCGGCCCCGAGCGCGCCCCGGCCTCCGATCCGCCGACCACCGATCCGCGAAAGAAGCACCCCATGAGCACCACCGTCCTCCCGCAGGTTCTCCCGCCCACCAGGACCCACACCCTGCTCGACAGCCCCTACGGCCCGCTCACCCTCGTCGCCACCGACGGAGTCCTCAGCGCTCTGTACATGACCGAGCACCGTCACCAGCCACCGCGCGAGACCTTCGGGGAGGAGGTGGACGGCCACGCCTTCGCCGAGGCCGTCCGCCAGCTGGAGGAGTACTTCGACGGGGCGCGCACCGAGTTCGACCTGCCGCTGCACCTGGAGGGCACCCCGTTCCAGCGGACCGTCTGGGCCGAGCTCCGGCGCATCCCGTACGGCGAGACCCTCTCCTACGGCGAGCTGGCCGGCAGGCTCGGCAAACCCGGCGCCTCCCGGGCCGTCGGCCTGGCCAACGGCCGCAACCCGGTCTCGATCATCGTCCCGTGCCACCGGGTCATCGGAGCGTCGGGGAGCCTCACCGGATACGGTGGCGGGCTCGACCGCAAGCAGCGCCTGCTCGCCTTCGAACGCGGCACGGAGAACGACACCCCGGCCCTCTTCTGAGAGCACCCGGGTACGGAGGAGCCCGGTGACCGACCAGCGGTCACCGGGCTCCTCCACACCCGCGCACGGGGTGGGACGTCAGCCGGTGAAGATCTCGGTCGCCGTCCAGATAGCCAGCCCGAGCATGCACACCCCGCCGACCCGCTGGACGGTCTTGAGCGGCACCCGCTTGGCGATGAACCGCCCGGCCAGCAGCGCCAAGGCCGAGACGGACATCAGCGCGGCGGCGGAACCGATCGCCACCGACCAGGCACCGTTGCTCGCGGCGAGGTTGGCCGTGGTGATCTGGGTGAGGTCGCCCCACTCACCGATGAAGACGGCCATGAACGCCGTCCCGAAGACGGGCCAGAAACCGGTGACGGTCTTGCCCGCCTCGTCCTCGTCCTCGTCGTCGCCCCCGCCGCGCAGCAGCATGAAGGCGCCGAAGGCGAAGAGCAGGGCGGAGACCAGTTTGACGATCCAGTCGGGCAGCAGCCCGAGGAGACCACCCGCGCCGACCGCGATGGCCACATGGACGATGAACGCGGACGACGTACCGAACCAGACGTACAGGGGCTTCATGCGCGTGCCCATGGCGAGCGACGCGAACATCGTCTTGTCCGGCAGTTCGGCGAGGAAGATCAGCCCGAAGGCGGTGATGATCGCCAGGGGGTCGAGGTGCATTCCGGGTGGCTTTCTGTAAGAGCCGGGCCCCGGGCCTTCGCGAAGCGCCGCACGGGCTCTCGGAGGACCACTCGGCCCGGCACGACGCAGCACCCGCAGGGCGCGGGTGTGTCATACCTGACCGAAGGTCTCGCCCACCCGCCATGATCGACGGGCCCGGCCACCGGGAATCCGGGGATTCCAGTGTGTCGACGACCGGTTTTCGGGGCTACTCCCCTTCGCAGCCCTCAACACTACCCCACCCGCACCCGAGGGGCTCAGCCGGTACCGCCCGCCCCGTCCGCCGCCAGCCGTTCCAGCAGGGCCGGGAGTGCCGTACCGATCGGCTCGCGCACCACCTCGGCGGCCCGGTCGTCGTACGGGGTCGGCTCGGCGTTCACGATGATCAGCCGGGCCCCGTGGTCGGCGGCCAGACCGGCGAGCGCGGCCGCCGGGTGCACCTGGAGCGTCGTGCCCACCGCGACGAACACCTCGCACCCCTGGGCGATCGCCACAGCCTTCGCCAGCACCTCCGGGTCCAGCCGCTCGCCGAACATGACGGTCGCCGACTTCAGGACGCCCCCGCAGGCCGTGCACGGAGGGTCGCCCTCGCCCGCCTCCACCCGGCGCAGCGCGTCGGCCATGGGGGAGCGGGCGTGGCACCGGGTGCAGACCACCTCGCGGTCGCTGCCATGGAGCTCGACCACCTTGCGGGCGGAGAGCCCGGCCTCCTGGTGCAGACCGTCGATGTTCTGCGTGAGTACCCGCACGGCGGTGCCCGACCGTTCCAGCTCCGCCACCGCGCGGTGGGCCGCGTTCGGGCGGGCGTTCAACGCGGCGGCGGCCCGGCGCATCTGCCAGGAGCGGCGGCGGATGTCCGGATCGGCCATGTAGAAGTCGTAGGTGACGAGCTTCTCGGCCTCCGGGTCCCGCGTCCACAGCCCGTTCGGGCCGCGGTAGTCGGGAATGCCCGAGTCCGTGGAGACACCGGCACCGCTGAGGATCGCCACGAGAGTCATGCGGGGAGCCTACGGAGCGCGGGCCCGCCCGACGAGCGGATTTCCCGCGTCCTGGCAGCCCGTCAGACGACCGGCCTGCCGTCCTCCAGCTCCACCGCTCCGGTACCGGAGTCGAGAGCGTCGAGAGCCGCCAGCACCCGGTGCAGCAGCGTCCCGAGGAGGTGGTCCGGGAGGGCGGAACGCTCCACCAGCTTCCAGGAGAGCAACTCCTCCTCCTGGAGGACGATCGCCGCCAGCCGCTCCTCGCTCAGCACTCCGCCGTCGAACAGGTACGCCGCGATGGGAGGGCGGTTCGGGCCGCGCACCCAGTCCACCACCAGGAGCTGGCCCGGCTCCAGGTCGAGGCCGATCTCCTCGGCGGTCTCGCGCCGCGCCCCCGCCCGGGGGCCCTCGCCGGTGCCCGACTCGATCGTCCCGCCGGGCAGCGCCCAGCCGTCCCGGTAGTTGGGCTCGACCAGCAGCACCCGGCCCGTCGCGTCGCGGAAGAGGCAGGCGGCGCCCGCCAGGATCCGGGGCAGGCCGGCGATGTAGGTGGCGTAGTCGTCAGTTGTGGTCACCGCGCCAGATTAGAGGCCGCGCTCCCCACCCCCGTCACCGCTCTCGTTCCGACCGGACGCGACTCGCCGTGTATGGGCCGGTGGGGGGATTTCCGGCGGGTTCTCGGTCACGCCGGTCCACTCCTGTGGATCACCTGTGACATCCCTTGGGTGCCCCTCCCATTAGTACGACAATCATTCTGGCTTCAAGGAGTCACGCATGCCCATCTCCGCCTCCACCCGCACCCACGCCCTCCGCGCCGGCACCCTCGTCGCGGCCGCCGGCATCGCTCTCACCTGCGCCCCCACGGCTCTCGCGCTGCCCGGCGACAGCGGCGACCTCACCATCGTGGAGGTCCGCAACGCGGGCCGCGACACCCGTGGAAACGGTGGCTCGATCTGCCAGTTCAGGCTGTCGGCCAACAACTTCGAGACGCTCGCGTCGGTCGCCTGGACCATCACGGAGCAGCCGCTGACCATTCCGCCCGGCAACGCGCTCGCCGGCACGCTCCCGCTCGCGCAGGGCAGGGCCCGCAGCCCGCTGTACCAGCTGCCGGACGGCACCTACCAGCTCCAGTGGGTCGTCCCGAGCAGCCTGACCAAGCAGCGGACCTTCGTCGTCAACTGCCCCGACGGCAACCCCGGTGGGCGAGGCGGCAGCGAGCGCAACCAGGGCGGCGGCCAGGCCGCCGACAACCAGGCGACCGGCACGACGGCCGCCGACAGCACGACCGCCGACACGCAGGCCGCCGACACGCAGGCCGCCGACACCGAGGCAGCCGACACGCAGGCCACCGACACCAAGACCGCCTCGGGCAGCCGCCCCTCCGGCGGAGTCCCCGCGGGTGGCGGTGGCGTCCCCACCCTGGAGACCGCGAGCTACGACGGCGACACGGGCCCGGGCGCGGGGACCACCGCGGCCGTTGCGGCGGGAGTGGCCGGACTCGCCGGGCTCGTCCTGGTCCGCCGGTCCGCCCGCCGTCGCGCCCGTGGCGAGGCGTAGCACTCCGCGACGGCGGCGCAGGGGGCCGAGTCGCGCATGTCGTCTCACCCTGACGCTGTGCGCGACCTCGTCCCTCGTGGCGGGCATCGTGTGGGTGTGCGGTGACCCGTCCGACGACGCGACGGCACACGCCGCCCGCGGCTCCGACGCCGCGGGCGGCGGGTCGCCACCGTTCCGCAGGGCCCCGCACCGGATGCCGGAGACCATCCCGGAATCCCACGTACCGCTGAGTCCCTCCCGGGCGGTGAAGGTCGCGATCCCCGCCATCTACATCGAGGCCCCGCTCGTCGGTCTGAGCCTCGACGCCAAGGGCCGCCTCGGTGCCCCGCCGATCAACCGGCCGAAGGAGGCGGGCTGGTACCAGGACGGGCCGTCCCCGGGAGAGGCCGGCACGGCCCTGATCGTCGGCCACCGGGACACCGCGACGGGACCCGCCATCTTCCTGAACCTGAACGCGCTGCGCAGGGGCGACGCCGTCAAGGTCCTGCGCGCGGACCGCAGGACCGCCGTCTTCACCGTCGACACCGTCAAGACCTACCGCAAGAGCGAGTTCCCCGACGACAAGGTCTACGGGACGACCAACCGCCCGGAACTGCGGCTGCTGACCTGCGGCGGACGCTTCGACAAGAAGACCGGCTACTCCGCCAACGTCGTCGTCTTCGCCCACCTCACCTCCCTCACGAAAACCGCCTGACGACCACCACGGACCCCACGACGGGCCGCACGCCTCGCGCGCGGCCCGTCGGGCGCGTTCCGGACCCGGGCCATGGGCAGACCGACCGGGCTGCGGATAGGGTCGAGCGGCACGAGTGGCTGTTCGATAGCGAGGGATGCAGGGTGGCGGACGGAGCAGCAGAGATGGTGACCGCGCGGGTGCTGGTCGCGGCGGACAAGTTCAAGGGGTCCCTCACCGCGGCGCAGGTCGCGGAGCGGGTGACCGGGGGACTGCGACGCGCCGTTCCCGGGCTGCACGTGGAGACGCTGCCCGTGGCGGACGGCGGTGACGGCACGGTCGCCGCCGCGATCGCCGCCGGATTCGAGCGCCGGGAAGCCCGGGTGACCGGTCCGCTCGGTGAGCCGGTCGACGCCGCGTACGCGCTGCGCGGCACCACGGCCGTGGTGGAGATGGCGGAGGCCTCCGGGCTCCAGCACCTGCCGCAGGGCGTGTTCGCCCCTCTCACCGCGACCACCCACGGCTCCGGCGAACTGCTGCGGGCCGCACTCGACGACGGCGCCCGGACCATCGTCTTCGGCGTGGGCGGCAGCGCCACCACGGACGGCGGCGCGGGCATGCTGACCGCGCTCGGGGCCCGGTTCCTGGACGAGGACGGCCGGCCGGTCGGACCCGGCGGTGGTGGGCTCGCCCGCATCGCCTCCGCGGACCTCTCCGGACTCGATCCGCGCCTCGCCTCCGTCGACCTCGTGCTCGCGAGCGACGTCGACAACCCGCTGACCGGCCCCAAGGGCGCCCCCGCGGTGTACGGACGCCAGAAGGGGGCCACCGACGAGGACATCGCGGTCCTGGACGCGGCGCTCTCCCGCTACGCGGCCGTGCTCGGACCCGAGCAGGCCGCGCTGCCCGGCGCCGGCGCGGCCGGTGGCATCGGTTACGGCGCGCTGGTGGGGCTGGGAGCCCGGTTCCGCCCCGGGATCGAGGTGATGCTGGACGTGCTGGGCTTCGCCCCCGCGCTGGCCCGCGCCACGCTCGTCGTCACCGGCGAAGGCTCGTTGGACGAGCAGACCCTGCACGGGAAGGCCCCGGCCGGAGTCGCGGCGGCGGCCCGTGCCGCCGGTGTGGAGGTCGTCGCGGTGTGCGGCCGACTGACCCTGACGGCCGAGGAGTTGGAGAAGGCGGGCATCGCGCGCGCCTACGCCCTGGCGGACCTGGAGCCCGACCCCGCCGTCTCCATGGCCCAGGCCGGCCCCCTGCTGGAGCAGGCGGCCGAAACCATCGCCCGCGACTGGCTCGCCTGACCGGCGCCGTGTCGCACGGGCCCGGTACGGAGCGCGGATCCGCGTACCGGGCCCCGGTCACCGCCGTGACGGAGTCAGTCGGAGCGCGTCCAACGCGAGGGTGAGTTCGACCAGTTCGCGCGGTCGGGACAGTGACCTCGCGGTCAGCCGTTCCAGCCGTCGAAGCCGGTTGAGCACCGTGTTGCGATGGCAGTACAGCGCGGCCGCCGCGCGCCCGGCCGATCCGCCGCACTCCAGCCACGTGTCCAACGTGCCCACCAGCAGGTCGCGTTCGGTCCTGGGGAGCGTCAGCAGCGTCCCCAGGACGCCCATGACCAAGTGGTCCGCCAGCTCCGGCTGAACCGCCAGCAGTGCCGCGGGCAGGCACTGTTCCAGTGCCACGACGGTGGTCCCGTCCGGCGGACAGGCCAGCAGCGCCACCTCGGCCAGCCGCCGGCCCGTGGACAGCTCGGCCAGGCTCCCGACGGCGGGCCCCACGCCGCCCCGCCCCGCGTTCATCTCGTTCAACCGCCGCGCCACAAGCGTGGGTTCGACGTCCCCGAGGGCCGCGACCGCGAAGTCCCGCTCCGGCCCGGGATGCCGGAGGAACCGGTCCGCCCCCGGGCCCGTACACCAGTCGCCGCCGCACCCGCCTGCGGGCAGCGCCACGACGGCGTACCGCCCGCGCTCCGGCAAGTCCAGCGCGGCGGACGCCCGCCCGGACAGTTCCGGTGTCACCGGACCCGCCAGCAGCGCTCCGAGCAGCGTCCGCGCCGGCTCGTCCTCGCTCCGCGACATCGGCTCCCCCCTTCCCGCGGGCCGGGAGGCCGCGCGCCGTGGCGAGGATGACACCCGCCCGGTGCCTCCCGGGCCGCGGCGCCCCGCGTCTGTGCGCGCGCACAACGTGGCGCGACCCTCCCTGTTCAGCCGCATCGACTCCGCCGCACGCCGTGGACGGGCGGCGGGCGCCGGTGCTGGTCTGTGGACCCCGGGAGACGGGACGTGCCGCACCGGAGCCACTCCGCCGCCACCGACCGGACCCGGAAACGACCGGACCGCGCGACGGTCCGGCGACACCACGACGAGCAGGCGGAAGGAGGAGGACGCATGGCAACACTGGAGATCCGCGCGCTGTCCGTGAGCTACGGCCCGGTACGGGCCCTGCGGGACGTCTCGGTCGACGTGCCGGCCGGCACGATCACCGCCGTGCTCGGCGGAAACGGCGCGGGCAAGACCACGCTGCTGCGGGCCGTCTCGCGGACCCTCGGCTTCCACCGCGGACGCGGCACCGGCACCATCCGCTTCGACGGCCGCCCCCTGGACGGGCTGCGGCCCGCACAGGTGGTCGCCGCCGGGGTGGTCCACGTACCCGAAGGGCGACAGGTGTTCGCCCGGATGACGGTGGCCGACAATCTGCGGGCCGGGGCCCTCGGGGCCCGCGGCGGACGGAAGGAGACGGCTGCCGCACAGGCCCGCGTCCACGAGCTGTTCCCGGTACTCGCCCAGCGCGCGCACCAGCGGGCCGGACTGCTCTCCGGCGGCGAACAGCAGATGCTGGCCATGGGGCGGGCCCTGATGGCCGGCCCGCGCCTGCTGCTGCTGGACGAGCCGTCCCTCGGCCTCGCCCCGCTGACGGCGGCGAAAATCGCCGAAACCGTGCGGGAGATCAACGCGGGCGGCACCTCCGTGATGCTGGTCGAACAGAACGCCGCCATCGCCCTGCGCCTCGCCTCCACCGCGTACGTCCTCGACGTCGGCGAGGTCGCCCTCGGCGGACCGGCCGGCGAACTCGCCGCCTCCGACGAGGTGCGCCGCCGCTACCTCGGCGTCGTGGACGAGACGGCGGCCGAGGACGCGGACGCGGCGGCCACCGCCTCCCGCACCCTGCGCAGGTGGCCGGCATGAGCACCGTACCCACGCCCGCACCCGCGGTCGCGGCGCCGGGCGCCACCTCGCCCGCCCCGCTCACCGTCCGCGACGTCACCGTCAGGTTCGCCGGGCTGACCGCGCTCGACGCGGTCTCCTTCACCGTCGAACCTGGCAGCGTGCACGCGGTCATAGGTCCCAACGGGGCAGGGAAATCC
This sequence comes from Streptomyces sp. NBC_00102, assembly GCF_026343115.1. Lineage (GTDB taxonomy): Bacteria > Actinomycetota > Actinomycetes > Streptomycetales > Streptomycetaceae > Streptomyces. The sequence goes on from NZ_JAPEMC010000002.1 coordinate 211,992, forward strand.
ACCACGTTCAACGTGCTCTCCGGCGTCTACCGGGCCACCTCCGGCACCGTCCACCTGGGGGACACCGAACTCACCGGGCTGCCCGCGCACCGGATCGCCGCCCTCGGCGTCGCGCGCACCTTCCAGAACCTCGCTCTCCCACCCCACGCCAGCGTCGCCGAGAGCCTCCTGCTGGGGCGGCACCGTCTGATGCGCTCCGGATTCCTCGCTGCCGGACTCCGCCTCCCGTCCGCCGTCCGGGAGGAGCGCCGCCACCTCGAACGGGTCCGTGAGATCGCCGAATTCATCGGTCTCGAAGCCGAGTTGGACAGGCCTGCCGGTGCCTTGCCGTACGGCGCGCAGAAGCTGGTCGAACTCGGCCGGGCGCTCTGCATGGAGCCCGAGGTGCTGCTGCTGGACGAGCCCGTCGCCGGCATGACCGCCGAGGAACGCCGCCGAACGGCCGCCGTGGTGGCCGGAGTACGCGACAGCCTCGGCATCTCCATCGTGCTCGTCGAACACGACATGGGCGTGGTGATGCGGCTCGCGGACGCGGTGACCGTACTCGACTTCGGACGCAGGATCGCGGACGGCACCCCCACCGAGGTCCAGAACGACCCGGCCGTCGTCCGCGCCTACCTGGGAGAAGAACAACAGTGACCACCTTCATCGAACTTCTCCTCGGCGGCCTCTCCATCGGCTCGGTCTACGCCCTCATCGCCCTCGGATTCGTCGTCATCTTCAAAGCCACCGAGGTCGTCAACTTCGCCCACGCCTCCCTGCTGCTCGCCGGCGGATACGTCACCGCGGTCCTCCACGACGACATCGGCTTCTGGCCCGCCCTCGCCGCGGGCATCGCGGGCGCGGCCGTCGTCGGAGCCGCCGTCGAGTTCCTCGTCATACGCCGCTACCGGGGCAGCGACCACAGCGTGCTGGCCATCGTCACCATCGGCGTCGACATCCTCCTCACCACCGAACTCACCCGGCGCATGGGCACGGACGTGATTCCGCTCGGCGACCCCTGGGGGAGCGGAGTCGTCACCGTCGGCGGGGTCACCCTCGCGCAGACCAGGATCGCCGCCTTCGTCGCCGCCGCGCTGCTCATCACCGTGTTCCTACTGGCGTTCCGCTTCACCTCCTGGGGCGTCTCGATGCGGGCCGTCGCCGAGAACCCGCAGACCGCCGCCCTCATGGGCATCAGGCTCGGCCGGGTCTCGCTCACCGCCTGGGCGGTGGCCGGAGCGCTCGCCGCCGTCGCCGCCCTCTTCCTCACCGTCTTCCCCACCCCCGGACTCGAACGGGCCACCTCGCTCGCCGCCCTCAAGGCGTTCCCCGCGGCGATCCTCGGCGGCCTCGACTCGACCACCGGAGCCCTCGCCGGCGGACTCCTCGTCGGCGTCACCGAGTCCTTCGCCACGGGCTACCAGAGCGATCTCTCCTTCCTCGGACGGGGAATCGGCGACCTCGCGCCCTACCTGGTGATGCTGATCGTCCTGCTGATCAGGCCCGCCGGACTCTTCGGCACGAAGGAGCCGGCCCGTGTCTGAGACCACGCCCGAAGCCGCGCGCGACCTTGCGGCCACCCCGCCCACGCCCGGGACCGCGTCCACCCCGGCCCGTGCGTACCGGGAACGTCTCCGCAGCCCGCGCCCGTACCTCTGGCTCGCCGGATCGGTGCTGTTGCTGGTGTTCCCGTTCTACCTGGACCGCTTCTGGCTCCAGGCCGGGCTGTTCGCCATGGCCGCCGCCATCGGCGCGATCGGGATCAACCTGCTCACCGGCGCGACCGGACAACTCTCCATGGGACACGCCTTCTTCCTCGCCGTCGGCGCCTACGGATACAGCGTCCTGGCGGGGGAACCGGGCGACGAGAACGGTCACCACCTGACCGGACTCGGCCTGCCCACCTGGCTCGCGGCGATCCTCGCCGTGGCACTGGCCGGGCTGGCCGGCGGGATCTTCAGCCCGATCGCGGGCCGGCTGCGCGGCGCCTACCTCGGCATCGCCACCCTCGCGCTCATCTTCATCGGCCAGCACGTGCTGTTCAACGCGGGCTCGCTCACCGGCGGCTTCAACGGCCGCGCCGTGCCCCCGCTCTCCGTGTTCGGGTTCACCTTCGACGACTCCGAACTCGTCGTCGCCGCCGTGCCGTTCGAGTCCTCCGAGAAGCTCTGGTACCTGGCCCTCGCCGCCCTCCTGGTCAGCGGCCTGTTCGCCCGCGGCGTGCTGCGCGGCAGACCGGGCCGGGCACTCAACGCCATCCGGGACCACCGGATCGCCGCAGGGGTGATGGGCGTCCCGGTGGCCCGGTACCGCGCCGGGGTGTTCGTCCTCTCGTCCATGTACGCGGGCCTGGCGGGCGTCCTGCTCGCCCTGGTGTTCCAGCGGACCGTCCCCGAGTACTTCGGCATGGTCCTCTCGCTCGAATACCTCGCCATGATCGTCATCGGCGGTCTCGGCACCGTCGCGGGCGCCGTGGTCGGCGCCGCCTTCGTCTCCCTGCTCCCGCAGGTGCTCACCCACTACAGCGAGTCCCTCCCACTGGTCTCCGCCCCCGGTACGGGCGGAATCGCACCCGGTGAGGCGTCCCGCTATCTCTACGGCGCCGCGGTCGTCGCGGTGGTCCTGTTCATGCCCGGTGGCCTTACACGTCCGAAGAAAACAGGGGAGAAGAAATGAGAAAGCGTGTTCTTGGAGCCGTCGTCGCGGCTCTCGCCCTCACCCTCGCGGGGTGCAGCGGAAAAGCCACCGAAGGGAAGGACACCGAGACGGACAAGGGCGGAATCAAAACCGGCCAGGGGGTCACCGAATCGACCATCACCCTCGGCTCGCTGACCGACATGACCGGGGTGTACGCCTCGCTCGGCAAGAGCGTCACCCAGGCCCAGCAGCTCTGGGTGAAGCAGACCAACGCCGCGGGCGGCATCTGCGACCGCAAGATCGAGCTGACCGTGCGCGACCACGGTTACGACCCGCAGAAGGCCATCGCCGCCTACACCGAACTCGAACCCGAGGTCCTGGGCTTCACCCAGTTCATCGGCTCCCCGTTCGTCGCCGCCGTCGAGCAGCGCATCGACGGCCAGGACCACGGGGTGGTGCTGCCACAGGCATGGTCGGCCAACCTGCTCGGCTCCCCGTACGTCCGGGTCATCGGCGCCACGTACGACGTCGAGACGATCAACCTGATCGACTACCTGCTCACGGAGAAGCGGATCGCCAAGGGCGACAAGATCGGCCAGGTGTACTTCGAGGGCGACTACGGCGAGAACGCGCTCGCCGGGGCGAAGTACGCGGCCCAGCAGGCGGGCCTCACCGTCGTCGAGCAGAAGATCAAGCCCACCGACAACGACATGACCGCGCAGGTCTCCGCGCTCAAGCAGGCCGGAGTCAAGGCGATCGTCGTCAGCGCCGGCCCCCGCCAGGCCGCCTCGCTCGTCGGAGTCGCCGCGGCGACCGGCTTCAAGGTGCCGGTCGTCGGCAACAACTCCGCCTTCGCCCCGCAGCTGCTCGCGACCCCGGCCGGCCCCGCCCTGCTGGCCGACTACTACGTCGCCGCCTCCACCCTGCCCATCGGCGACCCGGGCGCCGGACCGTCGAAGCTGGCCGGGGAGTACGCGGCCGCGTACCCGAAGGACGGCCTCGACAACGGCGTCGTCGCCGGGTGGACCGCCGCCTCCGTCTACGGCGAGGCGCTGAAGAAGGCCTGCGACGCCAAGGACCTCACCCGCGAGGGCGTCGACAAGGCCCTGCTCACCATCAAGGGTTACGGCGGCGATTTCGGGATGTCCCACGACTTCACCGACCCGAAGGCGCCCTCCACCCGGCAGAGCGTGATCATGAAGCCCGACGCGAAGGCCCCGGGCGGCCTCAAGGTGGTCCGCCCGGCGGCGGTCTCGCCGGCGGCCGAGTCGTACACCGTGAAGTAGTCCGCTGTTCCGGGAAGCAGCGTGGAAGAGCGCACAGAAGTCCGCGGCCCCCGGCTCGGCGCACGGCGGGGAGCCGTGTGCGAGCGGGGGGCCGCGGACTTCTGGGGCCGGTTCTACGTCGGTTACCCGTTGACCTCGGCCCGCGCGGGCTTCGGGATCAGGAACGAGACCGCGAGAGCGATCACGATGAGCACGATCCCGGCGATCATCGCGGTGGAGTAGCCGCTCGTCGAAGCGGCCGAGGACGGGTGGACCGCACTCTGGACGGCGTCCAGGACGACGAAGCTGAGGCCCGCGCCGAGGTTGAACGCACCCGCGTTCAGGCCCGGCAGGAAGCCCGGGTTGTCGTCGGGGGACAGGACGATGCCCAGCCCGTTGAGGATGATGTTGCCGATGCCCGCGTAGGCGATGCCGACCAGCAGGGAGCCGATCAGCAGCCAGGCGCGCGAACCGGTGTGCAGGGTGCCCGCGAGGACCGCGACGGATATCACGGAGCCGATCAGACCGACCCGCAGGACGCGGCCGTAGCCCCAGGTGGCCGCGGCACGGCCGGCCAGCGGGCCCATCGCGAAACCGGCGAGGGCGTACGGGGTGAGCGTCCACCAGGCGGAGCCGGTGGCGGACATCCCCAGGCCGGCCGCGGCGTTCTGGGCGAAGGCGGGCACCAGACCGTTCATGACGGCGAAGACACCCGTCATGGTGAGCAGGGTGCAGGCCAGCAGCGACCAGGTGGCACGGCGCCGCAGGTGGTGCAGGGCGACCAGCGGATGGGCGGCCCGGCCCTCGTTGCGCCAGAACAGGGCGAAGGCGACGACCGCGACGACCGCCATGATCACGGCGTAGGCCCAGTTCGCGTCGGACAGCTTGCCCGCCTCGTCGAGCGCGAGAAGCAGGGTGCCGACCGAGACCGCGAGGAACAGGGTGCCCGGCCAGTCCATGCGGGTGTTGCCCGCGGTGGCCTTCGACTCGGGGGTCAGGGTGGCGACGAGTACGGCGCCGAGCGCGGCGACCACGGCCATGGTCCAGAAGACGGAGCCGAAGCCGAAGTGGTCGGTGAGCGAGCCGCCGGCCACGGAGTCGATGCCGGCGATGCCGCCGTTGACCGCGGTGATGACGCCGAGCAGGGTGCCGTACAACTTCGGCTCCCGGACCTCGTTGCGCAGCATGATCAGGCACAGCGGCACGACCGGCCCGCTGACGCCCTGGAGCACACGGCCGACGAAGAGCACCGGGACGTTGGTGGCCAGCGCGGAGATCACGCAGCCGACCACCATCAGCGCGAGCATGCCCGTCAGCACCCGGCGGCGGCCGATCAGGTCGCCCAGGCGCGGCAGGAACAGCGAGAAGACGGCCGCGGAGGTGAAGAACGCGGTCTGGGTGCTGCCGATGGACACCGACGTGGTGTGCAGCGACTCCGCCATGTCCGTCAACGCGGGGCTGAGCATGCTCGCGTTCAGCTGGAAGGCGAAACAGGCCACCAGCAGAGCGGCCATCAGCGCGCCGACGCGTGCCGGACGGCCGTGGCCGTGGCCCTTCGAGTCGAGCGTGACGGGTGCGGTGGAGGCGGTCACGCCCGCTCACCCTCAGGGGCGGGAGCGGGCTTGTCGCCGTCGGGGTCGCCGCCCTCGCCGATGCGCTCCAGCGCGTCGACGACCAGGCCCCAGAAGCGGTCGCGGTCGAGCGTGACGGCGACCTGGGTGGGGCAGTCCTCGGGGGCCGGGCGGCGGAAGTCCGCGACGGTCATGCCGAGGGTGAGCGAACCGTGCAGCTCGATGTCGACCGGAACCCTGCGCGTGGTCATCACGTCGGGGTCGATGACGTACGCCACGGCGCACGGGTCGTGCACCGGCGGGTGCTCGAAGCCCTGCGCCTCCAGGTACATGTCGCCGAAGAAGTCCAGCAGCTCGCCGACGAACCGGGCCGGGCGGGTGCCGACGGCGGCGATCCGCTCGCGTACCTCCGGGGTGGCCAGCGCCTGGTGGGTCAGGTCCAGGCCCACCATGGTGACCGGCCAGCCCGCGTTGAAGACGATGTGCGCGGCCTCGGGGTCGATGATGATGTTGAACTCGGCGACCGCGCTCCAGTTGCCCTCGTGGTAGCCGCCGCCCATCAGGACGACCTCGCGGACCCGCTCCGCGATGCGCGGTTCCTTGCGGACCGCCATGGCGATGTTGGTCAGTCCCGCGGTCGGCACGATCGTGATCTCGCCGGGCTCGTGCGACATGACGAGGTCGATGATCAGGTCCACCGCGTGCCGGGGATCCAGCTCGGTCCGGGGCTCGGGCAGCACCGGTCCGTCCAGGCCGGACTCGCCGTGGATGTCGGGGGCCGTCTCGATCTCGCGGACCAGGGGGCGGGGGTTGCCCGCAGCGAACGGCACACCCGTGATGCCGGCGATCCGCGCCACCGACAGGGCGTTGCGAGTCACCTTCTCCAGCGTCTGGTTGCCGACCACCGTGGTCACGCCGACCAGCTCCACGCCCGGGCTGCCGTGGGCCAGCAGCATGGCGATCGCGTCGTCGTGTCCGGGATCGCAATCGAGGATGATCTTCCTGGTCAACATGAGCCCCTTTGCTCGGCTGTGACGGTGTGCGGATGCGCGCCGGACGGACCGGCGGCAGAACCTTGGGAACGACTCCCCGCCCGTCCCGTGAACCGGGACCCGGCAGTGCCGACGGCACGGGTCGGCGCCGCGGAGCGGGACGACGGGTGCGCGCGGCCGGCTCGGCAGGTCGCCGGAGCCGGGTCGGCGGGTCCGCGCCGCCCTCCGGGAGGACGGCACGTGTGCCCGGGCCACAACGTCGGGAGGACGTTGGGAAATCGTTCTCCCAAGAGATTGCTCAACCTCGCCCCGAATTGTCAATGCATGAGGCACGCATCACAGTCGACCCTGGTCAGAGCGGTGCTGAGGTCTTTTCAACAGCCCTTCTCCCAGGCATTTTCGAGTGATAACGTTTGCCCTCGTCAAGGATGACGGGGTTCGCCGCTGTGCGGGCCGTGGCGAGCAAGGAGGCTGCCCGGTGGGTGAGGTGACCCTCAAGGACGTCGCGGCCCTGTCCGGTTGTTCGGTGGCGACGGTCTCCCGCGTCATGGCGGGCACACGGCCGGTCGGCGAGGAGATCGCGGCCCGGGTACGGGCTGCGGCCGAGACCCTGGGCTACGTGCCCAACCAGGTCGCGCGCTCCCTGCGCAGCCGGTCCACCGGCACCGTCGGCCTGGTACTGCCCCAGATCACCAACCCGTTCTACCCGTCACTGGTGCGGGAGCTCACGTACGCCCTGCACGACGTCGGGCGGGCGGCACTGCTCGCCGACTGCGACGACGACCCCGGCGTGGAAGCCGGCCGGATCGCCGACCTCCTGGGCCGACGGGTCGACGCCATGCTGGTGGTCCCCGTCGACGAGCACCTCAGCCGGGCCGCGGTGGCCGACGCGGCGGGCAAGGTCCCGCTGGTGCTGCTCGACCGCGGCTGCGGCCCCGGCGTCGCGGACCTGGTCGCGGTCGACAACACCGCGGGCATCGCCCTGGTCCTGGACCACCTGGCGGCCACCGGCAGGCGCCGGCCCTGTTTCATCGGCGCCGCGGGCACCGATTCGGCCGCGGCCGAGCGCCGGGCCGCCTTCGAGGCGAGCGTCGGAGCCCGCTTCCCCGGAGGCGAGCGGGCCCCGGTCGAACTCGGGGACTTCTCCGTCGCCTGGGGCCGGGAGGCCGTCGACCGGCTGTGGCCGTACCGCCCCGACGCCGTGGTCTGCGCCAACGACCTGATCGCCATCGGGGCGCTGCAACGCCTGCGCGAACTGGGCGCCGACGTGCCCGGCGAGGTCGCCGTGACGGGCTTTGACGACGTACCGATGGCCTCGCTCACCGCCCCCGGGCTGACCACCGTCCGTCAGCCGGTCCACGAACTCGCCGCCGAGGCCGTCGCGTTACTGGCCAGGAGACTGGACGCCGACCGCGCGGGCGGCCCGGCCCAGGCGCGTACCCCAGGCGTCCGCAAGGTGCGCACGCTGCGACTCGCCCCGGAGCTGGCCGTCCGTACCTCCAGCGTTCCGTCGGCCGCCGGGACGCCCCCGCCGCGCCCGGCCGGCCGCGCCGCGGCACCGGACTCCCGCCCGGTGACCCCCGTGCCCCCGCAGCGGCCCCGTGACCGCAATGACCCAACACCGTGAGGAACCAGCAGTGATCGCCGTCGTCGGAAGCCTGAATCTCGACCTTGTCGCCCCCGTGCCGCGGCACCCCGTGCCCGGGGAGACCGTGCTGGGCGGGGACATCGCCCAGCACCCCGGCGGGAAGGGCGCCAACCAGGCTGTCGCCGTGGCCCGCCTCGGCGCCGAGGTCTCCTTCGTCGGCCGGGTCGGCGACGACGACGCGGCCCGGGTGATGACGGACGCGGTGGGCGGCCAGGGCGTCGACATCACGCATGTGCGCACCACCCCCGGCACCGCCACCGGCCGGGCGATGATCGCCGTCTCCCCGGCCGGGGAGAACAGCATCATCGTCAGCCCCGGAGCCAACTCCCGGCTCGGCGCCGCCGACTGCGAGGCCGCCGCCGACGTGCTGCGCCGGGCGGCCGTCACCGTCCTCCAGCAGGAGGTCCCGGACGAGGCCAACCACGCCGCCGCCCGCCTCGCCGGCGGTACGGTGCTGTACAACCCCGCGCCCGTGACACCGGGCACCACTCCGCCCCCGTACGTCGACCTGCTCGTGCCCAACCGCACCGAGCTGGCCGCGCTCACCGGTACGGACGTCCCGCGCACCACCGACGAGGTCGTCGCGGCCGCCCGGCGGCTGCGGGGAGCCGGCGCGGTCGTCGTCACCCTCGGTGGCGACGGTGTCCTGCTGCTGGAAGGCACCGCGCACCTGCACCTGCCCGCCTTCCGCGTCGACCCGAAGGACACCACCGCGGCCGGGGACTGCTTCTGCGGCGCGCTGGCGGTCGGGCTCTCCGAGGGCCGCCCGCTCGCGGAGGCCGTCCGCTGGGCCTCGGCCGCCGCCGCGCTGAGCACCACACGAGCGGGAGCCCAGTCCTCCCTCCCGGCACGGGACGAGGTCGAGGAGTTCCTGAGCCGCCAGAAGTGAACCCTGGCCGGCCGCCCGGAGCACCCCGGCCGCCGCGGTCGGCCATGCCCGGGTTTCCCGCCCGGCCGCCGCGGTCGTAGGCTCGTCCCATGGCCCTCTGCGACGATCTGGACCGGGCGAGCCAGGACACGGCCCCCGCCCCTCCCGCCGACGCCTGCGCCGACTGCCTGGCGGTGGGCAGGGACGACTGGGTGCACCTGCGGCTCTGCCTGACCTGCGGCCGGGTGGCGTGCTGCGACAGCTCGCCACTGCGGCACGCGACCGCCCACTACGAGGCGTCCGGGCACCCCGTCATGCGCTCCCACGAGCCGGGCGAGGAGTGGCGCTGGTGCTTCCGCCACGAGGTGCTCGGCTGACGACCGGGTTCTTCGGCCACGAGGCGCTCGGCTGACGGCCCGGGCCCTTCCGTAGGACACCCGGAGGCAGTCGTTCCGGGTGCGCCCGGGGAGCGCGCACCGAAGACTGGGCGCATTCCCCGAGGAGGAACCCATGGGCACCCAATTCGAGGCGATCGTCGAGATCGACCGTCCCATCGACGACGTCTTCGCTTATCTCGCAGACGGCGAGAACGACCGGGATTTCAGCCCGCGCGTGCAGAAGATCGAGAAGTCTCCGGCCGGCCCCACGGTCGTCGGCACGACGTTCCGCTCCACGGTCAAGGACGCCGGAATGACCACCCAGCGGGAATTCGCCATTACGGAACTGGTGGCTCCGACCCGGGTCCGCTGGCAGGAGAAGTCGAAGAACGTCGTCACGGCGGCGGACGGCGGGTACGACCTGGAGGCGACCGGGAACGGCGGAACCAGGGTGCGGATCCACAACGTGCTCGAAGGCCATGGGGTCGGCAAACTGCTCGTCGGCTTCGCCGCCAAGGCCGCACGCAAGGACGCCCCCGCCTTCGGCCTGCGCATCAAGAAGGCCGTGGAGGCCGCCGTCCCGAGCCGCTGAGCCCACCGGAGCGTCGGGGACGGCCCCGGACGCGGGAGAGGCCCGGACGCCATGAGCATCCGGGCCTCTCCCGCGTTCCGTGTACGGCGGGGCTACGGCAGCTGGGCCGCGCGGGCCTCTCGCCGGTTGCCCCGGAAGGTGTTCACGCGCCGCGCGGTCGCGAAGAGCGGGATCACCGCGCCCAGCACGACCTGGAGCACACAGCCGGTCTGGAGCAGCAGGTGACCGCCCGGGGCGTCGAACGCCCAGGCGACGAGGAGCCCCATCGCGGCCACGATCCAGCTGAGCATCGCCACGGCGAGCACTCCGCGCGGCTTCGGGTACTCGACCCGGCTGACCATCAGCCACGCCACCCCGACGATCGCGAGGAGGGTGGGCACGAAGGGCAGCTCCAGCAGCACGATCGAGACGACCGTCAGCGCGCCGAAGGGGCTCGGCATGCCCTGGAACATGCCGTCCTTCAGCGTCACGCAGGAGAAGCGCGCGAGCCGCAGCACCACCGCCAGCAGCACCACGATCGCCGCGAGCGCCGAGACCCGCTGGTGCGCGTCGTCCGCGACCATCCCGTAGACCAGGACGAAGTACGCCGGCGCGAGACCGAAGCTGATGAGGTCGGAGAGGTTGTCCAGCTCCGCGCCCATCGGCGAGGACCGCAGCTTGCGGGCGACCAGACCGTCGAAGAGATCGAAGACGGCCGCCATCAGCATCAGGATCACCGCGGTGGCCGCGGAGTGACGCGCCATGCCCGACTCGTCACTGCCCGTGAGGTGCGGGATCAGAATGCCCGTGGTGGTGAAGTACACCGCCATGAACCCGCAGGTGGCGTTGCCGAGCGTAAGGGTGTCCGCTATCGACAGCCGCAGTGAGAGCGGCATGTCCTGGGCGTCGCCCTCGGCACCGTCCTCGGCGGCCTCGGGCACCCAGTCGGCCTGGGTGTCCGGATCAATCACGGTCAATTCGAGTCACCCCCGCGGTGGTGGCCTGGCCGACCTCGACCGCGACCTCGACACCCGCCGGCAGGTAGATGTCGACGCGCGAGCCGAAACGGATCAGACCGATGCGCTCACCCTGCTCGACCTTCGTGCCCTGGGGGATGTAGGGCACGATGCGACGCGCGACCGCGCCGGCGATCTGGATCATCTCGATGTCGCCGAGCTCGGTGTCGAAGTGCCAGACAACGCGCTCGTTGTTCTCGCTCTCCTTGTTGAACGCCGGGACGAACCCGCCCGGGACGTGCTCGACCGACGTCACGGTACCGGCCAGCGGAGCGCGGTTGACGTGGACGTTGAGCGGGCTCATGAAGATCGCGACGCGGGTGCGCCCGTCCTTCCACGGCATGATGCTCTGCACCACACCGTCGGCCGGGGAGATGACCCGGCCCTGCGCGATCTCGCGCTCGGGGTCGCGGAAGAACCACAGCATGCCCGCCGCGAGCGCGGTGGTGGGCACGGCGACGGCCGCCCAGCGGCCGGACTTGCGGGCCCGGGTCAGGCTGAGGGCCGCGGTGGCGACGGTCGGGAGGAGCCACGGCGATGCTCCGCGAGCGATGCGGACCCCGCCGCGGTGTGCGGAGGTAAGGCTGTCGGGCATGAATGACCTTCGTAGCGGATGATGCCGCGCTGGCAACGGGGGACGGCGGCTTTCCGTCGATGCTATCGGTTGGTGGCCACAACTCGGCAAGCCAGCAGCCGAGTCGGACCGCTGGAAGACCCCGCCCCAGGATCACTGGATGTGATCTTCTTCGCGGCCAAATCGCCCTTTAAGGGACGATCAACCCTGCAAGCGGTACTCCTCCAGGAGTCGGCGGCCAATGATCATTTTCTGGATCTCGGCGGTACCCTCACCGATCAGCAGCATCGGGGCCTCGCGGTAGAGGCGCTCGATCTCGTACTCCTTGGAGAAGCCGTAGCCGCCGTGGATACGGAAGGCGTCCTCGACGACTTCCTTGCAGTATTCGGAGGCGAGGTACTTCGCCATCCCTGCCTCCAGGTCGTTCCGTTCCCCGGAGTCCTTTTTGCGGGCCGCATTTACCATCATCGCATGCGCCGCTTCGACCTTGGTGGCCATTTCGGCCAGTTTGAACTGGATGGCCTGGTGCTGGGCGATCGGTTTTCCGAAAGTTTGACGTTGCTGGGCGTACGAAACGCCCAACTCGAACGCACGCTGTGCGACGCCGCAGCCACGCGCCGCCACGTTGACCCGGCCGACCTCGACTCCGTCCATCATTTGGTAAAACCCTCGGCCGGTGGTGCCGCCGAGGACCCGATTGGCCGGAATGCGTAGTCCGTCCATGATGAGTTCGGTGGTGTCGACGCCCTTGTAACCCATCTTGTCGATCTTCCCGGGGATGGTGAGGCCGGGCCTGACCTCTCCGAAGCCGGCCTCCTTCTCCACCAGGAAGGTCGTCATCGACTTGTGCGGCGCCGTTCCCTCGGGGTGTCCTTCGTCACTCCGGCAGAGAACGGCCACCAGGGTCGACGTACCCCCGTTGGTGAGCCACATCTTCTGGCCGTCGAGGACGTATTCGTCACCCTCCCGCACACCCTTGGACGTGATGGCCGACACGTCCGAGCCGAGACCCGGCTCCGACATCGAGAAGGCGCCCCGCACCTCGCCCAGCGCCATGCGCGGCAGGAAGGTGTCCTTCTGCTCCTGCGTGCCGTGCTGCTTGAGCATGTACGCCACGATGAAGTGCGTGTTGATGATCCCCGACACACTCATCCAGCCGCGGGCGATCTCCTCCACGCAGAGCGCGTACGTGAGGAGCGACTCGCCCAGCCCGCCGTACTCCTCCGGGATCATCAGTCCGAACAGGCCCAGTTCCTTGAGGCCTTCGACGATCTCGGTCGGGTACTCGTCGCGGTGCTCCAGGGAGGTCGCGACGGGGATGATCTCCTTGTCGACGAAGTCCCGTACGGTGGAGAGGATTTCCTCCTGGACGTCGGTCAGACCTGCGGTCCGGGCGAGTCGGCTCATGACGGCTTCTCCTGTGACTTCGCTTAGTTGGCGGGGGCGGGAGTCGGGCGGCCGGGCTGCTCGCCGCCGCGCGCCTCGATGTACTCCTGCGTGGGAACCATCACCTTGCGCCGGAAGACGCAGACGACGGTGCCGTCCTGCTTGAAGCCCCGGGTCTCGACGTACACGATGCCCCGGTCGCTCTTGGACTTCGACGGCGTCTTGTCGAGCACGGTGGTCTCGCCGTAGATCGTGTCGCCGTGGAAGGTGGGGGCGATGTGCCGGAGCGATTCCACCTCCAGGTTGGCGATGGCCTTGCCCGAGACGTCCGGCACCGACATGCCCAGCAGCAGCGAGTACACGTAGTTGCCGACGACCACGTTCTTGCCGAAGTCGGTCGTGTTCTCGGCGTAGTTGCTGTCCATGTGCAGCGGGTGGTGGTTCATGGTCAGCAGGCAGAACAGGTGGTCGTCGTACTCGGTGACCGTCTTGCCGGGCCAGTGCTTGTAGACCGCGCCGACCTCGAACTCCTCGAAGGTGCGTCCGAACTGCATGGTCAGGCCTCCGGGGCTTCGAACTTCGAGGTGCGCCGCATCCCGGCCGCCCGCCCCTTGCCCGCGACGACCAGCGCCATCTTGCGGCTCGCCTCGTCGATCATCTCGTCGCCGAGCATCGCCGAACCCTTCTTGCCGCCCTCCTCCGAGGTGCACCAGTCGTAGGCGTCGAGGATCAGTTCGGCGTGGTCGTAGTCCCCCTGCGACGGCGAGAAGACCTCGTTGGCCGCGTCGACCTGGCCCGGGTGCAGCACCCACTTGCCGTCGAATCCCAGCGCCGCGGCGCGGCCGGCCACCTCGCGGTAGGCGTCCACGTCACGGATCTGCAGGAACGGTCCGTCGATCGCCTGGAGGTCGTGCGTACGGGCCGCCATCAGGATGCGCATCAGGATGTAGTGGTACGCGTCGGCGCCGTAGCCGGGCGGCTGCTGGCCGACGACCAGGGTCTTCATGTTGATGGACGCCATGAAGTCGGCCGGGCCGAAGATCAGGGTCTCCAGCCGGGGCGAGGCCGCCGCGATGGTGTCGATGTTCACCAGGCCCTTGGCGTTCTCGATCTGCGCCTCGATGCCGATCCGGCCGACCTCGAAGCCCATCGTCTTCTCGATCTGGGTGAGCAGCAGGTCCAGCGCCACGACCTGCTCGGCGTCCTGGACCTTCGGCAGCATGATGCAGTCGAGGTTCTGCCCGGCGCCCTCGACGACCGTGATGACGTCCCGGTACGTCCAGTGCGTGGTCCAGTCGTTGACCCGCACCACCCTGGTCTTGCCGGTCCAGTCGCCCTGGTTGAGCGCGTCGACGATGGTGTGCCGCGCCCCTTCCTTGGCGAGCGGCGCGCAGGCGTCCTCCAGGTCGAGGAAGACCTGGTCGGCCGGGAGGCCCTGGGCCTTCTCCAGGAAGCGCGGGTTGGAGCCGGGCACGGCCAGACACGAGCGGCGGGGGCGCAGCCGGTTCACGGGCGTGGGCGTGGTCATGCGGGGACCTCCAGAGGGTCGAGCTTGTTGGCTTTGCGGATCTCGTCGACGATACGGCCGATGATCTCCGTGATACCGAAGTCCTTCGGGGTGAAGACGGCGGCGACCCCGGCCCGGACGAGAGCGGCGGCGTCGGCGGGCGGGATGATCCCGCCGGCGATCACCGGGACGTCGTCCGCGCCGGCCTCGCGCAGCCGGTGGAGCACGTCGGGGACGAGCTCGGCGTGCGAGCCGGAGAGGATCGACAGGCCCACGCAGTGCACGTCCTCGGCCAGCGCGGCGGAGACGATCTGTTCGGGCGTCAGCCTGATGCCCTGGTAGACCACCTCGAACCCGGCGTCGCGCGCGCGTACGGCGATCTGCTCGGCGCCGTTGGAGTGCCCGTCGAGCCCCGGCTTGCCGACCAGCAGCCGCAGCCGACCGCAGCCGAGGTCCTCGGCGGTACGGGCCACCTTCGCGCGGACCGCCGCCAGCGGGGTGCCCGGCTCGGCGGTCACGGCGACCGGCGCGGACGAGACCCCGGTCGGCGCCCGGAACTCGCCGAACACGTCCCGCAGCGCCCAGGACCACTCCCCGGTGGTCACCCCGGCGCGGGCGCACTCGACCGTGGCGGTCATCAGGTTGTCCGTACCGGCGGCGGCTTTCTTCAGGGCCGCCAGGGACTCGGTGGCGCGTGCCTCGTCGCGTGCGTCGCGCCAGGCGTGCAGGGCGGCGACCACCCGCGCCTCGTTCTCGGGGTCGACCGTCATGATGGCGCCGTCCAGGTCCGCGGTGAGCGGGCTGGGCTCGGTCGCCTCGTGGACGTTGACGCCGATGATCTTCTCCTCGCCGCTCTCGATCCGGGCCCGCCGCTCCGCGTGCGAGGCGACCAGCTCGGACTTGAGGTAACCGGACTCGACGGCCGCCATCGCGCCGCCCATCTGCTCGATCCGGTCAATCTCCTCCAGCGCCTCCTCCACCAGGGAGTCCACCTTCGCCTCGATCACCCGGGAGCCGTCGAAGATGTCCTCGTACTCCAGCAGATCGCTCTCGTGCGCCAGCACCTGCTGGATGCGGAGCGACCACTGCTGGTCCCAGGGGCGCGGCAGGCCCAGTGCCTCGTTCCACGCGGGCAGTTGCACCGCGCGGGCGCGGGCGTCCTTGGAGAGGGTGACGGCCAGCATCTCCAGGACGATGCGCTGGACGTTGTTCTCCGGCTGCGCCTCGGTGAGGCCGAGGGAGTTGACCTGCACGCCGTAGCGGAACCGCCGTTGCTTGGGGTCGGTGATGCCGTACCGCTCGCGGGTGATGCGGTCCCAGATCCGCCCGAAGGCACGCATCTTGCACATCTCCTCGATGAAGCGGACGCCCGCGTTCACGAAGAAGGAGATGCGCGCGACCACCGCGCCGAACTTCTCCTCGGGCACCTGCCCGGAGTCGCGCACCGCGTCCAGCACGGCGACGGCCGTGGACATGGCGTACGCGATCTCCTGGACGGGCGTGGCCCCGGCCTCCTGCAGGTGGTAGCTGCAGATGTTGATCGGGTTCCACTTGGGGATGTGATTGACCGTGTACGTGATCATGTCGGTGGTCAGCCGCAGGGAGGGCCCGGGCGGGAAGACGTGCGTCCCGCGCGAGAGGTACTCCTTGACGATGTCGTTCTGCGTGGTGCCCTGGAGCTTGCCGGGGTCCGCGCCCTGCTCCTCGGCGACGACCTGGTAGAGCGCCAGCAGCCACATCGCGGTGGCGTTGATCGTCATCGAGGTGTTCATCTGTTCCAGCGGGATGTCCTGGAACAGCCGGCGCATGTCGCCGAGATGGGAGACCGGCACCCCCACCCGTCCGACCTCGCCGCGGGCGAGGACGTGGTCGGGGTCGTAGCCGGTCTGGGTCGGCAGGTCGAAGGCGACGGAGAGACCCGTCTGCCCCTTGGCGAGGTTGCGCCGGTAGAGCTCGTTGGACGCCTCGGCCGTCGAGTGGCCCGCGTACGTCCGCATGAGCCACGGACGGTCCTTGCGACGTTCGGTCATCGGGAGACCTCAGACGTTCCGGCTGGAAGGGGTGGCCGGCTCCGCGGGGGTGGTGCGGAACAGGTTGATGGCGTCGATGTGCTTCGCGCGCAGTTCCTCGTCGCGCACGCCCAGGCCCTCGCGCGGGGCCAGCGCGAGGACGCCGACCTTGCCCTGATGGACGTTGCGGTGGACGTCGTGGGCGGCCTGGCCGGTCTCCTCCAGGGAGTACACGCGGGAGAGCGTCGGGTGGATCTTCC
The DNA here is from genome assembly GCF_026343115.1 of Streptomyces sp. NBC_00102. Classification (GTDB taxonomy): domain Bacteria; phylum Actinomycetota; class Actinomycetes; order Streptomycetales; family Streptomycetaceae; genus Streptomyces. Next base: position 228,655 of record NZ_JAPEMC010000002.1, read on the forward strand.
CCTTCGCCACCAGCCGGTTCGCCTCCCACGCCTCGCGGTAGTTGGCGAAGTGGGAGCCGACGATCTTCTTGAGCGACATCCACAGGTACCGGTTGTCGTACTCGTGGGTGTACCCGGAGGTGGAGGCGCAGGTGACGATGGTGCCGCCCTTGCGGGTGACGTAGACGGAGGCGCCGAAGGTCTCGCGGCCGGGGTGCTCGAAGACGATGTCGACGTCCTCGCCGCCGGTCAGTTCGCGGATGCGCTTGCCGAACCGCTTCCACTCGCGGGGGTCCTGGTGGCTCTCGTCCTTCCAGAACTTGTAGCCCTCGGCGTTGCGGTCGATGATCGCCTCGGCGCCCATCCGCCGGCAGATGTCCGCCTTCTGGTCGTTGGAGACCACGCAGATCGGGTTGGCGCCGCCGGCCAGCGCGAACTGGGTGGCGTACGAACCGAGTCCGCCGCTCGCCCCCCAGATCAGCACGTTGTCGCCCTGCTTCATGCCCGCGCCGTTGCGCGAGACGAGCTGGCGGTAGGCGGTCGAGTTGACGAGGCCGGGTGCCGCCGCCTCCTCCCAGCTGAGGTGGGCGGGCTTGGGCATCAGCTGGTTGGACTTGACGAGCGCGATCTCGGCGAGGCCGCCGAAGTTGGTCTCGAAGCCCCAGATGCGCTGCTCGGGGTCGAGCATCGTGTCGTTGTGGCCGTCGGACGACTCCAGTTCGACGGAGAGGCAGTGCGCGACGACCTCGTCGCCCGGGTGCCAGGCGTTCACGCCGGGCCCGGTGCGCAGCACGACGCCCGCGAGGTCGGAGCCGATGACGTGGTACGGCAGGTCATGGCGCTTGGTCAGCTCGCTGAGGCGGCCGTACCGCTCCAGGAAGCCGAAGGTGGAGACCGGCTCGAAGATCGAGGTCCAGACGGAGTTGTAGTTCACCGAACTGGCCATGACGGCGACCAGGGCCTCGCCCGGGCCGAGTTGGGGCACCGGGACCTCGTCGAGGTGGAGCGATTCGCGCGGGTCCTTGTCGCGGGTGGCCCGCCCCTCGAAGATTCCCGCTTCGTCCTTGTGCACGGTCACCGCGCGGTACGACTCGGGGAGGGGCAGCGCCGCGAAGTCGGCCGCTGTGCTTTCCTGCGACTGGATCGCGTCCAGGATTTCCTTCACGGTGATGCCTCCGGCGGGTGGTGTCTCCCCTGCTCGAACGGGCCGAGAGACAGGGGAACGCTGGTGAGGAACGCTTCGGTGGTCCCTGCGGACAGGGAGCGGTGCGGTCTGGAGGTGTGCCGTCGGTTCGGCGGGGTGGAGCTCGGCGTGCTCGGTGGAGCGGGAAGGGTGCCTGTGACGCAGGCGTCCGGGCGCGCGGGCACGGTCGGCCCGCGGGGACAGCCGGCGTACGTGAGATCCGGTACGCCGGCCGCCCGGACACCTTCAACGTATGGCACTGCGTGACAGCTGACAAGGCACCGAGTGCCAACAATTTCTCTCAGCTGTCATCAGGTCGGCACGCATGAGCAACACGATGGGCGTTCTGGTGCGGTCTGTCCCGCAGGAGAAGGGCTACGACGCGATGCGGTACACGTACGGCGTCGTGGTGGCGAGCGCCGTGAAGCCCAGCCGCGCCAGGATCGGGGCCGAGTCCGCGGACGCGTCGACCTGGAGGTACTCGACCCCGTGCGCGGCGGCGGTGCGGGCCCGGTGCGCCACCAGCGCGCGGTAGATGCCGCGCCCCCGCCACTCGGGGTGCGTACCGCCGCCCCAGAGCCCCGCGAAGGAGGTGCCCGGGTACAGCTCCATCCGCGCCGAACTCACCGGCAGCCCGTCCGCCACTGCCACCAGCCCGAAGAACTCCTCCGGCGCCGCCGCCAGCCGCGCCAGCATGTGGTCGCGCAGCCACGAGGCGTCCCTGCCGAACGCCGCCTCGTGCGCCTCGGCCATCAGCCTCACCCCGGCCTCGTCGCGCACCTCGCGCAGCTCCACCCCGGCGGGCGGCCCGGCGTCGGCCGGCAGGTCCGCCACCGCGGCCACCATCAGCGTCTCCGGAGGCTCCGGGACGAAGCCCGCCGCGCCCAGCCGGTCCGCCAGACCGGCTGGGCGGTCGTGGCTGTAGACCTTCCATTCGAAGGACGCGACACCCAGGGCCGCGCCGAGCGCCCCGTAATGCGCGAGCTGCGCCGCCACGGCGGCTTCGGCGCCCTCCTCGTCGAGCTCCGGCGAGGACCACACCACACCGTTCCAGTCGTCGGGGCCGCCGCTCCGGCGGACCACCGGCCCGTCCCGCTCCACCCGTGCACCGGGGCCGTCGGGGCGGGCGTTCTCCCGCATCTCGTCATCGAACAGGGCCAAGAGTTCCTCGTGGGTACGCATCGGCGTACCCGACCACGCCCCAAGGCGCGTGGCCATCGAATTTCGCCCGTGCCCGAGTCGATCACCCCCGTCCGGGGCAGACGCCGGAACGGATGATCTTGCGCCGAGCAGGACACACGGCCGGGACGAGGGGTGGAAACGGATGCCGACAGGGATGCGCGGGCGCACACGGGGGAGCCGCCGGGACTTCAGCCTCCGGCGCACGACCGTGGGGTTCGCCCTCGCGGCGGTCCTGCTCGGGGTCGGCGGGATGCTGCTCCGCAGCGCCTGGCAGAGCGTCGGCGGCCATCCCGCCGTCCGGGGCGCACTCGTCCTGCTCGTGCTCGCGGGCGCGGTCGCCCTGCTGCGACGGCGCCGCCGGCGCAGGCACGCCGCCCGGCTCGCTGCGGCCGTCACCGAGGCGGCGGAGGAGCTGGTGGACACCGCGCTGGCGGAGATCGACGAGGCGGTGGAGGCGGAGGCTGTGGCCGGGCCGGTGTTCGTCCCCGGGCCCGCACCCGCGCCCGAGCCGGCTCCGGTGGACTTCGCGGCCCTCGATCCGTACGCCTTCGAGGAGGCCGTGGCCGAACTCTGCCGCCGTGACGGCTGCCGGGACGCCGAGGTGGTGGGCGGCGCCGGGGACCTCGGCGCCGACGTGCTCGCCACCACCCCGGACGGCCGCCGCCTCGTCGTCCAGTGCAAGCGCTACGGCCCTGCCAACAAGGTCGGCTCGCAGGATCTCCAGCGGTTCGGCGGGACCTGCTACGCCGTTCACGGAGCCGAGGTGGCGGTCGTGGTGAGCACGGGGGAGTTCACCGCCCCCGCCACCGAGTACGCGGCGGCCTGCGGCATCCTCTGTGTGGACGCGGAGGCACTGGCGGGCTGGAGCGGGGGAGCGCTGCCGCCGCCGTGGGAGCTCCCGGCGGCCCTGGGCGGGACGGGTCTGCCGGAACCGGTCTGAACCGCGTGCCGGGAGAGCGGAGTGACCGGCGGGGACGTCGCGCTCAGGCGCCGGGGCGCCCTCAGCGCTCCTTCAGGGCCTGCTGGATCGTGCGCATGACCTCGTCCAGCGGGGCGTCCGTCCGCGCCACCGCGACCAGTACCTCGCCGTCCGAGGAGACCGAGGCGGCGGGCGCCGCGGGCTCCTTCGCCGGTTCGGTGCCGGCGATCCGGCCCGCGCCGATGCCGGTCCCGAAGGTCTCCCGCACGATGGCGAAGGCGTGGTCCAGCTGGGCCTCGACGTCGCCCTGGCCGTCCGCGCGCAGCCAGCGCCGCAACACGTGGTTGTGCGCGGTCACCACGGCGGACGCGGCGACCTCGGCCAGCAGCGGGTCGTCGTTGCCGACATGGCTGTCGCGCTCGTCGAAGTGGCCCAGCAGATAACGCGTGAAGAGCCGCTCGTAGCGGGCCACCGAGGCGATCTCGGCCTCCCGGAGCGCCGGCACCTCGCGGGTGAGCTTGTAGCGGGCCACGGAGACGGCGGGCTTGGCCGCGTACATCTTCATGACCTCCTTGATGCCCCGGCACACCGTGTCGAGCGGGTGTTCGTGGGAGGGGGCCGCGTTCAGCACCGCCTCGGCCCGCACCAGGGTGTCGTCGTGGTCCGGGAAGATCGCCTCCTCCTTCGACCGGAAGTGCCGGAAGAAGGTCCGACGGGCCACACCCGCGGCACCCGCGATCTCGTCCACGGTGGTGCCCTCGTACCCCTGCGTGGCGAAGAGCTCCATGGCCGCGGCGGCCAGTTCGCGGCGCATTTTGAGCCGCTGCGCGGCGGCACGGGTGACTGCCGTGCTCTCCGGAGCGTCGGAGGCGGCGGTGGCACGGGGGGACCTGGCGGGCTGGGACATGGTGTGAACGTACTCCATGGGCGAGGAGGAGTGTGGCCGAGGTGGTGTCCTGCTGATCAAGGTCCTTCATGAGCCGATCAAGGTCCTTCGTCACGGCCGGACACCGTAGGAGGCCCGCGTCCGGCCGCCTCCCACCGCTCACGGACCAGGGGCGACCACGGTCGCGGCGGACGGGCTGCCGCCCGCCCTCAGGGCCGCGACCGCGGACACCGGGTCGTCGGCGTAGAAGCGGAAGGCTCTGGCCTCGGCCCTCCGGCCCAGGACCCGCGTGTACCGCAGCGGCCCGGTGAGCTCCACGGTGACCGTGGTCTGCCCTCCGACGGCGATGCCGGCGGTGCCGTTCCCGTCCACCGAGGCCGGCCTTCCGCCGGGGAACCGCCGTTCCGTCCGGACGGAGGCCACCCGCTCGGCCGGGATACGGATGTCCAGCAGGGTCCCGTAGCGCAGGCGCAGCGAGCCGTCCGCCCCGATCACGTGCGGACACACCACGCAGGAGGCGTGCAGGGCCAGGAGAAGGCAGCAGCCCCAGAGGTCGAGGACGAGCGCGACGGCGTGCACCACCGGCCAGGGGATCACGACGGCGAAGGCGACGGTCTCGACCACGGAGACGAAGAGCAGGCCGTACATGGTCGCCGACTGGGCGGGCGCGTACGCAACGGGGTGATCGCCCTCGCCCACGCCCTGCGGGCCGCGACGGGTAGCCCAGCGCCACAGACCGGCCGCGAGGGCCGCCTGGTGGCCGGTCACCCGGCGCACGGCCGCCCGTAGCGCCCTCACTCCGCACCCTCCCCGGCCCCGATCTGTCCGGCCTTGCTCTCTCCGGTGGTGCTCCCTCCGGCCGCGCGGTCCCCAGCCGTACGCTCTCCGGCCGCGCGCTCCCCGAGCAGTTCGACGGCGCGGCGTACGGCCGCCGCCTGCGCGGGAGGGAACTCGGCGAAGAGGACATCGGCGAGACCGCTCTCCGCACCCGGCCCACTCCTTGCCTCCGGCGCGGTGAACGCCCGCACCACATCGTCCGGGATGCTTCCGGCGATGGCCCGGGCGGCCTCTTCCACCAGCGGATCGTCCTCGTCCGCCCCCGCCAGAGCCTCCACGCGCTCGTACACCGCGTGAGCGCGCCGCATGGCCTCGGCGTCCGCGCTCAGGCTCCGTCCCATGGCGTGCAGCAGGGCGTGGAGCCGGTCCCGGTCGGCGTCCGGCGAGCCGGTCTCCACGAGGGCCAGCAGTTCCCTCTCCCTGGCTGCCATGGCCGGTTCGGGTCCGGGCAGTCGCGCCGACGCGCGGGCCATGTCGTCGAAGAAGGCGGCGAGCTCCGGGGAGACCGGGGCCTCGGCGGGCAGCCGGCCGGTCCGTTCGGCCTGTTCCAGCAGCCGGCCCAGCCGGACGCGCCGCTGCCGGATGGCCTCCTCCTGGCGTGCCAGGTCGGCGTCCAGTTCGGCGAGGATTTCCACGGGGTCCCTGCCCTTGTCGTCCGCGAGGACGTCCCCGACCTCGTCGAGGCTGAGGCCGAGCTCGGTCAGCCGGCGGACGCGGGCCAGCTCGACGGCATCGCTCAGCGTGTAGTCGCGGTAGCCGTTGGGCTGCCGGGGCGGCTCGGGCAGCAGCCCGATGCGGTGGTAGTGCCGCACGGCGCGGGTCGTGACACCGACGATGCCGGCGAGCTCTCCGATTCTCATGGATCCAGTAGAAACGTTGACGCCACGACAAGGTCAAGCCGTCCGGGGAAGCCCCCTGATGGCGGGCCGCCCGCACGGGGCCGGGCCGCCCACCACCGGGGGACACCGCGGTCAGCGCCGGGTGTGCTCGCGGAATCCGCGCCCCGTCTTGCGGCCCAGGCACCCCGCCGCGACCAGGTGTTCCAGCAGCGGCGCCGGGGCCAGGCCCGGGTCGCGGAACTCCTGGTGCAGCACCTTCTCGATGGCGAGGGAGACGTCCAGCCCGACCACGTCCAACAGCTCGAACGGGCCCATCGGGTAGCCGCCGCCGAGCTTCATCGCGGCGTCGATGTCGTCCAGCGTCGCGTAGTGCTCCTCGACCATCTTGATCGCGTTGTTGAGGTACGGGAAGAGCAGCGCGTTCACGATGAAGCCGGCCCGGTCGCCGCAGTCCACCGGGTGCTTGCGCACCTTGGCGCAGACCTCCCGCACGGTGGCGTGCACGTCGTCGGCGGTCAGCACCGTGCGGACCACCTCGACGAGCTTCATCGCGGGCGCCGGGTTGAAGAAGTGCATCCCGACCACGTCCTGGGGGCGCGACGTCGCCCGCGCGACGGAGACCACCGGCAGCGAGGACGTGGTGGTGGCGAGCACCGCGCCCGGCTTGCAGACCTTGTCCAGGGTCGCGAAGAGCTGCTGTTTGACCAGCAGATCCTCGGCGACCGCCTCCACGGCGAGATCCACCTCGGCGAACGCGTCCAGCGAACCGGCCGCGGTGATCCGGGCGAGCGTCTCGTCCCGGGCCTCCGCGGTCAGCCGCCCCTTGGCGACCGAGCGGTCCAGGGACGTGGCGATCCGGCCCTTCGCGGCATCCGCCTTCTCCTGGGTCCGGGCCGCGAGCACCACCGCGTACCCGGCCTTCGCGAAGACCTCGGCGATGCCCGACGCCATGGTGCCCGAGCCCGCCACCCCGACCGCGGTGACCGGGCGCCCGGGGACCCGGGCCGCGTCCTCGCCCGGGGTGAGCGCGTCCGGGACCACGTCCTGGCTGCCCGGCGCCGCGTACGCGTAGAAGCCGCGGCCCGCCTTGCGGCCGGTCAGCCCGGCCTCGCTGAGCTGGCCGAGGACCGGGGCCGGCGCGTGCAGCCGGTCGTGCGAGGCCGCGTACATCGCCTCCAGCACCGTGCGCGCGGTGTCGATGCCGATCAGGTCGAGGAGCGCCAGCGGCCCCATCGGGAGCCCGCAGCCGAGCCGCATCGCCGCGTCGATGTCCTCGCGGGAGGCGTAGTTCGCCTCGTACATGGCGGCGGCCTGGTTGAGGTAGCCGAAGAGCAGGCCGTCCGCCACGAACCCCGGGCGGTCACCGACCGCGACCGGCTCCTTGCCCAGCTCACGTGCCAGCGCGGTGACGGCCTCCACGGCGGGCGGGGCGGTCAGCACCGAGGAGACCACCTCCACGAGCTTCATCGCCGGTGCCGGATTGAAGAAGTGGAGCCCGAGCACCCGCTCCGGACGCTGCGACTCGGCGGCCAGCCGGGTCACCGACAGGGCGTTGGTACCGGTCGCCAGGATCGCGCCCGGCGCCACCACCGCGTCCAGCTCCCGGATCACCTGCTGCTTGATCTCGTACGACTCCGGCACCACCTCGATGACCAGCTCGGCGTCGGCGGCGGCCGACAGGTCGGAGAAGGTACGGAAACGGGCGAGGACGTCCTCGCGCTCCCGCTCGGAGAGGCGCTCACGGCTCACGGCGCGGGCGGTGGACGCCTCCAGCGAGGCGACCGCCCGGCGGGCCGCGGCCTGGTCGATGTCGATGCCGATGACCTCGCGGCCCGCACGGGCCAGGACCTCGGCGATGCCGGTGCCCATGGTGCCGAGGCCGACGACGGCGATGGTGGTGAACGGGGTGTCCATCACGGGACTCCAGGGTGAGTGACGACTGTGAGGGAGCACGGCGCGCACGAGGGGCGAAGGAACGCGCGCGTGCGGAAGGCGTGTCGAGGTGTACGGGGCCGGGCTGCCGGGGAACCGCGGGAAACACGTCCCGGGCCCGGAGAGGGGACGGACCCTGTCCCGGGTCGCGTCACACGGGGTATTCGCTGCTCGCGAAGACCGCCGAACCGACATGCACTCCGGGTGGCTGCGTCACCAGGCCACCGGAGCCTGCGGGGAGTGTGCCCCGCTCACATGAGACTAACCGGCGGGTAACGAGCGCGCCAGCCCGGAACCCTTGTGCTCTGGACCACAGTTGACCGTGTGTGCGAACGCCCGCACCCTCCGCACGGAGCGTGCCCGTGAATACGCTGAGCGTCATGGATGAAATGTCGAGATCGCTCACGGAACCGCCCGCCGGGTCGCTCACGGAACCACTCGCCGAGCCGCTCGCGGGGGCCCGCACCGGCCCGGGGGCGCAGTCATCCGCGCAGTCATCCGCGCAGTCACTCGCCGGGCCGCTCGCGCGGTCGCTCACGGACCGGCTCCGGGAGGAAGCGGGTGTGGCGGGGGAGGCGGAGTGCGCGCGGCTCGCCGCCACCGCCGACCGCGAAGAACTCGCCCGGGCGCTCGTGGAACCGGGCCGCCCCCTCTGGGCCCGGGAACTCGCCGCCTTCCGGCTCGGCTGCGCCGGGGACCGCCGGGCCTTCGAGGCCCTGGTGCTGCTGCTCAACCACCGCGACCCCGAGCGCTGCGCCGGCGCCGCCCACGCCCTCGCCGAACTGCGCGACCCGCGCACGCCCCGCGCGGCCGCCGCGCTCGCCACCAACCCGCTGCGCTCCGCGTACGCCCTCCACCCCGTGCGCCTGCTGACCGCGCTGCACGCCCCGGAGTCGGCTCCCGCCCTGATCGCCGCCCTGGAGGGGCTGCTGGCGTCCGGGAAGCCGCACCGGGAGGTGGCCCTGGCGTGCGTGGAGGGGCTCGGCCTGCTCGGCGACGAGCGGGCCCGGCCCGTCCTGGAGTCGGCGCTGGCACACCCCGGGCTCTCCGGCGCGGCCGCCGAGGCCCTCAGGGCGTGCCGGCCGCCGGCGGGGTGAGCGCGGTCACGTACCGGACCTCGGGAACCATCAGGCCGCCCGCGTCGAAGTCCTCCTCGGCCCCGTCCGGGGCGAAGCCCGCGCGCTCGTAGAAGCGGCGCGCCCCGGTGTTCTCCCGCAGCACCCAGAGCGCCAGCGTCGGGAAACCGTCCCCCGCCGCCCGTGCCATGACCTCGGCGAGGAGAGCGCCGCCCGTGCCCGTCCCCGTCCGGTCCGGCCGTACGTAGAGCGTGTACAGCTCACCGCCCTCGGTCCGGCGCCCGTCGTCCTCGCGGTAGGCGCCGTAGCAGGCCCAGCCGACGACCTCCGGCGCCGGCTGACCGGGCGGCCCGGTCACCGCCACCAGGTTCACCGCGCCGCCCGCGGCGAGCCGCTCGCGCCGGATCTCCGTCTCCCGGCCGACGTCCATCGCGTCCAGGTACGGCTGCGGCATCAGCCCGAGGTACGCGGACTGCCAGCCGCCCACCCGTATCGCCGCGACCGCCTCGCAGTCCTCGTCGGTCATCTCGCGCACGTGCGGGCCCGGGTCGGGCGCCGGGGCTGGTCCAGTGGTGTGCCGTGTCTCCATGACGGCCATCCTGGAGCACCCCCCGCGCCGGGATCGCGCCGGGCCCGCCGCGGGTCAGCCCCGGAAGCCGAGCAGACCGTGCAAGGTGCCGCCGCCGTTGCCCGAGGTGGTCCCGCTGTCGGTCGCGCGCAGCGCCTTCTCGGCGGGCAGCGGCATCGGGTCCGGGCGGGCCGCGCAGACCGCGTCGGGGCGTTCGCCGTCGGTCGCGGCCGGCAGGGCGCCGGTCGCCAGGTAGTCCGACAGGTAGGTGTCGAGACAGGTGTTGCCGCTCAGGGTGATGCCGTGGTTCCCGCCGCCCTGCTCCACGACCAGGCGGGAGTCCTTCAGCTTGCGGTGCATGCTCAGGCCGCCCTCGTACGGGGTGGCCGCGTCCTCGGTCGCCTGGAAGAGCAGCACCGGCGGCACCGCGTCGTTCGCGATCCGGACCGGGCTGAGCGGCTCCACCGGCCAGCTCGCGCACGGCGCGTTGTACCAGGTGTTGTTCCAGGTGATGAAGGGCGCCTTCGCGTCCACCGTCCGCGCGTCGTCGCGCCAGGTGGTCCAGTCCCGGGGCCAGGCGGCGTCGCGGCACTGGACCGCGGTGTAGACGGAGTAGCCGTTGCTGTCGTCGCCGGCCTCGCCGAAGCGTTCGTAGGCGGCGAGCAGCGCCTTCTCGTCGGCGTCGTTCACGTACGACGCGAACGCCTCGGCGAGGTGGGGCCAGTAGCCGTTGTAGTAGCCGCCGGGCAGGAAGGTGTCCTCCAGCTCCCCGGGGCCGACCTTGCCGCCGGCCGGCTTCCCGGCGACCGCCGCCCGCATCCGGTACCAGGCCGCCTCGACCGCCTCGGGGTCCGTACCGAGGCGGTACGTCGCGTCGTTCCTCGCCACCCAGGCGGCGAAGGCCTTGTGGCGTGCGTCGAAGGCGTAGTCCTGGGCGATGTTGTCCTCGTACCAGACACCCTCGGGATCCACGACGGAGTCGAGCACGAACCGCCGTACCCGGTCCGGGTGGAGCTGGGCGTAGACCGCGCCGAGGTAGGTGCCGTAGGAGTAGCCGAAGTAGTTGATCCGCCGGGCGCCGAGGGCTTCGCGGATCACGTCCAGGTCGTGGGCCGCGCTCACGGTGTCCATGTACGGCAGCAGGTCGCCGTACTTGCTTCCGCAGGCCCCGGCGAACGACTCCGCCCGGCCGCGGACCGTCCGCTCGGCGGCGGCGGACGCGGGCACCGACTCCGGGCGCACCGGCGCGAAGTAGCCGGGCACGCAGTCGAGTTTCGGGGTGCTCTTCCCGACCCCGCGCGGGTCGAAGCCGATCACGTCGTACTCGGCGGCGACCTTCGCGGGCAGTGCCGTGGACACGAATCCGGCCAGGTTCAGGCCGCTGCCGCCGGGGCCGCCCGGGTTGACCAGCAGCGGCCCCTGGAAGGTCTTCGCGGTGTGCGGGACGCGGGTCAGAGCCAGCGTGACCAGGCGTTCGTCGGGGTGGGCGTGGTCGAGCGGGGCCCGGACCGTGGCGCACTGGAGCGTCGGCCGGGCGTCAGTGGCGCACGAGGTCCACTTCAGGGGCGCGGGCGCGGCGCCGGTGTCGGCTGTCGCGCGAGCGGGGACGCCGGTCACCAGACCGGCGACCACCGCACTCGCGGCGATCAGGATTCCTGCACGGTTCGTCATACGGCCTCCCGAGGCGAGGGATCGCGGCTGCTTCAGGGCGCAGCCTCGGCCGGATGCTCCCCGCGAACGGCGGGAGAGGGACGCGGCGCGGCCGGAGTTGACCCGTACGGGCGGCCGGGCGGCGTCACCCGGGCCCGCTCGGAGCACCCCGTCACCTTGGCCTGTGAGCAGGAGACCGGCGGTGGGAGGCCGTCAGTGCCGCGCTTCCCGGAGCGCCGCTGAGACGACCGCGTCGAGGAGGCCGGGGAAGGCGCGGTCCAGGTCCGCGCGGCGCAGGGTGTTCAGCTTCGTCGTGCCCTCGTAGTGCTGCCGGATGAGCCCGGCGCGGCGCAGGACCTTGAAGTGGTGGCTGCTGGTGGACCTCGTGACGTCGATGTCGAAGGTCCCGCACGCCATGTCCCGCTCCGAGACGGCGAGTTGCCGGACGATGCTGCGCCGTACGGGGTCGACCAGCGCCTCCAGCACGTCCTGGAGCGTCATGTCCTCGGCGGCGACGTGGTCGGCGATGCGCTCGTCCGTCTCTGCGGTCACGTGGCCGGCCCTCCTTGCATTCGAACGCGGCAGCTCATCCTACGGCAGCTCGGAAGTTCGATGGCTGTCAAGTTTGATGTCTGTCAAGTTTGACGCTTGTGAAGTTTGATGCCCATCGACATACTCGTCTCCATGAGCGCGGGAGATTCCCCCGTCGTGCTCCCGGCCGCCTGTGCGTACGCCCGCGCGACCGTCTGTGCGACCGGGTTTCCCCCGCCGAGTCCACCCTGAGGAGAGAACGATGCCCACGCCCGGAACCGACGCCCTGTCGCCCCCTGCCGGGGTCGCGCCCGTCCGGAGCGGGGCGTCGCCGGGGCTGCGGCTGACCGCCCTCGCCGCCGGCTTCGTCATGGCGACGCTGGACGTGACCGTGGTCAACGTGGCCGGCCCGGCGGTCCAGGAGGACCTGCACGCCTCGCTGTCCGAGCTCACGTGGATCGTGGACGGCTACGTGCTGGTCTTCGGCTCGTTACTTCTGCTGGGCGGTGGCCTCGCGAACCGCCTCGGTGCGAAGAAGGTCTACCTGTGGGGCATGGCCGTCTTCTTCGTCGCCTCGCTCGGCTGCGCGCTCGCACCGGATGCCGCGTCCCTGGTCGTCGCACGCCTCGTGCAGGGTGTGGGTGCGGCCCTCTTCATGCCGAGCTCGCTCTCGCTGCTGGTGCTCTCGTTCCCCGGGAAGCGCGAGCGGACCCGCATGCTGGGCCTGTGGTCCGCGATCGTGGCCACCTCGGCGGGACTGGGCCCGAGCGTCGGCGGTCTGCTGGTCGGCGCGTTCGGGTGGCGGAGCATCTTCCTCCTCAATCTGCCCGTCGGCATCGCCGGCATCCTGCTGACCGTGCGCTTCGTCACCGCTACCGAGGTCCGGCCCGTCCGGCTGGCCGTCCCCGGCCATGTCCTGTGGATCGCGGCGCTCGCCGCACTGAGCTTCGCGCTCATCGAGGGGCCGCGCCTCGGCTGGGCGGCCGGCGCGCTGCTGGTCTCGTACGCGGTGCTCGCCGTTTCGGGCGGGGCGCTGGTGGCGCGCGAGCGACGGGCCACGCATCCGGTCATGCCGTGGAGCCTTTTCCGCCGGGCGGGCTTCTCCGGTGCGAACCTGGTCGGTTTCCTCTTCAACTTCGGGCTGTACGGCGGCATGTTCATGTTCGCGCTCTACCTGCAGCGGTCCCGGGGGGACGGTCCGCTCAGGGCGGGGCTGGAAATGCTGCCCATGACCGTCTGCATTCCGATGGCCAACCTCGTCTACGCGCGTGTCTCGGCGCGCTTCTCCAACGGGGCCCTGCTGACCCTCTGTCTCCTGGTCGCCGGTGCCGCGTCCGCGAGCATGAGCGAAGTCTCCGCCTCGACGCCCTACTGGGTGGTGGCCCTGGGTGTCGGCGTCGCCAACCTCGGCGCGGGCATCGTCTCTCCGGGGATGACCGCGGCGCTCGTGGACTCCGCCGGACCCGAGAACGCCAACGTGGCCGGCTCCGTCCTCAACGCCAACCGGCAGATCGGGACCCTGGTCGGCGTCGCCGTCATGAGCGTGGTGCTCGCCGCGGTCCCGGACTGGGACCGAGGGCCGGGGGTCTGCTTCCTGCTGGTGGGGGTCGCGTACATCGCCGCGGCCGCCTGCGCCTGGCAGCTGATCACCCGGTCCGAACGCCGTGAGGCCGCCACGGTCTGAGGTGTCCCGGCCCCGCGGAGCCTCAGAGGAGCGTGAGCTGGGTGGGCCCCGTCGCAGCCCCGGCGGCCCCGGCCGAGCCGTGGGCCGGCGGTTCGGGCGGGGCGATCCGCCGGGCGGCACCCCGGGTGGGCGGGCCGATGCCGAACTCGGCGGCGATCTCGTGCACCTGCCGGGTGATCTGCCGCTGGTACCAGTGCGGGGCGTACGAACCGCCGGCGTACATCCGCTCGTACCGCGCGACGAGGTGCGGGTGGTGGCGGCCCAGCCACGCCATGAACCACTCCCGGGCGCCCGCCCGCAGATGCAGCACGAGCGGGGTCACCGAGGTGGCGCCCGCCTCGGCGACGGCCCGGACCGTGGCCCGCAGCTGGTCGGGGCGGTCGCCGAGGAACGGGATGACGGGGGCCATCAGGACCGCGCACCCGATGCCCGCCTCCGTCAGGGTGCGAACGGCGTCCAGCCGGCGTTCGGGAGCCGGGGTGCCGGGTTCCACCGTGCGCCAGAGCTCGCGGTCGACGAAGCCCACCGAGACGCAGACGCCGACCTCGGTCACCGCGGCGGCCTGCCGCAGCAGATCCAGATCGCGCAGGATCAGGGTGCCCTTGGTCAGGATCGAGAACGGGTTGGCGTGGTCGCGCAGGGCGCCGATGATCCCCGGCATCAGGCCGTATCGGCCCTCCGCGCGCTGGTAGCAGTCGACGTTGGTGCCCATCGCGAGGTGGTCACCGCGCCAGCGCGGTGAGGCCAGTTCGCGCCGGAGCAGTTCCACCGCGTTGATCTTGACGACGATCTGCGAGTCGAAACCGGCCCCGGTGTCCAGATCCAGATAGCTGTGCGTCTTGCGGGCGAAGCAGTACACACACGCGTGGCTGCAGCCCCGGTAGGGGTTGAGCGTCCATTCGAACGGCATCCGGGAGGCCCCGGGCACCCGGTTCACGAGGGAGCGGGCGCGGATCTCGTGGAAGGTCATCCCGCGGAACTCCGGGGTGTCGAAGACGCGCTTCGTCACCGCGTCGGCGGCGAAGAGCGCGGCGGGGGGCCCGCTCGCGGCCGCCGGTCCGGCGTCTCCTTCGCCGGCGGTGTCCCCGGCAGCCGCGGTGTTCTCGGTGGTCGCGGCGTTCTCGGCCAGGTGGTCCCAGCGCATCGGCACCTCCTCGGTGGCTCGATTTCGACAATAGAACATTTGTTCCCATGATCGTGCGGAGTGCCCTTCCGGAGAGGGTCCGGACGACTTTCGGGCCAGTTCGTGGCCGGTAAGGGAGGGCGCGATCCGCCAGGAGGTTCACCGGCCCGATTTTGAGCGGACCCTCCCGGAGTGGTTGGCTCAGCTCGCCCCCCATCAACCGAGTGCTGGAGGAACAGCCATGGCGCAGGTCGAGGCCACGACGGAGCGGACCATCGCGGCGGACGCGGAGACGGTGTTCGACGCGCTGGCCGACTACAAGGAGGTGCGGGGCAAGGTGCTGCCCGGACACTTCAGCGAGTACGAGGTCCGCGAGGGCGGCGACGGGGAGGGCACCCTCGTCCACTGGAAGCTCCAGGCCACAGCCAAGCGGGTGCGCGACTGCCTCCTGGAGGTGACCGAGCCGACCGACGGCCAGCTGGTCGAGAAGGACCGCAACTCCTCCATGGTCACCACCTGGACCGTCACCCCCGCCGGGGAAGGCCGCTCCAAGGCGGTCGTCTCCACCGTCTGGAACGGCGCCGGCGGCATCGGCGGCTTCTTCGAGCGGACCTTCGCCCCCAAGGGGCTCGCCCGCATCTACGACGAGCTGCTCCAGAACCTCGCCGGCGAGGTCGAGAAGAGCGCGAAGTAGGTTCCGTCGCCGGACGGTGAGCCCACCGCCACCGTCCGTGCGCCGGTCGCGTTCCCCCGCACCCCGCCCGCCACTCGGCGCATCCGACGCCTCACCGGAACGAGTGGTTTTCCAGGGCAACCTGTTGTGCGCCCCGCGCCGCTCTCACCGGCGGATACGCCTGTGCGCGGGCCGTCCGCGGTGCCCGAAGTCGTTTGCCCCTCCTTGCTGCCCGATGCGAGAAATGTGCGGCGCAGTGCGACGAGGGGAGCGTTCCGTGGTGGGTGGCAGCACGCTGGTCGAGGGCGGACCGGACGGGTCGGGGGACCGGGAGGACGAGGCCGGGCACCCGGCCGTGATCCCTCCGGACGACGCCCCGACCGAGGAGATCCCCGTACGGGCCGGGACCTTCGCACGCAAGGAACCCGCCGCGCCCGGACCGCCGGCCGCCGACGGCGAGGTGAACGCCCGTCAGGTCCGGACGGTCTTCCTCGGGCTCATGCTCACCCTGCTGCTCGCCGCCCTCGACCAGATGATCGTGGCCACCGCCCTGCCGAAGATCGTCGGCGAGCTGCACGGACTCGACAAGATGTCCTGGGCGGTCACCGCCTACCTGCTGGCGTCCACGATCGTGCTGCCGCTCTACGGCAAACTCGGCGACCTCTTCGGGCGCAAGGGCGTCTTCCAGTTCGCGATCGTCGTCTTCGTCGTCGGCTCAGCCCTCGCGGGCTGGTCGCGCACCATGGACCAGCTGATCGCCTTCCGCGCCCTCCAGGGCATCGGCGGCGGCGGACTGATGATCGGCGTCCAGGCGATCATCGCGGACATCGTGCCGCCCCGGCAGCGCGGCCGGTACATGGGGCTCATCGGCGCGGTCTTCGGGCTGGCGTCCGTGGCCGGCCCGCTCCTCGGCGGCTTCTTCACCGACCACGTCTCCTGGCGCTGGTGCTTCTACATCAACGTGCCGTTCGGACTGGCGACCCTCGCCGTCATCGCCGTCGTGCTCAAGCTGCCCCGGCCCAGGGTCCGCCCGAAACTCGACGTACTGGGCGCCGCGCTGCTCGCCGTCGCCTCCACCTGCCTGGTGCTGCTGACCAGCTGGGGCGGTACCGAGTACGCCTGGGGATCGCGGACCATCGTGTTGCTCGCCGTGGGAGCGGTCGTCACCGCGGTGCTCTTCGTCGTCGTCGAGTCCCGGGCAGCAGAACCGATCATTCCCTTGCGGCTCTTCCGCGACTCGGTCTTCAACGTCAGCGGGCTCGTCGGCGCCGTCATCGGCGTGGCGCTGTTCGGCGCGGCGAGCTACCTGCCGACCTACCTCCAGATGGTCGACGGCGTGAGCGCCACCGAATCCGGGCTGCTGATGCTCCCGATGATGGGCGGCATCGTCGGTGCCTCCGTCGTATCCGGGCAGATGATCTCCCGCTCGGGCCGCTACCGGATCCACCCGATCGTCGGCGGCGCCCTCTCGGCGATCGGCATGTGGCTGCTCTCCCGGCTGGAACTCGGAACCTCCCGGCTGGAGTACAGCTTCGCCCAAGCCGTGCTGGGCGTCGGGATCGGGCTCGTCATGCCGGTACTGGTGCTCGCGGTGCAGAACTCCGTACGCCCCACCGACCTGGGCACGGCCACCAGTGCCAACAACTACTTCCGGCAGATCGGCGGCAGCGTCGGGGCGGCCATCTTCGGGACGCTCTTCGCCGGACGCCTCGCCGACGCCCTGGCCGTCCGCCTGCCCACCGGCGCCGGGCTGCCCGACGCGAAGTCCGTCACCCCGCAGCTGATCCGCACGCTCGACCCGGCCCTGCGCGACGCGTACATCCAGGCGTACGTGGACGCGATGCCGCGGATCTTCCTCTACCTGGTGCCGGTCCTGCTGACCGGTCTCGCCCTCGCCTTCTTCCTCAAGGAGAAACCCCTGGTGTCCCACCACACCCCCGAAGCCGCCGCCGAACCCGCCGAGATCCCCGCCGCCCGTACCGTCCCCGCCGCCGGTTCCGTGCCCGCCGCCGTCCCCGTACCCGTGCCCGCCGTCCCGCCCGTGGTGGTCGCCCACGTCGCCGGAGTACCGGTACGCGGCCGTGTCCAGCACCAGGACGGGACCACCGTCCCCCGGGCGGCCCTCACCCTCATCGACGTCCAGGGACACCAGGTGGGCCGGGGTGCCAGCGACGGAGAGGGGCGTTACGCGCTGAGCGTGCCCGGCTCCGGCAGCTACGTCCTGATCGCCGCGGCGGGAGGGCACCAGCCGCAGGCCGTCAGCGTCACCGTCGGCGAGCGGCCGGTCCAGCTCGACATCGTGCTCGGCGGCGCGGGCCGCCTCGCCGGCCGGGTCCTCACCCCGGACGGCTCCCCGGTCCGCGAGGCGACCGTCACCCTCACCGACGTGCGCGGTGAGGTGGTCGCCTCCACCCGTACCGGCCACGAGGGCGGTTACGTCATCGGGGAGCTGGTCGCGGGCGAGTACACCCTCGCCGCCAGCGCCGCCGCCTTCCGGCCGGCCGCGCTCCCGGTCAGCGTGCAGGCCGCCCGCGAGACCCGCCAGGACATCGAGCTGGCGGGCGGCGCGGTGCTGCGCGGAGTCGTACGCGCCTCCGGCGGCCGGCTCGTCGAGGACGCCCGGGTCACCCTGCTCGACGCGGCGGGCAATGTCGTCGACACCCTCACCACCGGCCCGGACGGCGCGTTCCGCTTCGTGGACCTCTCGACCGGCGAGTACACGGTGATCGCGGCCGGCTACCCGCCGGTGGCCACCGTGCTCCAGGTCGCCGGCGGCGGGCGCACCGAGCGCGACCTCCAACTCGGACACGAGGACTGACGGCCGGGGCGGGGTGCGGGCTCCCGGTCCGTCAGTCCTCGCCCCGCTCCCGCGCCGACGTCACCAGGGAGACCAGGGCCCGGGCCCCCGGGCTCGTCGCCCGCTGCGGCGGGAGCACCACCACGCTCTCGTACCGCACAGGTCGCGGCCCGGCCCCCGGGCCGGCCGCCTGCGGCGCCACCAGATCCAGGGCCACCAGCCGGGCCGCCTCCGGCTTGCGCGCGAAGTGGCGCGGGACGACAGCGATGCCCAGCCCCTCCTGGACCAGCTCCAGCAGGCTGTGCACGTCGTTCACCTCCAGGGCCACCGTCCGGCGCACCCCGGCCGCGGCGAACGCCGCGTCGGCGGCCCGCCGGGGCCCCCAGTCCGGGTGGAAGTCGATGAACGACTCCTCGGGCAGCGCACCCCACTCGACCCCGGGCAGCCCGGCGAACCGGTGCCCGGCGGCGCACAGCACCACCATCTCCTCGGTGGCCAGCGGGATCAGCTCCCCACGCCACTCCAGCGGGGAGACCGTCGCCGCGAACGCCAGGTCGAGCCGCCCGTCCGCGACCCCGTCCAGCAGGCTCATCGTGCCCTCCTGGCGGAGCCGGATCTCCATGTGCGGGTGCTCCCGGTGGAACGCCGCCAGCAGCCGGGCCGGGCTGACCCCCGCCACGCACTGCTCGACCCCCACCGTCAGCGTGCCGCGCAGCAGCCCCCGTACGGCGTCCACCGCGTCCCTCGCCGCACGGGCCCCGGCGAGCGTCCGCACCGCCTCCACCAGCAGCGCCCGCCCCGCCTCGGTGAGCCGCACCGACCGGGTCGTACGGCTGAACAGCGGCGTCCGCAGCTCCTGCTCCAGCGCCCGCACGGACGCCGACAGACCCGACTGGGACACCGCGAGCCGCTCGGCGGCCCGGGTGAAGTGCTGCTCCTCCGCGACGGTGACGAAGTGCTCCAGCTGACGCAATTCCATGATTCATCAATCTAGACGATGAATCCCAGAGGTGTTTCCCGTTGGACTGCTGGATCTTTCTCCGTCAGCCTGGAGGCGGACCCCCACCGCGGACACCCGCCGCGGAAGGATCCCCCGGCACCCCGGACCGGAGTGCCCCGTCCGACGACCTCGCGGAGTTTTTCGTATGTACCTTCCGTCCGCCGACCGCTACTCCGCCATGCCCTACCGGCGCACCGGGCGCAGCGGCCTCCTGCTGCCCGCGCTCTCCCTCGGCCTGTGGCACAACTTCGGTGGCGACCGGACGCCGGACACCCAGGCCGCCATCCTGCGCCGGGCGTTCGACCTCGGTGTCACCCACTTCGACCTGGCGAACAACTACGGCCCGCCGCCCGGCTCCGCCGAGATCAGCCTCGGCCGCTCGCTCGCCACGGACTTCGTGGGGCTGCGCGACGAGCTGATCATCTCCACCAAGGCCGGCTACCTGATGGGCCCGGGCCCGTACGGCGAGTGGGGTTCCCGCAAGAACCTGCTCTCCTCGCTCGACCAGAGCCTCGGGCGGATGGGCCTGGAGTACGTCGACATCTTCTACTCCCACCGTCCCGACCCGGAGACCCCGATGGAGGAGACGATGGGGGCGCTCGACACCGCCGTCCGCTCCGGCCGGGCGCTCTACGCGGGCATCTCCAACTACTCGCCCGAGCAGACCCGCGAGGCCGCGGCCATCCTCAAGGACCTGGGCACCCCGCTCCTCATCCACCAGCCGCGCTACTCGATGCTCGACCGCTGGGTGGAGGACGGCCTCCTGGACACCCTGGACGAGGTGGGAGCCGGCTCCATCGCGTACTCCCCGCTCGCCCAGGGCATGCTGTCCGACCGTTACCTCGACGGCATCCCGGAGGGCTCCCGGGCGGCGGGCTCCAGCCCGTTCCTGACCCCGGACGCGGTCACCCCCGCGCTGGTGGAGAAGCTGCGGGCGCTCGACGCGGTGGCCAAGGAGCGCGGCCAGTCGCTCGCCCAGCTGGCGCTCTCCTGGGTGCTGCGCGGCGGCCGGGTCACCTCGGCGCTGGTGGGCGCCAGCAGCGTCGCCCAGCTGGAGAACAGCGTGGAGGCCAGCCGCAACCTGGACTTCGACGCGGACGAGCTCGCCCTCATCGAGTCCATCCTCACGGGCTCCGAAGCGGCCTGACGGACCGCTGACGGGCCGACGGACCGCTGACGGGCCGACGGACCGCTGACGGTCCGTTCAGAGCCAGCCGTTGCGCCGGAAGCCCCGGTGGATCGCGAAGCACGCCAGGGCCATCAGCCCCAGTGCGAACGGGTATCCGTAGGTCCACCGGAGCTCCGGCATGTGCGAGAAGTTCATCCCGTACATGCCGCACACCATCGTCGGTACGGCGACTATCGCGGCCCACGCGGTGATCTTGCGCATGTCCTCGTTCTGCCCGACCGTCACCTGCGCGAGATGGGCCTGGAGGACCGAGTCGAGCAGGGAGTCGAAGGAGGCCAACTGCTCGTTCAGCCGGCTCAGATGGCCCGCGACATCGCGGAAGTACGGCTGTATCTCCAGCGGCACGGTCGGCATGGGGCGGGTCGCGAGCGTGTGCAGCGGGCGGTCGAGCGGGGCGACCGCCCGCTTGAACTCCAGCAGTTCACGCTTCAGCTGGTAGATCCGGCCCGCCTCACCGCGTCCGGCGTCCACGCTGAACACGGCGGTCTCCACCGCGTCGATGTCGCGCTGCACGGCGTCGGCGACGTCCAGGTAGGCGTCGACCATCCGGTCCGCCACGGCGTGCAGCACGGCGGCCGGCCCCTGCCGCAGCCGGTCCGGGTCGGACTCCAGGGCCTCGCGCAGCGGGCCGAGCGAACCGTGACTGCCGTGCCGCACCGTGATCACGAAATCGTCCCCCGTGAAGACCATCAGCTCGCCGGTGTCCACCACGTCGCTGGTGGCGGTGAACTGCTCGTGGTCGACGTAACCGCACGTCCGGAAGACCGCGAACAGCCCCTTCCCGTACGGCTCGGCCTTCGGGTGCTGGTGTCCGCGCAGCGCGCTCTCCACCGCCACCGGGTGGAGGTCGAACAGCGCTGCCACGCGGGCGAGTTCCTCCTGGTCCGGCTCGTGGAGCCCGAGCCAGACGAAGCCGCGCCCGGAGCGCCGGACCCGGCGCAGAGCCTCCTCCGGCGAACCGGTCAGGGGCTGCCGGACGCCGTCCTCGTACGAGACGCAGTTCACGACGGAACTGCCGAGCGGGGAGCGGGCCGGGTGGCTCAGGTCGACCGTGCGGTGGATCGCACGGCTCATCGCCCGGCGGATGGAACGGATCATCGGCACAGCGGCCCCCTCGGCATGGAATACGCGCGGCCAGTTTGCCACTTGACTGGTGCGTTTTCCCAGGCCGACCGTGGTCCCGGGTGAGGAGAGGAGACGCGGGAACGGCCGGACGCGAAAGGCCGGACAGGGCGTCGGGGCGTCCGGGGTTACGCCGCGCAGAACTCGTTGCCCTCGGGGTCCCGCATGATCCACCAATGCCCGGCCGGTCCCTTGTCGACCTCGCGGACCGGGGTGGCGCCGAGCTCCTGGAGCCGCTCGACCAGTGGGCCGAGGCCGCCGGGTCCGCCGTGGATGTCGACGTGCAGACGGTTCTTGCCGGACTTCTCCTCGGGAACGTCCTGGAAGAGCAGCCGCCGCCCGCCGCCCATGCCGCTGGTCTCGTCGAACGGGTCGTCGGGGTGGCGGATCGCGGCGTAGCCGCGGAAGGTCTTGCGGCCGTCGCGCTCGGTGACCGCGTCCTCGGCGAGCTGTCCGGCGGCCAGCAGCCGCGTGATGAGCGGGCTCGGGTCCTCCACCACGTAGCCCAGCGCGGCGGCCCAGAAATCGGCGAGAACCGGCGCGTCCCTGCTGTCGATGACGAGCTTCCAGTGCAGTGCCATGACTCCACTCTCCCGCATCCTCGCGGTCCGCGAGAGTCCGGCGGTCCGGGGAGCGGTGCGGAACCCGTCGGAAGGCGGTGCGAGGGGTGGGCCGCTCCCCGCGCGGGAGCGGCCCACCCCTGGGTCAGGAGGTCACCGACCAGGTCAGGGTGTCGGTCGCGGCGGTCTTCGCCTTCGGGTCGCGCAGCGAGTCCGTGGTGTCCGTGACGCGCGCCATGAGGGTGTGGGTGCGCCCGTCCGCGGTGACGCCGAGCTGCCCGGGCACCACGCTCGTCAGGCCCTTGGCCTGCGTGACCTCGGTGCCGTCGACGTACCACCGCAGGTCGAGCCGGGAAAGGCCGGCCGCCAGAGCGGCGACGTTCACGGTGACCGTCTGGCCGCGGCTCACGGTGGTGGCGGTGGTGGCCGCGGTGAGGGACGAGGCGTACCGGTAGAAGCCGCTGATCATGGCTTCCCGGCCCGGCAGGTTGAACTTGTCCGTGGAGAGCGACCGCATCAGGGAGTCCGCGGTGGGCCGGTAGACGCCCAGCGGATAGTACGAACTGCCCGTGTACGTACCGACGGTGCCGCCGGAGGGGTCGCTCTCGCCGAGCCAGCGGTACCACTTCGCCTGGGCGGAGGTCAGCTGCGCGGCGGTGCGGACGGTGGAGTTGGGCTCGACCGGCTCCGCTCCGGTGTACGTGCCGTAGCTGTCGTACGTGTACTCGTCGGCGAGCAGGCCGATCGAGTGGCCTATCTCGTGCGCGGCGATCAGGCTGGACTGGCTGTTGTCGGACGAGAGGGTGGAGACCCCGGCGAAGGGATAGGAGGAGCCGAGCCCCGAGTAGCCGGCGCCGCCGTACTTCGTGGAGTTGGAGACCACGACGACGAGATCGGCCGCGGGGGCCTTCGCCGCGTACGACTTGACCTTGGCGAGGTCCACGCAGATGAGCCGTTCGGTGCTGGAGCACCAGAAGTACGAGCCGAGCGCGGTGTTCTTCACCACGCCCGCCGAGGGGTCGCCGGAGATGCCGGACTGGGCCGAAACGGCCCCGACCGCCCACACGTTGAACAGTCCCGTGTAGCTCCGGTAGGGCTCGACGGCGGTGACCTCCGCCCACCGGGCGCGGGCGTCGGCGAGGAAGTCGGCCTGCTGGTCGGCGGTGTAGCCGTCGCCGATGATCGCCACGTCCATGCGGGCGGAGCTCGGGCCGGTCTGGGAGAGGACGGTGACCGCGCCGTCGGTGGCCGCCGCGGCGTCGGCGGATCGCGCCGCCGAGGACGCCGCGGGAGCGGAGGCCGAGTACGGCGACGTGGCGGGCACCTGGACGCGTCGGCCCTCGGCCGCGGGGCCGGGAAAGTACTCGGCCTGAACGGTGGGTTCCTGCTTCGGTGACGGGGCGGGAGCGTTGCTCGCCGCGGCCGTACCGGTCGTGACGGCGAGCGCGGCGACGAGTGCCAGTCCGGCGGCGACCGCGGTCATGCGCATGCGTGGGCGCACGGGATCTCCTTCATGGGGGTGGGCCCGCGTTCCGGCGGTGGGGCGCGGGTGACGCGGGTGGTGGGGGAGGCGCCGTGCGGGGTCGCGATCTCAGGAGTAAGCAAGTGGGTAAATATGATTAAGCGTTCGATGAAGCTAGGGGTTCCCGAGGCCTCTGGCAAGAGGGGGAAGAGAAGTTGACGGTGTGCCGGATGCGCGGCACCCGGAGCCGTGCCGTCCGTACAGGGCCGCCCGAGACGTTCGAACCGTGCCGACACGCCAGTTGGGGGTTACACCGGGCATGCGGACGTGTCAGCCTTTGACCGTCTCCGCACGCACGGCACCCGCACGCGCAGAACCGGCACGCACGACACCCGCGAGTGCCGACCGCCCGCATGTACCGGCACCCGCACGCGCCGGCACCCGCACGTACCGTCTCCGCACCGGGAGGCGACGAGAGGATGAGCAGTGCCGCAGATCTCGGGCAACCTCCTGGCCATCAGCGACCTCCATGTCGGCCACCCGGAGAACCGGAGGATCGTCGCCGGCCTCCGGCCGGAGACGGAGGAGGACTGGCTGCTGGTCGCCGGGGACGTCGGGGAGATGTCCGAGGACATCGACTGGGCCCTCACCACCCTCGCGTCGAACTTCGCCAAAGTCGTCTGGGCGCCGGGCAACCACGAGCTGTGGACGCCCCCGAAGGACCCCCTGCGGCTGCGCGGCACGGAGCGGTACGAGCACCTCGTGGAACTCTGCCGGAGCCTCGGGATCGTCACGCCGGAGGACCCCTACCCGGTCTGGCGGGGGCCTGGCGGGCCCGTGACCGTCGCCCCGCTCTTCCTGCTGTACGACTACACCTTCCGCACCCACGCCGGGCTCAGCCGCGAGGAGGCGCTGGCCGCCGCCCACGAGGCGGGCGTGGTCTGCACCGACGAGTACCTGCTGCACCCGGACCCGTACGAGAGCCGCCACGCCTGGTGCGAGGCGCGGGTACGCCTGACCGAGGAGCGGCTCGGCGCGCTCGACCCGGACATGCCGCTCGTCCTGGTCAACCACTATCCGCTCGTCCGCACCCCCATGGACGTGCTGCGCTACCCAGAGTTCGCCCTCTGGTGCGGCACGGAACGGACGGCCGACTGGCACCGCCGCTTCCCCGTCGCCGCGATGGTCTACGGGCACCTCCACATCCCCCGGTCCACCGTGTACGACGGGGTCCCCTTCGAGGAGGTCTCCGTCGGCTACCCGCGCGAGTGGCAGCGGCCCGGGCACCCCCGCACCGTGCCACCCCGCCGCATCCGCCCGGTCGTCCCGGCGGTACGCGGAGAACGGTGAGGCGTGGCGGGTCCCGCCGGGAGCACCGCCGTCGGGCCCGCGTCCACGCCCCGCGAGGCCCCCGCGCCCCGGCCACGCTCCCTCGGACACCTTCCCGCGCAGGGACCCGCGACCGGTTGCCGGGCCGGCCGGTGCTCCGGTGCCCCGCCCGTCACTCGTACCGGTACTTCAACGACTCCGCCTCGGTCCGCTCGATGTCGGCGATCGTCAGCTCCGGCATCCGCAACTGGGCCAGCGTCACCTCGGCCGAGGCGGGCTGGGCGTCCGCCGGCAACCACTGTTCGGGCTTCCAGGCCCCGCTGCGCAGCAACGACTTGGGGCAGTGCGGGTAGACCTCCTCGATCCCCAGCACCAGCGCACTGGCGGGCGGCTTTCCCACCGCGGTCAACTGCTCCAGCAGCTCCGGGCGGGTGGAGACGACGGCGCGGCCGTTCACCCTCAGGGTGGTCGTCCGCCCGGGGACGACGAACAGCAGGCCGGCCCGCCCGGTGGCGATGATGTTCTCCAGGGTGTCGAGCCGTTTGTTGCCGGTCGCGTCCGGTATCGCCACCGTCCGCGCGTCCAGGACGGAGACGAACCCTGCGGGGCCGCCGCGCGGAGAGACGTCGCAGTTGCCCTCGGCGTCCGCGCTGGCGATCAGCACCAGCGAGGAACAGCCGATCAACTTCCTGGTCTGTTCGGTGAGTTCGGTCATCTGCTTGCGCACGGCCGCGGCGCTGGGAAGTGCGTACACCTCGCGCAGCGCCTCGCGGTCCCGTACGGCGTCCAGGCGGAGCGAGTCGAACGCACTGTCCGTCGCGCTGTCCACAAGGGGTCTTGTTGTCATGCCTGTGACCCTAAGGGGCGGTTTCCCGTACGACTCCGGCCGGTGGGCACGCGCGCCCGGAGACGGCGACCGGCCGCCGCCCCCGGTACCGGCCCCGCCGCCGTGACCCGGTTCGCCCCGGCCCCGGCGGACCGAGCGGTTCCGTTCCCCGCCGCCCCGCCCACCCCGTGAGCCGCCGCCCGTGCGACCCATCCCCCCCCATGCCGTGGTCCACGCGGACCGGGGCGCGTACCGTATGGCCGCATGAAGATCCTCATCAGCGCCGACATGGAGGGCGCGACGGGTGTGACCTGGCCGGGAGACGTCCTGCCCGGCACTCCCCAGTGGGAACGCTGCCGCCCCCTCTTCACCTCGGACGTGAACGCCGCGGCCCTCGGCTTCTTCGACGGGGGAGCCGACGAGGTCCTCGTCAACGAAGCCCACTGGAGCATGCGCAACCTGCTCCTGGAGCAGCTCGACGACCGCGTCGAGATGATCACCGGGCGGCACAAGACCCTCTCCATGGTCGAGGGGATCCAGCACGGGGACGTCGACGCGATCGCCTTCGTCGGCTACCACACGGGCGCCGGCACCGAGGGCGTCCTCGCCCACACCTACCTCGCCAACTCGATCACCGGCGTCTGGCTGAACGGCGTACGCGCCAGTGAGGGCCTGCTCAACGCGCACGTCGCCGCCGAGTACGGGGTTCCCGTCGTGCTGGTCACCGGCGACGACCTGACCTGCGTGGACGCCGACGGGTACGCCCCCGAGGCCCGCAAGGTCGCCGTCAAGGACCACGTGTCCCGTTACGCGGCGGTGTGCCGCACACCTGCCCGTACCGCCGCCGACATCCGCGCCGCCGCCGCCGAAGCCGCCCCGCTGGCCGTCCGGCACGAGCCCGTCACCGGGGGCACCTACACCGTGGAGCTGGAGTTCGACGCCGAGCACCTGGCCGGTGCCGCCACCGTCGTGCCCGGTGTGGCGCGGAGCGGCGAACGGCGCGTCGCCTACACCAGCGCGACGATGTACGAGGGAATTCGCACGTTCAAGGCGGTCACCACGATCGTGTCCGCCGCAGTGGAGGAACAGTATGGCTGAGTCGACCGCCCCGTCCCCTTCCGTGGACCAGCAGGCCCTGGACGAATCGGTGACGTTCACCTCGGAGCTCATCCGGATCGACACCACGAACAGTGGCGACGGCACCTGCCAGGAACGCCCTGCCGCCGAGTACGTCGCCGCACGCCTCGCGGACACAGGTCTGGAACCCGTCCTGCTGGAGCGCACCAAGGGCCGGACCAACGTGGTGGCGCGCATCGAGGGGACCGACCCGTCCGCCGACGCGCTCCTCGTCCACGGCCACCTCGACGTCGTCCCCGCCGAGGCCGCCGACTGGACCGTGCACCCGTTCTCCGGCGAGATCCGCGACGGCGTCGTCTGGGGGCGCGGCGCCGTCGACATGAAGAACATGGACGCGATGATCCTGGCGGTCGTCCGGGGCTGGGCCCGCGCCGGCATCCGCCCCCGCCGCGACATCGTGATCGCCTACACCGCCGACGAGGAGGCCAGCGCCGCCGACGGCTCCGGCTTCCTCGCCGAGGAGCACGCCGGCCTCTTCGAAGGCTGCACCGAGGGCATCAGCGAGTCCGGCGCCTTCACCTTCCACGCGGGCGACGGACTCTCCCTCTACCCGATCGCCGCCGGCGAACGCGGTACGGGCTGGGTGAGGCTCACCGCGCACGGCCGGGCCGGCCACGGCTCCAAGGTCAACCGCGACAACGCCGTGACCCGGCTCGCCGCCGCGGTCACCCGGATAGGCGAGTACACCTGGCCCGTCCGGCTGACCCCGACCGTACGGGCCGCGCTCACCGAGATCTCCGCACTCCACGGCCTGACCGTCGATCTCGACGCCCCCGGATTCGACGTCGACGAACTCCTCGGCAAGCTCGGCCCCGCCGCCGCGCTGATCGCGCCCACCGTCCGCAACAGCAGCAACCCGACCCAGCTGGACGCCGGATACAAGGTCAACGTCATCCCCGGCCACGCCACCGCCGTCGTCGACGGACGCGTGGTCCCCGGCGGCGAGGACGAGTTCCGCACCACCATGGACCTGCTCACCGGCCCCGGTGTCGACTGGGAGTTCATCCACCACGAGGTGCCGCTGACCGCCCCGGTGGACTCCCCGACCTTCGCCAAGCTGCGTGCCGCGGTGGAACTCTTCGACCCCGGCGCGCACGCCGTCCCGTACTCCATGTCGGGCGGCTCGGACGCCAAGCAGTTCTCGCGCCTCGGCATCACCGGCTACGGCTTCTCGCCGCTCAAGCTGCCGGTCGGATTCGACTACCAGGCGCTCTTCCACGGCGTCGACGAACGCGTTCCCGTGGACGCCCTGCACTACGGGGTCCGCGTCCTCGACCACTACCTGCGCAGCGCCTGACCACGACGGGGGAATCAACCATGGCGTCCACCCAGCCCAGCACGGCCCAGCCCGGCACGACCACCACCAACCCGCCCGCCCCGCTGCCCACTCCGTACGGCACCTGGTCCACCCCCGTCGACGCGGCGCTCGCCGCCTCGCACGACGGCCGCCCGGAGTACGTCGGCACCGTCGGCGACGAGGTCTGGTGGACGGAGCCCCGCCCCGCCGAAGGAGGCCGGCGCGCGCTGGTGCGCCGGAGTGCGGAGGGCGCGATCACCACCGTCCTGCCCGCCCCCTGGAACGCCCGCAGCCGGGTCATCGAGTACGGCGGACAGCCCTGGGCCGGGGTCGCCCGAGAGGCGGGAGGCACGCTCCTCGTCTTCGTGAACTTCGCCGACCAGCGGCTCTGGGCGTACGCCCCGGACGGCTCCGACGAACCGTGGCCGCTCACACCGGTCTCGGCCGTCGGCGGCGGACTGCGCTGGGTGGACCCGCAGATCCACCAGGACCGGGGCGAAGTCTGGTGCGTCCTGGAGGAGTTCACCGGCGAGGGTGCCTCGGACGTACGCCGGGTGGTGGCCGCCGTACCGCTGGACGGCTCCGCCGCCGACGACCGCGCCGCCGTCCGTGAACTCTCCGACGACCGCCACCGGTTCGTCACCGGTCCCCGGCTCTCGCACGACGGACGCCGGGCCGCCTGGATCGCCTGGGACCACCCGCGGATGCCGTGGGACGGCACCGTCGTGATGCTCGCCGAGGTCACCGACGAGGGCACCTTCACCGGTGTCCGGCCGCTCGTCGGCGACACCGACGAATCGGTCTGCCAGGTGGAATGGGACCCGGACGGCTCCCTGCTCTTCGTCTCCGACATCGGCGACTGGTGGCAGCTCCAGCGCATCCGGCCCGACGCCGTCGCCGGCGGGGCCGTACCCACCAGCACCCTCTGCCCCGGCCGGGGGGAGGAGTTCGGCGGGCCGCTCTGGAAGATCGGCCAGCGCTGGTTCCGGCGGCTCGACAACGGACTGGTCGCCGTCATCCACGGCAGGGGCACCAACCGCCTCGGCGTGCTCGACCCCGAGACCGGCGAACTCGTCGACGTGGCCGGACCCTGGACCGCCTGGTCCGAGACCCTGGCCGTCCGGGGCGACCGCGTCATCGGCGTGGCCGCGAGCCCGTACACCGGCTACGAGGTCGTCGAACTCGACACCTCGACCGGCCGCACCCGGACCATCGGCGCACCGCACACCGACGCCGTCGACCCCGCCTACTACCCGCAGCCGCAGGAACGCACCTTCGCCGGGCCGGACGGCCGCGACGTGCACGCCCTGGTCTACCCGCCCCGCAACCCCGGCCACACCGGCCCCGAGGGCGAACTGCCGCCGTTCGTCGTCTGGGCGCACGGCGGACCGACCAGCCGCGTCCCGCTCGCCCTCGACCTGGAGGTCGCCTACTTCACCTCGCGCGGCATCGGCGTCGTGGAGGTCAACTACGGCGGATCGACCGGTTATGGACGCACCTACCGCGAACGGCTGCGCGAACAATGGGGCGTCGTGGACGTCGAGGACTGCGCCGCCGTCGCCGAGGCACTCGCCGACGAAGGCTCCGCCGACCGCTCCCGTCTGGCGATCCGCGGCGGCAGCGCCGGCGGCTGGACCACCGCCGCCTCGCTCACCAGCACCGACGTCTACGCCTGCGGGGCCATCAGCTACCCCATCCTCGACCTCACCGGATGGGCGGTCGGCGAGACCCACGACTTCGAGTCGCAGTACCTGGAGTCCCTGGTCGGCCCGCTCGCCGAAGTACCCGACCGCTACCGCGAACGCTCGCCGCTGACCCACGCCGACCGGCTGCGCACCCCTTTCCTGCTGCTCCAGGGGCTGGACGACGTGATCTGCCCGCCCGCCCAGTGCGAGCGTTTCCTCGCCGCGATCGAGGGACGCGGCATCCCGCACGCCTACCTCACCTTCGCGGGCGAGAGCCACGGCTTCCGCCTGGAGGCCACCCTGATCCGCGCCCTGGAGGCCGAACTCTCCCTCTACGCCCAGACCTTCGGCATCGACGGAGTCGACGTCCCGGTCCTGGACCTGAAGCGATGAGCGCGGCCCCCGACGCGGCCGCCGGTCTCGCGCCGCTCGCCCGCGCCGCCCGGCTGAGGCCGGGCGCGCGGGTCGCCGTCGTCTCGCCCAGCGGGCCCGTACCCGCCGAACGGCTGGACGCCGGGCTGGACATACTGCGCGGCTGGGACCTCGACCCCGTCGTCGCCCCGCACGCCCGCGACGTCCACCCCGAACTCCGCTACCTCGCCGGGACGGACGAGCACCGGGCCCAGGACCTCCAGGAAGCCTGGTGCGACCCGTCCGTCGACGCGGTCCTCTGCGCCCGGGGCGGCTACGGCGCCCACCGCATGGTCGACCTGCTCGACTGGACCGCCATCCGCGCGGCCGGCCCCAAGCCGTTCGTCGGCTACAGCGACGTCACCGTGCTCCACGAAGCGTTCGCCCTGCGCGCGGGGTTCTCCACCCTGCTCGGCCCGATGGTCGGTGCCGAGACCTTCCTCAAGGACGCGGCCACCCAGGAGGGACTGTGCGCCACCCTCTTCGCACCCGAGTCGGTACGCACCCTCGGCCTGGACACCGCTGCCTCCCTGGCACCGGGCCGCGCCCGTGGCGTCACCTACGGCGGCTGCGTCAGCCTCCTCGCCGCCGACCTCGGCACCCCCGGCGCCCGGACCTCCGCCCGGGGCGGCCTCCTCCTCATCGAGGACGTCACCGAGGACCCGTACCGGATCGACGGCATCCTCACCCGTCTGCTGCGCTCCGGCGCACTGGACGGTGTCGCCGGAGTGGTCTGCGGCTCCTGGGAGAACTGCGGACCGTACGACCAGGTCCGCGCGGTACTCGCCGACCGGCTCGGCACCCTCGGCGTTCCCGTTGTCGAGGAGCTCGGATTCGGCCACGGCCCGACCACGCTCACCGTCCCGCTGGGACTCCCCGGCGTGCTCGACGCCCCCTCGGACGGCGGCCGGGCGACCCTCACGACGGAGGTTCCCGCACTGGTGTGACGGATCGTCGCATCCGGACGCGGTCGCGCGGGGGGACGGGGCACAGGCTGCCCCGTCCCCCCGCGCGTCGCGTCAGGGACAGAAGCGCCACCGGCCTTCGGAGACGACGTCCACCGTGTCGTGCCTGACGCGAACGGCCGTGTCGTCGTCGATGAACCAGATCGGGAAATCGGCCCGCGCGGTGAGGCGATCGGCCCAGGCGTCGTTCCGCTCGGGGAAGTCCTGCGAGTGCAGGTGGGGCTTGAGGTACCAGTCGAAGAGGCCGAACGGCGGCTCCACGGTCGTCGCGCCGAGCACGTGGAGATCCGCCGCGTCCCCGATGACCTCGGCGGAGTGCGCCGTGAGGTTCTGGCTGAAGATCATCGATCCGGCGCTCATCCCCACGTAGACCCTGCTCTCCAGCGCCTGAAGGAAGCCGTCGGCCAGGCCGTTGCCGGTGATGCTGCGCGCGAGGTGGTACTGATTGCCGCCCCCGACGTGGATGACGTCGGCGTGGAGCAGCCGGTCGAGCACCGTCCGCCGGGGCAGACCGTTCAGCTCCAGGACGTCGAACTCGCGCCAGCCGAGGGCGTGCAGCCGGTTCATGTCCGCGAGGAGCCACCCGTGGTCCCCGGGCTCGGCGGTCGACGCCGTCGGAACGTACACGACGTTCGCGGAGCCGAACGGCTTTCCCAGCATGTCCCGCAGCGCTTCCCGCAGCGTCTCGTTGCGCAGGCCACTCGCCGTCAGCAGAAGATCCATCGCGCGAGTAAACACGGCCGAGGGGCGCGTGGGCAAGGGACTTCTCCGCTCACGGCCCGCGACTCCCTCAGGGGGAATCCGCGGCCGGAGCGTTGACACCGGTGTGCTCCGTGTCACAGCATGAACACGTTCTGTCATCATCGGGGTGGTGACCTCGCAGTGTGCCGCGCCGCGGGTCGCCGGGTGTGCGTGTGTCCGGTGCGTTCCGGCGTTCCGTTGTTCTGTTCGGGCGTCGGCCGGTGGTCCCGGTGCCCCAGGTCCGGAGGTACACGGTGTCAGGTGTCGTCGCCAGGTTCGGGAAACCGTTCGCGGCCCTCGCCGGAGCAGCCCTCGCCGGAGCGGCGCTCGGCGCCCCGCTCGTCCTGGCCGTACCCGCCCGCGCCGCGCAGGAGCCGTACACCGTCACCCCGTTGACGTTCACCGTGCGGGCGGGCGGTCAGGACTGCACCGTCGACGCCGACCTCTACCGCCCGCGCGGAGCCGACGCCGCGCACCCCGCGCCGGCGGTCCTGGCCACCAACGGCTTCGCGGGCAGCAAGTCGGACGGCTCCACCGACGCCCTCGGCCGGGCCTTCGCCGCCCGCGGTTACGTGGGGCTCGTCTACTCCGGCCTCGGCTTCGGCCGGTCCGGCTGTCTGATCACCCTCGACGCCCCCGAGGCCGACGGAAAGGCCGCCTCCGGACTGGTCGACTTCCTCGCGGGTACCCGGGCGGCGGACGACGGCACCCGCGCCGACTTCGTCACGCTCGACGGGGCGGGCGACCCGCGCGTCGGGATGATCGGGGGCTCGTACGGCGGTGCCGTCCAGCTGGCCACCGCCTCCGTCGACCACCGCGTCGACGCGCTCGTCCCCCTCATCACCTGGAACGACCTCGGCTACGCGCTCGCGCCCAACAACATCACGGGCGACACCGACGCCTCCCGCGCCCCGGGCGTCTTCAAATGGCAGTGGACCAACGGCTTCTACCTGATGGGGGAGGGGCAGCCGCTGCTCGCCCCCAGCCTCGACCCGTCACGCTTCGGCGCGCTGGACTGCCTCCACTTCACCCGGCGCGCCTGCGACACCATCAGTTTCCTCAACTCCGGCCGCTACCCCGCCGCGGAGGCCGCGGACGTACTCGCGTACACGCGGAGCGTCTCCCCGGTCTCCTACCTCGACCGGGTCGAGGCGCCCGTCCTCCTGGTGCAGGGCCAGGCCGACACCCTGTTCAACCTGAACGAGGCGACCGCCACGTACGACGCCCTCCGGGCGCGCGGCACCACCGCCAAGATGATCTGGCAGGCCTGGGGACACAGCGGGGGCGGCGCCACGCCCGGTGAACTCGACCTGTCCCAGGGCAACCTGGAGACCAGCTACGTCGGCCGGCGCATCCTCGCATGGTTCGACCGCTACCTCCGCCACCAGGCCGTCGACACCGGGCCCGCCTTCGCGTACTACCGCGACTGGACCGGTGGTTACGGCACCGCCGACGCGCTGCCCGTACCCTCACGCACCCTGTACCTCTCCGGCGACGGCAAGCTGACCGAGCGCCGCCAGGACGTGGTCGCCGGCAGCCGCACGTACACCAACTGGCCCCTGCCCAGCAGCCATTCGGAGACCTCGCTCTCCGGGCTCACCGGACTGCCCGACATCGACCCGTACGACACCGCCGGTACCCACCTCGACTGGACCTCCGCCCCGCTCGCCGCCGACCTCGATGTCGTCGGGGCTCCCCGCGCCCGGCTGCGGGTGTCCTCCCCGAAGGCGGAGCGGACCCGGAACAGCGGGGACGCCTCCGACCGGCTCGTGCTCTTCGTCAAGGTGTACGACCTCGCCCCCGACGGGTCCGCCGAGCTCGTCCACCGGCTGGTCGCCCCGGTCCGCGTACCCGATGTGACCAGGCCCTTCACCGTGCGGCTCCCGGCCGTCGTCCACCGGTTCGCCGGCGGCCACCGGCTCCGCCTGGTGATCGCGGGGAGTGACACCGCGTACTACGGCAACCGGGGAGCGAAGCCCGTCACCGTCACCGGCTCCCCGCAGGACCCCGGAGTGCTGGAGCTGCCGGTGGTCCCGGCGGGCTGAGCCGCGCGCATCACTCGAACGGGCGTACATCGCCGGTCGTCCGACGCCCACCGGGCGCATGCTGGTCGCCGGAGGGCGGTCGCGCTCGGCCCGACCCGCGCGGGGCCGCTCCGGCGACCAGGGAAAGGCCGGACCCATGAGCCCCAAGAACGTGTCCAGCGACGGCAAGGCCAGAAACGGTCTGCTCACTCCCGGCCGCATCGTCGTCGCCGTCATCGCCGTGCTGGCGATCGTCTTCATCTGCGTGAACACCGGGAAGGTGACCATCCGCGTCATCATCCCCACGGTCACCATGCCCCTCTGGCTCGCCCTGCTGGGCGTCTTCCTCGCCGGGCTGGTCTGCGGGGGATACGTGTTCCGGCGGCGGCGGAACCGGTGAAACCCGGGGTCGGTGAGCGGGGGCGGGGCGGGGCGTGGCGTGGTCCGGGGACGGTGAGCCGGGTGGCGGGCGGCGAAGAGTTCTCGCTTCCGCCCGGTCCGTCCTACGGTAGGCCGATGCGCGTATCCGATGATCATTCCGCCGACGCCCCTCGTACCCCGCACACCCCGAGCGCCCCCGCGTCCGTCGCGCCCGAGGCACCCGCGTACACCCCGTCCGCCAGCCGCCCCGGCGCGGACCTCCCGCAGGGGCCGCTGACCTCGCTGCGGCGCTTCAGTCCCGGTGATGCCGCGGAGTTCACCGCCCGCGCGAGGGAGAGTCGCGCCCTGCACCGCCCCTGGCTCTTCCCGCCCACCGAGGAGGCGGCGTACGCGGCCTACGCGGGGCGGTTGCTGGAGAGCCCCGACAAGGAGGGCTTCCTCGTCGGCGAACGCACGGCGGGCGGTGCGATCGCCGGTTTCGTCAACATCAACAACATCGTCGGCGGAGCCTTCCGTTGCGGAGCCCTCGGATACGGCGCCTTCGCGCACGCCGCCGGCCGGGGCCTGATGTCCGAGGCCCTCGGTCTTGTCCTCCGGTACGCCTTCGGTCCGCTGGGACTGCACCGGCTGGAGGCCAATGTGCAGCCCGGGAACGCGGCTTCGATCGCGCTGGTCCGGCGGGCCGGGTTCCGGCTCGAAGGGCTGTCGCCGGACTTCCTCCACATCGACGGCGCGTGGCGCGACCACGAGCGCTGGGCGATCACCTCGGAGATGCTGCCGGACCAGGGCTGAGGTCGTTCCGGGGCGCCGGTTCTGTGCCTCGGCCGACGTGCGGCAGGGCGAAGGGGCTTCTGCCGAGCCGGTTCAGCAGGTCCGCGACATCGCTGTACGTCCCGGCGGCCCCGGACTCCACCAGGTCCTCGCGGGGGATGCCGCCGCTCAGCACCCCGACCGCCGTGACCCCTGCCCGCGCGGCGGCCCGCATGTCCCAGACGGTGTCGCCGACGAACACCGAGGTCTCCGCGGTGGCGCCCACCAGCTCCATGGCGTGCTCCACCGGATCCGGGGCGGGCTTGCCCTCGGCGGTGTCCCCGGCGGACGCGGTGGCCCGTACGACGTCGTCGGCGTCCAGGGCGCGGCGCAGTGCGGCGAGCTCGGCTCCGGTCGCCGAGGTCGCCAGCACGACCTGCCAGCCGCGCGAGGAGAGTTCCCGCAGCAGCTCGGCCGCCCGGTCGAAGGCGGGCAACCGGTCGAAGTACGTCGCGTACAGCGTCGTGTGCGCGGCGCTGATGCGTTCGTCCTCCTCCTTCCGGCGCCCCTCGCCCAGCAGCCCGGCGATCAGGTCGCCGCCGCCGAGTCCCACCGACCGGTGGATGTCGTGCATGGCGACGCGGTGTCCGGCCTGACGGAAGGCCTCCCACCACGCGGTCACGTGCAGATGGTTGGTGTCGACGAGGGTTCCGTCGACGTCGAAGATCGCGGCGTGCGTCATCGGTAGCTCCCCGTGGGCGTCCTCAGCCGGTCCCGGCGGTGAGGGCCGCCTTCGCCTCGCGGACGAAGGGGCCGAGGTCGCCGGGGTTGCGGGGGGTGATCAGGAGCCAGTCGCCGGCGGTGTCGGCGATGACCGGCTCGTCCACCCAGGTGCCGCCCGCGTTCCGGACGTCCGTGCGCAGCGAGGGATACGAGGTGAGCGTACGGCCGTCGACCACTCCGGCCTCCACCAGGAGCCACGGACCGTGACAGATCGCCGCGACCGGGCGGCCGCTTCCGGTGAAGGACCGGAGGATCGTCAGCGCCTCGTCCTGGAGCCGCAGGCTGTCGGCGTTCAGCGTGCCGCCCGGGACGAGCAGCAGGTCGTACGCGGTGGGATCGACGTCCGCCAGCGTCAGGTCCGGCCGGACGGTCCTGCCGGGATCCTTGTCGCCGACCAGCGTACGGATGTCGTCCGCGGAGACGGCCGCGACGTGCACCTCGGCGCCGCCGTCCCGCAATCGTTCCACCGGTACCACCAGCTCGTCCTGCTCGACGCCGTAGTTGGTCACGGCCACCAGAACCCGGCGGCCCGCGAGGGACGTGTCAGCCATGTCGTGCCTTCCGTGTCGTGTGCACGAAACCGCCCGGGCGAGCGGCCGCGCCCGGACCCATCCGTCCCTTCAGCCTCGCACGGACCACACGTACCCGCGTCGCGGCGGGCGGCCGACTCTCCTTTCCGTCGGAATCGACGATTCCTCCAACGGTGTGCGACAGCGGGAGGAAAGGTCGCCGAAGATCGCGGACGTCGGCGGGCGCCGGTCTCCCCGCCGGCGTCCCGCGTGCTACGAGAGGGGAGTGCGCCGGCCGCGAACTCCCGTCGGCCGCGCAGGAATCGAGGCCCGCGCCGCAGGACGGCCGGGCAGGGTGAGGGGAAACATGGGGAGATACACACAGAAACGCGCCGGGCGTAGATCCGGCGCGGTGGCAGCAGTCCTGGGGGCGATCATGGCGGCGGGGGTGGCCGGACCGGGCGTCCAGTCGGCCAGTGCCCAACCGGCCTTCCCCTCCTGGCTGGTGGGGTTCGAGACCGAGCGCTGGGCCACCGGCACCCCTCGGGCGTGCACGGCGATCGAGCTGTCGAAGATCCGCGAGCTGACCGTCCCGGACTGCTTCACCGGCAGGACGTCGGAGGACTACACGTGGTGGTACCACGGGGGAACTCGGGACTGGGGCTCGAACGCCCCGAGGTACGAGACCGACCCGCGGTACGACGCCACGACCCGCAGGGGCGCGCTCGCGGTCACCCCCGCGGCCAACGCCCCGGTGAGCTACACGACGGGGGCCGGACACCCGGTACTCGCGACCACCACGGACGCTGCGCTGTACGCGCCGGGCGCCAAGGCCACCTTCTACTCCTGGGCGGGAGGCGACGACGGCGCGCGCACGGCGCACACCGAGCAGGTGGCGATCCTGTCCACGGCCACCTGCACCTCGCTGCTGGGAAGGACACCGCCCTCCGGGTCTCTCTGCACCCTGCCGGCCAAGGGTGCTCCGGTGCCCGACCCGGCCGACCAGTGCCTGGGGGACGCGGGAGGCGCCCTCATGGCCGGCGGGAAACTGATCGGCGTCTCGGCCACCCCGGCCCAGGGGTGCGTCGCCGCGAGCGGGGTGCGTCTCTACACCGGCGTGGCGGCGTACCGTACGGGGATCGAGACGTGGCGGCACGATGCCTACTACCGGTCCTGGGACGCCACCGGCTCGGTGGCGGCGATCCAGCCCACCACCGGAGGCGGCCTCGTCTCCTTCTGCGAGACCGACGGTGACAACCGTCTGGTCGGCTGTGAGCCGGAAATCGGTGTGACCGGATTCTGGAACGTCTCCTACAACTGGATCGTCCAGCCCGGAGACATCGACGGCGACGGCCGCCCCGATCTGCTCGCGCGGACCCCCGGGGGCGCCCTCTACCGGTACTCGGACCCCGATGCCGTCGGCGAGAGGCTCGACAAGCAGCCGCACACCTGGCTGGGTAACGGCTTCGCCGGATACAACGCCCTGTTCGTCGCCACCGACTTCACCGGCGACGGGCTGCCCGACCTCCTCGGCAGGGACGCGGCGGGCGACCTCTGGCTCCACGCCGGCAACGGCAAGGGCGGATTCGGCCCGAGGAAGCACATCGGTGTCGGCCTCAAGGGCTACAACCTGATCACCGGACGCGGTGACCTGTCCGGTGACGGCCTCGCCGACTTCGTCGCCCGCGACAGCGCCGGCACCCTCTGGCTCTTCAAGGGCAACGGCAAGGGCAGTTACGCGGGCCGGGTCAAACTCGGCAGCGGATACGCCGGTTACCGGCGGATCGTCGCCGCCGGCGACATCGACGGCGACGGACGTCAGGACCTCTTCGCCACCACGCCCGCGGGCGGGGCGGCCGTCCTCAACGTCTCCAAGGGCGTGCCGGCGGCGGCCAAGTGGTACGCCTCCAAGGGCTATCAGGTCTTCTCGCACATCGCCTGACCGAGACCGAAGCGGTCCCTCTGCCCCCGTCCGTCTCCCGTGTTTCCGGGGAGCGGGCGGGGGCTTTGCCGGATCCGGGAGTTTTCTCGGCGCATCGCGTGAAGCGTGCGTGAACAGAAGCCGAACAGAGCTTCCACCGCAATGAATTCATGGGCCGACGCCGGGAATTGCCCCGGAGCGCGGATAATCTCTCCGCTCATGGCCGTCGACAGCACCCCGCTCACTCCGCCCCGTCCGCGCGAAGTCGCGTCCGACCAGGGCACATTGCTCGCCCGGCGCGGTATCCGGCCAGTGGCCGCGATCACGGCGGCGGCAGGCGGACTCTGCGTGATCGCGTTCATGTGCGCGAGCGGCCTCAACCACGACGTCCGCTACTCGCTCGGCGGCATCCGGGCCACCCACCGTGCGGGCCTCGCAGCGTCGGAGATCTTCGTCCACCGCCCGTTGGCGTACCGGTGGACCATCGCCGGCCTGGACGCCCTGACGGCAGGCCCGGTCGAGGTACGGGAGGCGCTGATCCGGCTCCTCGTCATCGCCCTCTCCGTGGGCGCGGCCTGGTGGCTGCGGGCGGGCCTGCTGCGCACCCTGCCCCGGCGCGAGGCCGCAGCCGCGGCGGTCGCGGCGGGCGCCGCCCTGGTGTGCGCCCCGGCCTGGGACTTCCTGCAGCCCGAGTGGCTGGCGGTGCTGCTGTCGACCGCCGCCGTCGGAGCCGCGCTCGCCGGGCGCCGCACCGTTTTGGCCGTGTCGCTCTCCGGCGTCCTGCTCGCGCTCGCGGTGCTGATGAAGTACACGACCGCCTCGACCGCGCTGCTCGCCCTGGTGGTCCTCGTGGTCCTGGACCGACGCCGCGCCGTCCTGAGCGCGGTGGCCGCCGTACTCGCCACGCTCGCCGGATTCGCCCTCGCCGTCGGCGTCGAGCCCCGCGAGTGGCGCTGGCTGCACGAGTTCTCCTCGCTCAACCCCAACAGCGTCTTCCGTACCGGCTTCGGACCCGACCAGGCGCACGAGCTGGTGAAGTCCCTCATCAACGAGTCCCTGCTGGTCCCGGTGGTGGCCCTGCTGCCGGCCGCCCTCGTCCTCCTGATCCGTACCTCGACCACCTCCCGGGGCCGTTGGGCCTGGCCGGCGCTGACCGTGTTCTCGCTGGCCGTGGTGGTGGGCACCGTCGTGGTCCAGGGGCAGTGGTTCCTCTACCACCTCTCCCAGCTGCCCGTGCTCGGATCCGCCCTCTGGGCGCTGGCCGTCACCCGGCATCTCACCCGGCACGGCCGCGTACCGGCCGGGCCGGTCGGCGCCACGGCCGTACTCGGCATCGCGGTCCCGCTGGT
Organism: Streptomyces sp. NBC_00102; assembly: GCF_026343115.1. Lineage (GTDB taxonomy): Bacteria > Actinomycetota > Actinomycetes > Streptomycetales > Streptomycetaceae > Streptomyces. The sequence goes on from NZ_JAPEMC010000002.1 coordinate 267,955, forward strand.
CGTCGGGCAGTCCCTCGCCTGGCGCACGACGCAGGGCATCGTCACCTTCGCCTTGCTGGCCGTCGTCGTACTGCTCGCCCTGGCCGCCGCCCTCACCGCGGGCCGCCACCGCGCGGCCGACACCCGCCCCCGCCGCGGCGCCGCCGTCGGTGCGGTGGTGGCGCTGGCCCTCGCCACGGCGATCCCCGCCTGGCCGACGACGCCGTACTCCTTCGACATCCGCCACTCGGACTTCACGGCGCAGTCCCGTACGAAGGCGGTGCGGGACCTCACGCACCGGCTCGACGGGCTCCGCGCCCGGGTCGGCCCGGACACCCCCGTCGTCTACCTGGCCTTCGGCGACATCGCGTACTCCCTCGGCAACCCCACCCGCTGCCGCTACCCCTCCCCGGCCTTCCTCCAGCGCACCGCGTACGACCCCGACGTCACCGAGCTGACCAGCTTCGAGGAGAACCTGGACTGCCTGGACGACCCCGCCGTCCGGTACGTGATCGTCGACCCGGCCTGGTTCCCGCTGAAGCGCGTGGCCCCCTCCGTGCGGGAGGCGGTCGGCACCCTGTACGACTGCACGGGGCCGACCGCCTTCTCGGACGCCGGGCTCCGGGTCTGCCCCCGACGCTGAACGCGCGGGGGGACCGGGACCGCGGTGCCGGGCGGGGACCGTACGGGGCGCGCGCCGTGAGCCGTCAGTCCGCCGTGTCGTCCGTCCCCGCCGCCGACCTCTCCGTCGCTGCTGTCTCCGTCGCCGCAGGGGCCGGGGGCAGCAGGCTCACGAGGTCCAGGAGGTCCGCCTCGGCGATCTCCTGGCCGAGGAACACCGTCCGGTACACGACGTAACCGATCCAGCCGTCCACGACCGCCTCCACCGGCAGATCCGGCCGCACCCGCCCCCGCGTCACGCCGTTCCGCAGCAGCAGGGCGGCCGGTACGGCATGGGCCCGCAGCAGGTCCCGCAGCTCGGCCCGGCCCGCCTCGCCGCGCTCGGCCAGTGCTCCGGTCAGCACGCTGGGGTCACCGAGCAGGGTCAACGTCCGCACCAGGCTCCGCAGCCACAGCAGGGCGTCCTCGCGCAGGTCGCCCGTGTCCGGCGCCGGGCCGGGGGCGAGCCGGTCCGCGACCGCCTCGGTGATCACCGCCGCCTTGTTCGGCCACCAGCGGTAGACCGTCATCCTGGCCACCCCCGCCCGCGAGGCGATCTTGTCCATCGTCACGCCCTGGTAGCCGAGCTCGGCCACCAGGGCGCGGGTCGCCGCCAGGACGGCCTCGTGGGCATCCGGGTCGCGGTGCGGGCCGCGGCGGGGGCGAGAGGCGGCGGGGCGGTCGTTCATGGGACCTCCGGTGACGGGGCTGGGGGCGGCGGAATATCTAGACTGTACGTACTGTCTAATCAAATGGGACGGTACGGATCCACGCACCGTCGCACAGATCTCAGTGTGGAGGTTCAGTCATGGAAGACCGGTTCAGCGGCAAGGTCGTCCTCATCACCGGAGGCGGTTCCGGACTCGGTCGCGCGACGGCCGTGCGGGTTGCGGCCGAAGGCGCCCGGCTGGCGCTCGTCGACGTCAGCGAGCAGGGTCTCGCGGACACGGCGGCCGAGGTGGAGAAGGCCGTACCCGGCGCGGAGGTCCTGCGCATCACCGCCGACGTCAGCTCCGAGGACGATGTGCGGCGTTACGTCTCCGCCACGGTCGAGGCCTTCGGGCGCATCGACGGCTTCTTCAACAACGCCGGCATCGAAGGCAAGCAGAACCTCACCGAGGACTTCGGCGCCGACGAGTTCGACCGCGTCGTCCAGGTCAACCTGCGCGGGGTCTTCCTCGGCCTGAAGTACGTGCTCCCGGTCATGAAGGGCCAGGGCTCCGGCTCCGTCGTGAACACCGCCTCCGTCGGCGGCATCCGCGGCGTGGGCAACCAGTCCGGCTACGCGGCGGCCAAGCACGGCGTCGTCGGCCTCACCCGCAACTCCGGCGTGGAGTACGGGCGGTTCGGCGTGTCCGTCAAGGCGATCGCCCCCGGTGCCATCATGACCCCGATGGTCGAGGCCTCCCTCAAGCAGATCGACCCGGTCGAGTGGGAGAAGGCCGGCGAGGCGTTCGTCAGCGTCAACCCGATGAAGCGCTTCGGCAAGCCCGAAGAGGTCGGCAGCCTGGTCGCCTTCCTGCTCTCCGAGGAGTCCGGCTTCATCAACGCCACGGTCGTCGCGATCGACGGCGGCCAGTCCGAGCAGTACTGACCCGTACGGACGGGACGGCGCGACGGCTCCCGCCCGTAGGCCGATTGCCCCGCCACGCCTGCCCCGCCCGCGCCATGCCTGCCCCGCCCGTCCACCACGTCCGACGCGGCGGGCGGGGCAGGCGTGGCGGGCGGGCGGGGGCGGTCTCCCGGCGCGCGGAGAGCGGTGAGCCGCGCGCCGTCAGGCGGCCCCGGACCCGCGCTGCCCCTTGCGGTTGATCTTCATGGTGTCCATGTCGGTCGCCGTGGAGCGCAGCGGCCCGTATCCGTAGCCCCGGGCCTTGAGGGTGTTCTCCGCCCGCTCCTCGGCGAGCGCGGACGCCATCTCCTCGCCGTCCTCGGCGTCCGACACCACCACGTACCGGAAGCTGAAGTGCTTCAGCACGGTGTCGTAGGTGAGCGAGCCCTCCTCCGTGAACTGCATCGAGGCGAGGCCGTGGTCCGCCGCCTCGGCGAGCAGCCGGGCCCGCGCCTCGTCCGTCAGCCCGTCCCAGGTGCCCCTGACGATCACCCGGTATGTGTGCTGCGTACCCATCGTGGTGCCCTGCCTTCTGCTGTGCCGCACGCGGCCGGTTCCCGCGCGTTCTTCCCGCGGCGAAATCCGCGCGCGGCCCAGGTTACGACGGGAAGGATGAGAGGCATGCGGAATATCGTGGTCGTCGACGCACCCTCCAACCTGGGCCTGAGGCCCCCGTCGCCCGGCACCGTCCCCGGCTGCTACAAACTCGCCGGAGCCCTGCGCGAGCAGGGAATCGTGCGGAGACTCGGGGCGCTGGAGGGCGGTGTCGTGGTGCCCCCGCGCTACGACCTCGGCACCTGGCGGGAGGGCGACGGGGTGTTCAACGCCGCGGCCCTCGCCCGCTACACCCGCACCCTGGCGGACCGCGTCGAACAGCACGTCAGGGCCGGCGAGTTCCCGGTCGTGCTGGGCGGCGACTGCTCGATCCAGCTCGGCGCGTCGCTCGCCCTGCGCCGGATCGGCAGGTACGGCCTCGCGGCCCTCGACGGATCCGCGGACTTCCGGCACCCGGGGAATTCGGACCGGATCGGTGCGGCGGGCGGTGAGGAACTGGCCCTCGCCACCGGACGGGGACAGGACGACCTCACCGATCTCGAAGGGCTGCGCCCCTATCTGCGGGAGGAGGACCTCCGCCTCTTCGGGATGCGGGACGGGGACACGGACCGGGCCGAGCTGACCGCCCTGAAGATCCCGCACCTGACGGTCGGCGAGATCCGCGAGTGGGGGCCGGCCGAGGTGGCCCGGGGTGTGGTCGCCTCCCTGGAGACCCCCGCGCTCGACGGGTTCTGGGTGCACCTGGACGCCGACGTGCTCGACCCGAGCGTGATGCCCGCCGTCGACAGCCCCGACGACGGCGGTCTCCTGCCGGACGAACTCGCGCCTCTGCTCCGTGCGTTGATCGGATCACCCCGGTGCGTGGGGCTCAACGTCACGATCTACGACCCCGATCTCGACCCGGCGGGCACGGCGGGCGCGCTCCTCACGGACCTGGTGGTGGGGGCGTTCCCGGGGCGGCCCTGACGACACGCCCCGGTCCCGGGAGCGCGGACGGCAGCGGGTGCGGCGCGTCAGACGACCGTGTTGCGGTCCGCGTACTCGAAGACCGAGCCGTCCGGATGCAGGGCGATCAGGTTGCGGCCGGCGGGAGTCGGGACCGGACCCGCGACGATGTGCGCGCCGGCCCGGGTGAGTGCCTCGCGGGCCGCCTCCACGTCCTTGACCGCGATGGTGGCCGCCACCTTGCGCAGCATCTCCAGCTCCGTCTCGGGCCCGCTCATGAGCAGGAAGCAGCCGATCGCCGCGACCGAAACCCCGCCGCGCTCGAAGCGCAGCGCGCGGGTGCCGGTGATGCCCTCGTAGAAGGCCACCGAGGCCTCCAGGTCGTCGACGCAGATGCGTAGCGTGGTTCCCAGGATGTCCATGCGTACGAGGTTAGTTGGGCCTCCCGGGCCGCGTGATCGATTCGCGGCGGTCCGGACCGGCCGGTCGTGCCGGTCCGGACCGCCGCGACGGGACGCGAGGGCCGGGAGCCCCGCCGTCCCGCTCGGTCTCACGCCCGGCAGAGCACTTCGCCGTGCGGGACCATGAACCAGCCGTCGCCCTCTTCGCCCCAGGCCCGCCATGCCGCCGCCGCCGCGGCGAGGTCCTCGGCCGTGGCGTGGCCGCCCTCGACCGCGCGCCGCGCGTAGGCGGAGCCGACCGTACGGTCCGCCCACAGCCCGCTCCACCAGCTCCGGCTCTCCGGAGTGGCGTAGCACCAGGCGGCGGCGGTCGGCGTGATGTCGGTGAAGCCGGCCTGCCGCGCCCAGGAGAGGAGCCGGCGCCCGGCGTCGGGCTCACCGCCGTTGGCCCGGGCCACCTGCCGGTACAGCGTCAACCACGCCTCCAGGCCCGGCACTTCCGGGTACCAGGTCATCGCCGCGTAGTCGCTGTCCCGGACGGCCACGACCCCGCCCGGCCGGCAGACCCGGCGCATCTCGCGCAGCGCCTGCACCGGGTCGCCGACGTGCTGGAGCACCTGATGGGCGTGGACCACGTCGAACGAGTCGTCCGGGTAGTCCAGCGCGTGGACGTCGGCCACGGCGAACGAGACGTTCTCCAGGCCGCGTTCGCGCGCGGCCTGGGCCGCTTGGTCGAGGATGTCCTGCTGGGTGTCGAGGCCGGTCACCACGCCCGGGGCGACCAGTGCGGCCAGGTCGGCGGTGATCGTCCCGGGCCCACAGCCGACGTCCAGTACGGACATCCCGGGCTTGAGTTCACCGAGGAGATAGGCCGCCGAGTTCTCGGCGGTGCGCCAACGGTGCGAGCGGAGCACCGATTCATGGTGCCCATGGGTGTAGACGGCGGTTTCCTTCGGCATGCCGAGCGTCCTCTCTCCGAGTGCTGCTGCGAGCGGTGTGCCAACCGTACGTCGCCAGCCGCATGATGAGATACGTGTCTTGTCATGCGAGACGCGCGGGCGAACGGAGAGAGGGGCCCGGCCCCGCGGTCAGACCGGCATGGGGCAGTAGACCGTCAACGCCTCGGGGAGCTTGTCGACGAGCAACTCCGTTCCCGAGTGAGCCACTTCGCCGTCATACGCGTACGGAGTCCCCGCCGGCAGCCCGGCGATCCTGACCCGGCGGCGCCGTTCTGCCGCGTGCACGGGGGAACGGGTCAACGGGCCTGCCACGGCCGCCGCGATCAGGCGCAGCCCAGGGGTGCGGCCCCCGTGGACCACACGTACGTCCAGCAGTCCGTCTGCCAGGTTGTGGCGCCTGCCCGGTGCGGGGCCGACCCGCTGGAAGAGGCCGTTGCCCACGAAGAGCAGCCACAACGGGCGCCGCTTCCCCTGGAGTTCCGCCTCCAGGGGGCGTTCGCCGCGCAGCACCTCGAAGGCCGCGAGCATCCCGGCCGGCCACCCGCCGATGCGCGGTGCCCAGTGTTCCCGCTTCCGTACGAGCTCCGGATACACGCCGAGGCTGAACGCGTTGAGGAAGTAGCCGTCCGCCCCGTCGGGCCCGTGCGGGCCGGGCCGGAAGCGCCCGAGGTCGACCCGGACCGCGTCACCCGCCTTCAGGGCGGCCACCGTGTCGTGCACCGTCTCGATGCCGAGGTCGTACGCGAAGTGGTTGAGGGTGCCGCCGGGGAACACCGCCAGTGGGACCCCGTGGGTCGCCGCGACGGACGCGGCCAGGTTGACCGTGCCGTCGCCGCCGCAGACGCCGAGCGCCCGCCCCCTGGCGACCGCCTCGGCGAACGTGTCCGCCAGGTCTCCGGGCGCGCACTCCACCACCTCGGCCATCGGCAGCGCGTCCCGGACGAGTGAAGCCGTACCCCTCGCGGTGCCCGACTCCTCGTTGACGACCACCACCAGACCCTCGCCCGCGGGCAGCGACGGGGCCTCCGTGGGCGGCCGGCCGGGGGCGGGGAGCTGGCCACGGGTCGGTACCACCCCGCGCAGGGCGAAGGCCGCCCCCACGCCGAGTGCCGCGCCCGCCACGACGTCGCTCGGATAGTGCACCCCGGTGTAGACCCGGGACGCCGCGACCGCCAAGGCCACCGGTGCGACGACCGCGCCCCACCCCCGGGACTCCAGGGCCACTCCGGTGGCGAACGCGGCGGCGGACGCGGCGTGCCCGGACGGGAAGGACGTGGTGATCGGCTGCCGCTTCAGCCGCCGTATCACCGGCACCATGTCGAGCACCGGCCGGTCCCGGCGCACCGCACCCTTGCCGACCGTGTTGATGGCCGCCGAAGCGAGGGCGAGCGAGGCCACCCCGCGCAGCGCGGCCCGACGCGCCCGTGCGCTGCCGCCGAGCGCGGCGATTCCCGCGGCGGCGCCGAACCAGAGCAGGCCGTGGTTGGCGCTGCGGCTCAATCGGGGCAGCAGGGGCTCGGCGCCGGGCCAGTGCCGGTCGGCGACCCCCTGGAACGCGCTCAGGTCGCGCTGCTGGAGCCAGCCCTTGAGCCGGGTGGACGAGGTGAAGGTGGAGGGCAGAGGGCGTGTGGACATGGGTCAGCGGATACCCGGTCCCGCCGCCCTGAACCAGGAGGCGCGCCGAAGGACCCGGCCGGAGGCATGCCGGGGCCGGGCGGGCCCGTTTTCCCGGCCGGTCGGGCCGGCGTTCCGCGACGGTCGGCCCCGCCTCCCGTGCGTACGGCTACTCGGCCGCCGCGCAGGTGCTCAGGGCCGAGATCGCGCTCTGGACCTGGTCCGGCAGGGTCTTCATGTCGGGGCTGCGGTTCTTCTCGGCGCTCTCGGCGAGGCCGTGGTAGACGGTGCTGAGCTGCTTCGCCGCCTTCTTGGCATCCGGGTTCTTGATCTTATCGGCGTCGTCGGCGAACTGGTCCGCGGCGTCCTTCAGATCGGTCTGCGCCTTGGTCCGGTCCTTGGCGTCCGTGGTGATCTTCTGACCCACGTCGTCGATGTGGGTCATGGTCGCCCGGCACGGGCCGCCCTTGCCCGGGGTCGTCGAGTAGTCCCGCGGCGCCTTGCTCGCGGAGGCGGCGGCCTCGGAGTGCGCATCCGATGAAGAGCAGCCCGCCGCCGCGACGAGCGTGAAGGCGGTCAGCGCGATCGCGGCCAGTCGGCGGCCCGTTTTCCCTGACATGAAGTTAACCCCCTGCGATGGATCGGCGGAGGGAGTTGATCACGAACGTGACGCAGCGTCAACACTCTTTCCGGAGGACGTCGGCCGTGCGGGTCGGTGGCTTTCACCCCGCGCCGAAGTGGCGGGATCTCGACCGTTGGACCCGGGAGGCGGGCGGCGGTGGGCCGGTCGTGGCGGTGGGCCCGGAGCGTGCCGTGGCGGTTCTTCACGATTGGTACTGATGGAAGGTCAAATTTGGTTCTGAGGTGCTGAATTGTCGTTGCTGCCGCCACTCCGCTCCAGTACCGTGCCTTCGTTTTGGATCTTGTAACTCAATCGAGGGCGGGGACTTGTACTCCATACGTACCGGCCGAAGATCGGCCGGATCGCGTGCGGCCGTTTCGGCCGCGATCGTCTTGGCGATCGCGGCGTCGACCGTAGGCACCACCACGGGAAAGGCCCACGCGGCCGTCCCGTCCCAGGCCCAGGCGGCAACGTCCGCCGAGGCGGATCTGGAGACCCGCGAACAGGCGATGTCCGACGCCGCGGACGCGCGCGCCGAACAGGCCATGTTCGCCCGGATCATGCATAGCGGCGGTCCGGCCATGAAGGCCAACGCCGGGCAATGGCTCGCGGGGCGTGACGAAGGCCCCTGGCCGGGCTGGAACGTCTTCCTCGGGTCCCGTTCCAGGGACATCGTCCTGGACGAGGACGGCGACGAGACCGACGGCTCGGGTCTCGGCGAGGGAATCGGCCCCGTCGCGCAGAGCGCCCAGGCCACCATGGCCAACGGCCAGCTGCACGTCGGCATGCTCACCCGGGACGGCAGCGTCTACGACGACGTGCGCTACCCGGACGGCACTTGGACCGGACCGATCCTGATCGACGGCGGATCCGGCACCACCGCGATCGCGACCACCGCCCTGCCCAACGGAGAGCTGCACTTCGAACTGCTCTCCGCCGACGGCAGGGTGACCGACCGCACCTATCAGCCCGACGCGTACCCCGGCTACTTCATGCTGGGCGGCGGCGTCCGCAAGGTTCTCTTCGACTCCCTCCCCGGCAAGGTCAAGTCCCTCGCCGTGACCGGGACATCGGCCAACGAGCTGACCCTCGCCATGCTCACCGGCGACGGCAAGGTGTGGGGCAACGTCCGCCACAGCGACGGCTCCTGGTCCGGTACGGCCGCGATCGACGCGGGTACCGCACCCTCCGCGGCCCTGGCGCTGGCCACCACCGCGAGCGACCAGGTCCATCTGGAGATGCTCGGCACCGACCACACCGTCCGTGACCGCGTGCGCGGCACGAACGGCACCTGGGCCGCCGCCACGGTCGTCGACTCCACCGGCAAGGCCCGCGCCCTGTCGGCCGTCGCCGTGCCGACCGAGCGTCTGCACGTCGCCACCCTCACCGACACCGGCACGGTCACCGACCGCACCCTCCAGGACAACGGCAGCTGGACCGCCTCCACGGTGACCGCGCCGCACGCCACCGCGCTCTCCCTCGGCGCACAGCCCACCGGTGAACTGCACGTACAGGCGACCGCCGACGACGGAAGGCTGTGGAGCACCACCCGCGCCACCTCCGGCAGCTGGAGCGCGCCGTACGTCGTGGACGGAGCCTTCGGGCACGCCAAGGACCTGCAGCTCACCACCCTGCCCAACGGCGACCTGCACGAGCTGACCCTCGCGGACGACGGGACGGTCCGGGACCAGAAGCGCGGCGCCTCCGCCGACACCTGGACCTCCGCGCTCTCGGGCTCCGTCGTCGTGGACGGCTCGGGCAAGGCCCGCGCCGTCGCCGCCGCCTCCACGTCCAACGGCGACGTGCACGCGGTCGTGATCGACGACAGCAACACCGTGCGCGACTACGTCGGCCACCCGGACGGCAGTTGGGCCGCCCCGGCCGTCGCCGACCAGAGCGGCTCCGCCCGCGCGGTCTCGGCGGTCGGTACGCCCGACGGTGAGCTGCACATCGGCGTGCTCAAGGCCGACGGCACCGTCCAGGACACCGTCCGCCACACGGACGGCAGCTGGACGAGCGCGGCGGTGACCACCCCGCGCGCCGACATGGTCGCCCTCGCGGCCACCCCCGCCGGCGAGCTGCACGTCCTCGTCTCCGGCGACGGCGACAAGGTGTGGGACACCGTGCGCAGCACGGACGGCACCTGGGCGGCGGCGAAGGCCGCCTCGGACGGTTCGTACAAGGCCGACGCGATCGCCGCGAACGGTCTCTCCGACGGCCGGGTCCGCCTGGTCGCCCTCGACTCAGCCGCCGGTACGTACTCCGGCCACCTGCGCGGCACCAACGGCAAGTGGTCCGTCGACGTCGGCCAGCTGGGCTGGCCGCTGGCCTACGCCAAGACCGTGTCGGTGACCCAGCTCGCCAACGGCGACGAGCACATCAACGAGTTCTCCGAGCCGCAGGTCGACGACGCGTTCACCGTGGACGACCGCACCGCGAGCGCCTACGACTCCTCCCGCGAGGCGAGCGACGAGGGCCTCGAAGCGTTCATCGCGCCGTACGCCACGTCCTCGGACCACGCGCTGCCGCAGTACGACACCGACGTCACCGACTTCATGTCCTCCGCGGGGATGTTCCAGCGCGACTGGGCCAACCTGTGGGTGACGCCCCCGGTGGTCAAGGCGAGCCAAGAGGCCCAGGACCGGGTCACCGAGATCGTGCAGGAACTGATCGCCGAGAACGACGGCCAGGACCCGTACGGCATGTACACGATGCTCGGTTCGACGACCAACAACGGTTCCGCCGACGACGTGCGCCGCTTCATCCAGTACCACGGTCTGCCCACCGTCGCCCCGCCGAAGGGCTCGCCGGAGTTCCGGGTCGAGGTCGAGGCGCTGAAGGCCCGCTGGTCCAGCGGGGACACCTCCAACCCGACGGACTGGAACCACGTCCTGGTCGAGGTCGAGGAGACCGCCTCCAGCGAGTGGCTGGCCGAGCAGGCCGCCCAGGCCGAGCCCCGCAACGACATCGTCGACGCGGAGTCCGAGGCGCTGACCTCGCTGGAGACCGGCGCCCGCGCCATGCACGAGGCCCTCGGCTACGGCTGGGCCGCCAACCGGCTCCTCACCTGGCAGGCCAACCCGTCCCTGCGCAAGACCGGTACGGGAGCGAAGACGACGGCCCAGGCGGTCGCCGACCTCGCCACCGTCAAGGAGCTGGTCACCGCTCAGGCACAGGTCGCCCGCAAGGCCGCGAACGACGCCGCCACCGCCGAAGCGAAGGCCGACGCCGCCGTGGAGGCGGCCAAGACCATCGCCCGGCACGACGGCACCCCGCTCGGCCGCGGTCTGTACTACGCCCAGCAGTCCGCCCAGGTGACCAAGGCATCGGCAGCCGCCGCGCTCGCCACCGCGAACGCGCTGGACACCGCCGTCGCCGCCACCGACGCCTCGGCGGCCGACAGCGCCACGCTGCTGGCCAACGCCCAGGCCCAGGCCGCCGCCGCCCGCGCGGAGTTCCTGCGCGAGTCGGCCGAGCAGTCCGCGAAGGACGCGGCCGACCTCGCCGCAGACGCCAAGAAGCGCGCCGACGAGGCTGCCGCCGCTGCCGCCGAGGTCGCCGACGCCAAGGCGACGGCCGTCCAGGCCCAGGCCGACGCGACCGCCGCGAACACCCGCGCGAAGACCGCCGCGGCCAACGCCGAGACGGAGCGGCAGAACGCCGCCACCGCCAAGGCAAAGGCCCAGACGGAGCGCGACACGGCGGGTGAGGCGCTGAAGAAGGCGCTCGACCAGGGCAAGGAAGCCGCCACCAAGCGGACCGCCTCCAACACCGCGGGCTCCGACGCACGCAAGCTGGCCTCCGCGGCCCAGCAGGCCGCGGCGAAGGCAGCGGTCGCCCGCGACAACGCCGCGTCCGCGCAGCGCAAGAAGGACGTCGCCGCGGCCAACGCCCAGGCGCTCGCCGCAGCCGCGGTGGCCGCCGAAGGCACCTCGTCCGCGGCGGAGGCCAAGGCGGCCGCCGATCGTGCGGCCGAGGCCGCCGAGCAGGCGCGGACCGTCGCCGAGACAGCGGCGACCGACGCCCAGTCCACCAGCGAGGCATCGGTCGCGGCCCGCAAGGCGGCGACCGAATCGGCCGCGGCAGCGGCGCGTTCCACCACCTGGGCCGCCGACGCCGACGCCAACGCGCTGATCACCTTCCACGCGGCGATGTCGGCCGAATCGGCCGCCGCGACCGCCATCGACGAGGCGCACACCGCCGCCCAGAAGTCCGTCGACGCCGCCGGTGACGCCACCGACGCGGCGCAGGCGGCACTGGCGGCCAAGTCCAAGGCCGTGGAGGCGGGCCAGCAGGTCGAGGCGGCGCTCAGCGCCTCCGCCGACGCCGCCGGAAGGGCGTACGCGGCCGGCCAGGCCGCCGACGTCACCCGGGCCGCCGCCGCGACGGTGGCCGCCCCGGCCGCCTCCGCGATCGAACTCAGCGCGCCGTACGCGGAGACCGACTCCTCGGCGGGTCTGGCGACCCTCGTCTCGAAGAGTGCCCAGTCCCTCGCCGAGCAGCAGACCGCGGCGGCCGACGCCAACGCGGCCCAGGCGGCAGCCGTCGCCCAGGAGGCGCAGGACGCGGCGGACCGGGCCACCGGCGACGGAAAGCGGGCCGCCCAGGCGGCAGCCGACGCCGCCGCCTCCGCGGCCGAGGCAGCGGCATCGGCCGAGGCGGCGCAGAAGTCGTCGACCGACGCCGAGAACGACGCCAAGGCCACCGGTGACGCTTCGGTGAAGGTCGCCGAACTCGACACCGAGACGCAGGCACTGGCCAAGACGGCATCCGCCTCCGCGCAGGCCGCCACGGCCGACGCGCAGGCAGCCGACTCGGCGGCGAGCGAGGGCGAGAAGGACGCGGCAGCGGCCGCGGCCACAGCGGCCTCGGCCGGTGAGGACGCCGCCAACGCCCAGAAGGTCGCCGACAAGGCGGCCGAGGACGCCACCGCCGCCGAGAAGGCGGCGGCTTCCGCCTCCGAGGACGCGACGAAGGCCGAGGACGCCGCCGCCGCTGCCGAGGAACAGCTGCGCAGCGACGAGGCGGCGCTCGCCGCACAGGTCGCCGCCGCGCAGGCGGCCGCCCAGGCCAAGCACGACCTGGACGCCCGGGCGAAACTCATGGACGACCAGGCGAGCATCCGGATCGGCCGGGAGAACCTCGCCTATCTGCTGCACGTGGGCGGCGTCGCCTCCAAGACACTGGCGGCCACCCGGCTCGCCGGGTCCGGGCAGATCGGTACCACCACGAACCTGTTCGACCAGGACGTGTGGGACGCCTGGGACGCGGACGTGCAAGAGGCGCGCGACCAGTCCGAAGGGATGAGCTCGCGCACGGACGAACGCCAGGAGACCGTCTGGAAGTACTTCACCTCGGACTTCGCCAACACCGAGCCCCAGTACGACACCGCGGTCACCTCGTTCCTCAACCCGGGCACCGTCTACCAGCGGATCGGCTCGGCCGTCGGCTGGGGCCGGCTCGCCCAGGTGCCGCAGGCCAGCCCGGCCGCCCAGGCCAAGGCCGCCGAGATCCTCCAGGAGAAGATCGACGCGGGGGACTGGTACGGCTGGTGGCAGCTGATGCTGGACAACCAGGATCTGCGCGGATCGGCCGACGACGTACGCCGCCTCATCCAGTACAAGGGCTACCCCACCGTCGCCCCCGAGAAGGGGACGGCCGAGTTCGACATCGAGGTCGAGCGGCTCAAGACCCGCTGGGCGAACGGTGACCCGACCAACCCCTGGGACCCGTACCAGGTGATGGTCGAGGTCGAGGAAGTCGCCTCGGCGCAGTGGGAGGCCGAGTACGCCGCCCAGGCGGGCGACCGCAACAAGATCGCCAACGCCGAGATCAAGGCCCTGAAGGCCCTGCAGTCCAGCGCGGTCGCGATGCACGACGCCCTGGGCAACGCGTGGGTGGCCAACAACCTCATGGAGGCCGAGGCCGACCCGAACAGCGCCTGGAACACCTTCATCAAGGACTGGCCGACGACGATGGGCGGGAACTTCTCGTCCGACGGCAAGCCGGTCTCCGTCACGGCGGACCTGGCGGCACTGAAGGACCGGGTCGACGCACTGTCGGCCACGGCCACCCAGAACGCCAAGGACGCGCAGGCGGCCGCCGACGCGGTCGTCGCGGCCGAGGACGAGGCCGCGGCCACGGCCGAGGCCGGCGGGGTCCCCGAGGGACGTGCCCTCGCCTACGCCAACCAGTCGGCGCAGGTCACCAAGTCGGCCGCCGCGGCCACCCAGGCGACCTCGCTCGCCATGAAGACCGCGGTCGCCGCGACCAACGCCACCGTCGCGGACAGCGCCGCCCTGCTGGCCAACGCCAGCGCACAGGCGCACGCCGCCCGTGCCGCCTTCCTCCGGGAGACGGCACAGGACAGCGCGGAGAAGGCCGAGGCGGACGCGGTCGCCGCGCACGGCAAGGCCGTGGCCGCCGCCGACGCGGCAGCCATCGTCGCGGCCGACAAGGCGAAGATCGGTCCGCTGGAGACCAGCTCCAAGGCGGCTGCCGCGACGGCCAAGAGCGCCGCGGCCACCGCCGACTCCGAGGCCCAGAAGGCCGCGACGGCGCGGGCCACCGCGGAGTCCGAGCGCGACAAGGCCGAGGCCGCCGACGCCGACGCCCAGGCGCAGGCCGACATCGCGGCCGAGCACGAGGCCAACGCCGCGTCCGAGGCCGACCGGGCCGCGGGCGACGAGGACACGGCGGCGAAGGCCGAGCAGGACGCCGCCGCCGCCAAGTCCCGGGCCACCGCCGCCAACAAGGCGATGGACCAGGCACGGGCCAAGGCTGCCGCCGCCGACGCGGCCGCGGCCGCGGCCGTCGGCACCAGCGCGGCGGACGACGCGGCCGCTGCGGCCAAGCAGGCACGGCTGGAGGCCAACGCCGCCGCTCTCGCGGCGGACCAGGCCAACAACGACGCCCTCGACGCCGGCGCCGCGGCGGTAGCGGCGCGGGCGGCGGCGACGGTGTCCACCGCCGCCGCGGAGAAGGCCACGTCTGCGGCGAAGGTCGCCGACAAGGCCGCCGCGCAGACCTCGGCCAACGCGGCCGAGGGCCACGCGCTCGCGGCCGAGGCGATCGAGCAGGCAGGCGTCGCCGCGCAGAACTCCGACGCGGCGCAGGCCCTGTCGAAGGATGCCGCCAAGGAGGCGGAGAACGCCAAGGTGGCCGCCGAGGGCGCCCGGAACGAGGCGGACGGCGCGGCTTCCGACAGCGCCACCGCCACCGGCCAGGCGCACGCGGCTGCTCAGCAGGCCGAGATCGCCCGGGACACCGCCAACGCCGTCACGGCCCCGGCCGACCAGGCCATCGAACTCGGCATCGCGTTCGCGGCCACCGACGCGACGGCCGGTCTCTCGGTGGTCGTCTCCGACACGGCGAAGACCCTCGCCGAACAGGAGGTCGAGGTCGCCGAACTCCGCGCCGACGAGGCCGAGGCGTTCGCCGAGGCCGCACAGGACGCGGCCGACCGCGCCGACGCCGACGCCAAGCTCGCCGCCCAGGCGGCGGCGGACGCGGCGGCTTCCGCGGCCAGGGCCGCACGCGAAGCGGCCAACGCACTGAAGTCGGCCACCCAGGCCGCATCCGACGCGAAGGAGGTGAAGGCCGGCTCGGAGCGTCTCGACGCGCTCAACTCCCAGGCGCAGAACAGTGCGTGGGAGGCGAACGCGTCGGCGAGCGACGCCCGGGACGACGCCTCGGCGGCACGGTCCGCGGCGGACGACAGCGAACTCGACGCCGCATCGGCACGGGGTGCCGCCGACCGGGCGCAGACCTCGGCCGACAACGCGTCCGACAGCGCCGACGAGGCCGAAGTCTCCTCCAGGCTGGCCGCCGAGCACGCGGCCAACGCGCAGGCCGACGCCGACGAGTCGGCGAAGATCGCGGCGGCGACCGGTCAGCTCGAAGAGGACCGTACGACCACCTCGGGTCAGCCTGCGGGCGGCGGTGAAGTGGACGGCGAGTATCCCGGCGTCGTCGTGGAGCCGGTCGACCTGAAGCAGACCGCACAGGCGACCGACCAGTGCAGGGCGACCTCGCAGATCCTGCACTGCAGCATGCCGGTGGACGTCCACATCACCGGTACCGCGATGTTCTTCCTGGTCACGTGCGCCGATCCGAACGCCACGGCCTCCCAGTGCATCGCCTCCGGTCACTACGAAAAGGACTACCTGGACAAGGCGAAGATCGATTTCACCGACCACCGGGTCGTCGACGTCAACGTCTGGGAGTTCGACGTCAACCTGGCGAAGTCGATCGGCTACGCGCTGATCAGCGACTTCGTCGGCTGTGCCAAGCACTTCGACCTGGGCAGCAGCGACTGCCAGTGGGCGATCGCCTCGATCGTCGTACCGGCAGCGCTCAAGGCCGTGGTGAAGGGTGCGGCAGCGCTGCGGATGGCCATGGCCATCGGCGACCTGGCCGGCACCGAGGCCGCCATGAACGTCCTGAGCAACCTGGCCCGGACCGGAGCCATCAACGCGATCACCTTCCGCAACTTCAGGAACGCGGCGATGCTGTCGCGAATCCGCTCCATAGCGGTCGGCCTGACGTGCGTGAATCCCGCGCACAGTTTCCCGGCCGGCACCAGGGTCCTGATGGCGGACGGCAGTACACGGCCGATCGAAGAGGTACGCGTCGGGGACGAAGTGCGGAGTGCCACCGCGGGTGGCGCTTCCGAGCCGCGCTCCGTGGAACACACCTTCGTGACCCAGACGGACACGGAGTTCACGGACCTCACCGTCGACACCGCCGACGGACCCCGGGTCGTTACCAGCACGCAAAACCATCCCTACTACGACGTCACCGAGGGGGTGTTCGTCGACGCCGCCGAGCTGAAGGTCGGCGATCTGCTCCAGAGCGTCGGAGGGCGGACGGCGACGGTCGGCGCGGTACGCAACTACACCGGCGCGATGGTCACCTACGACCTGACCGTCAGTGGCCTGCACACCTACCACGTGGTCGCGGGAGCGACGCCGGTCCTGGTCCACAACAACGCTTGCGAAGAGGTGGCCATGGACACCAACGCCCTGATATCCGCTCTCTTCCAGGGCAAGGAGGCGGAGGTCGACGCGGCCATCGCGGGCCGTCGGCCGGTCATCTCCCCGCAGGCGTTCAAGGAGGTGACCGTCGACGGCGGAAACCCGGAGAAGGTCGTTCTGGACTGGCTGGAAGCCCGGGGAGGCCGCATCGGGGCGGAAGCCAACGTCGATGCCGCGCAAGCATTCCAGGAGTACCTGCGGGAGCTGTGGAAGGGTGCCAACAAGCCGGTTCTCAAGGACGACGACGCACTCGTGCTCGCCTCGGCCTTCGAGGAAGGTCTGCCGATCATCACCAACGATCAGCAGTTCTACAAGGCGATCAGCAGGTTCGACTACCCCAACGAGAGGTACTGACATGGGCACCTACAACCTGCTCACGGTGCCCCGGCCGCAGCCGTGCACGAAGTGCGGAAGCACCGCCGATCTGGTGATCCAGTTCCACTTCGGCGGTGTCCGGCTGAGAAACCTCTCGATCGGCGACGCGGTCGACTGGTCGGGGAAGACGAAGGGGTCCCCGCAGAAGGGCCGCTCCGACGTCCTCGGCTACCCGGAACCGTGCCCTGCGTGCGGATTCGACGACGACCGCCTGTGCGTCGTGGAGTTCGACGGCGACGTGATCACCGGCTACCGGCGGGCAGAGGAGGCAGACCTGATGCGGCTCGAACAGTGAGTCGCAGGGCCTGACATCCGTCGGGGAGCACGAAGGGGAGGCCCCCGCCCAGTCAGCACCCGGGCGGGGGCCTCCCTGTCGACGAGCGCGTCCGGTGCGCCCTGCTTCGAGGCGTACCGGACGTACGACGAGGGCGGCGGATGCCCGTTCGGTTGTTGCGGGGCGGGAGGCGTCGCGGACCGTCGGGCATCCCCTACGGTGTACGGCAAGGCCATCGGTGACTCGATCGCATGGTCGGACAGGGCGGAAGGGGAGCCCCGGACTCGCCGGTTCGAGATTCCGGGCTGTCAGGAACGGTGCCCGTCGTGCGGTTCGGACATCGAGGGATTCGTCCTCGTGCAGTTCGACGGCGATCTGATCACCGGCTACCGCGAGGCCACCGAAGAGGACATGGAGTCCTTCGACTGGTGATCTCCGGGGCTCGACGGGCTTGCCCCGGAACGTCGCACGAAAGGCGGCCCCGCCCGGTGTGAACCGGGCGGGGCCGCCTTGTCGTTCGTCCGGCCCGTACGCCCCCGAGGAAGCCCACGGCGGCTGTTGAGCCGTTCCGTTCAGCCGTTCAGCCGTTCAGCCGTTCAGGCGGTCAGCCGTTCCGTCAGCCCGTGGCGCCGGCGCGGCGACGACGCGCGGCGACCAGCAGGACGCCTCCGGCGGCCACCGCCGCGACCCCGCCGGCGAGCGCGAGGCCCGTGCCGGCGTCCGTACCGGTGGAGGCGAGCGGGCCGCTGCCCTGTGCCGTCACGTTCGCGTTGCCCTCCGAACCGCCGGAACCCGATCCGGAAACGGAGCCGGAAGCCGAGGCGGCGGTGCCGCCGTCCGTACCGTTCTCGTCGGAGGCGGGGTGGACCGTGCTGCCGCCGCCCGACGTGGTGCCGGAGTCGGTGCCCGAGGTTCCGCCGGTCTGGGCGCCGCTGCCGGAGGCGCTGCCGCCGTCGGTACCGGTCGTTCCGTCCGTGCCGCCCTCGCCCGCCTGGGCGGCGTCCTTCTCGTCCTGGGCGCGCGCCGTGTACTGGCCCGTCTCCAGGAACGCCACGCGGTCCTCGGGCGTGCCCTTCAGGGCCGCTTTACCGGCCTCCCTGACGTGCGGCCCGCCCAGCTGGACGATCCGGGCGACCTCCACCCTGTTGTCCGTGTCGCGGGCCTCGTGCTGACCGGTCTCCAGGAACGCGGCGCGGTCCTCCGGCGTGCCGTCGAGCGCCGCCCTGGCCGCCGCCTGCACGGAGGGGCCGCCCGTGCCGATCAGCTGGGCGACGAGCACCCGGTTGTCCTCGTCGCGGGCCGTGTACTGGCCGGTCTCCAGGAAGGCGACGCGGTCCTCGGGGGTACCGTCCAGCGCCCTGCTGCCTTCCCGCTTCACCCCGCGACCGCCGACGCTCATGATGCGCGCGATGGCGATGCGGTTGTCCTGGTCCCGGGCGGTGTACTGGCCGGTCGTCAGGAACGCGCGCATGGCGTCCGCGCCCCCGTCGATCGCCGCGCTGCCCGCCTCGGCCACCACGGAATCCTTCCCGGCCGCGCCGATGAGGCGAAGGATCTCGATCCGGTCCTTCTCCGCCTGGTCCTCACCGTCCGAGGAGGACACCGGCGAGGTGTCCGCGGCCGCGGCCGCGGCCGGGTCGGTCCCGGCCGCCGACGCGGGGGACGACAGCAGGAAAGCGGGGGCGACGGCGGCTGCGGCGAGCAGGGTGCCGACTCTGGATATCTTCAAGAAGAGCTCTCACTTCACCCAAGGAATCATCAAGTATGAGAGGTGAGTGTAGTGCGCACGTCTGACAAGAGCCTTCGATTTCCTGCGGGTTGAGCCATCCCTCGCGGTTCCTGACGAGTGGTCGGCCGGGGCCGGCCGCAGGAAGGGTCCCGTCGGCGCGGAAGGTACCCGAACCGTCTCGGGGCACCGCGGGAAGCCGGTACGGGACCGGCCGCGGACCTCCGCCGCACGCGGGGGCCCGGCCGGTCCGGTGGGGTGGCCGGCGTACCTGTCCGGGACGTTCCGCCCGGCGGGCACCCCGGACGGAACCTCCGTATAAAGGGCCTGAGAGCGGCACGGGGGCAGAGGCGGACGCGCCGGACGAGCGACGCGGCGGACGAGGAGGGCCATGCACCGGACCGAGCACGGCCCGCACGACCGGGACGGTCACGGCCCGCACCGTGCGCGGGAGGACCGGGGGCCGGTCCGTTACGGTCCGCCCGTCCCCGACCCGGGGCTCCCCGTCCTGCCCGAGCTCGTCGGGGTGCTGGCCGCCACGGCGGGGGACACCCGGCCGGAACCCCCGGGTGGCGGAACGGTTCTCCGGGAGGCGGCGTGCGCCTACTGGGCCCGGCGGGGGCTCGGCGGCCGGCCCTCGGACGTCGCCGCCGCCCCGGGCACCCAGGCGCTGCTGCTCGGACTCATCGCCGCGCACGGCGGGGACGTCCTCATGCCCAGGCCCTGCCCGGCGGCCTGGATTCCGCAGGCCCGGCTGCTCGGCCGGCCCGCCTACCACGTGCCGACGCCCGCCGAATGCGGCGGCGTGCCCGACCCGTACGCCCTGCTGGAGACCGTCCGCCGGGTACGCGCCGAGGGCGGGCGCCCCCGGCTGCTGGTGCTCTCCGTGGCCGACGACCCCACCGCCACCGTCGCGCCGCCCGAACTCGTCCGCGAGGCGTGCGAGGCGGCCGTCGCCGAGGGCCTCCACATCATCAGCGACGAGACCTGGCGCGACACCCTGCACCGGCCGCACGACACCGTGCTGCTCAGCCCCGCCGAGATGTGCCCCGACGACGTAACGGTCCTCACCGACCTCTCGGGCGCCCTCGCCCCGGCTGCCTGGCCCGTCGCCGTGGCACGTTTCCCCGCCACCCGCCGGGGCGCCGCGCGCCGCGCCCGTACCCTCGACGTCCTCACCGCGCTGGGCGCCCTCGTCGCCACCCCGGTCGCCCGTGCCGCCGCGCACGCCCTGCGTGAGCCGGACGCGGTCACCGCCCGGATCAGGCAGGCCGCAGGGCTCCAGGCACAGATCGCCGCCGCCGCCCACCGCGCCGTACTGGCCGCCGGGGCCCTGGCGCGCCCCCCGCAGGCGGGCCGGCACCTCTACGCCGACCTCGGACCGCTGCGCACCCGGCTGGCCGAGCGCGGGGTGACGGACTCCATGGAGCTGGAGGAGTACCTCACCGGCCGGCTGGGCGCCCCGGCCCCGGGCGGGCACCGGTTCGGGGACGAGCTGGGGGCGCTGCGGGCCCGCCTGGGGACCGGTGGCCTCGTCGGGGCGACGCCCGACCAGCGGGCCGCGTCCCTCGCCTCGGCGGCGCCGCTGGAATTGCCGCACGTCGGATACGCGCTGAGCATGTTCGCAGCGGCTTTCGACGAACTCCGGTGACGGGAGATCCGCGATGACCGAACAGACCGGGCCTTCCCGCACCGACGCGGACCGGCAGCCACGAGCGGACACCGGCGCGCGGACCGGGAGCCCGCCCGCCGGGGAGCGCGTCTGGCCGAAGACCTTCGCCGACCGGCTCACCGCGCCCCTGCCGGGGATCAGGGCCATGACCCGGCTGGTCCGCGAACGCTCCCTGCGCCCGGACGCCGCGGGGCTCCGGGGCGTCCACCTGCTGCCCTTCGACCCGGCGCCGCTGCCCCCGCCCGGCCGGGACGCGGTCACCTGGGCCGGGCACGCCAGCTGGATCGTGCGCATCGGGGGGCTGAACGTCCTCACCGACCCCGTGTGGTCCCGGCGCATCCTCGGCACTCCGGCCAGGGTCACCCCGGTGGGCGTGGCGTGGGAGACCCTCCCGCCGGTCGACGCGGTCGTCGTCAGCCACAACCACTTCGACCACCTGGATGCCCCGACGCTCCGCCGACTCCCGCGCGACACGCCGATGTTCGTGCCCGCGGGACTCGCCCGGTGGTTCAGGCGCCGCAAGTTCACCCGGGTCACCGAACTCGACTGGTGGGAGACGGCCGAACTGCGGGGTGTCCGCTTCGCGTTCGTACCCGCGCACCACTGGTCGCGGCGGACCCTCTTCGACACCTGCCGCTCGCTCTGGGGCGGCTGGGTCCTCACCGACACGACCGCCGACACGACCGCCGGCACGACCGCCGGCACGACCGCCGGCACGACCGACGCCCCGGGGACGCCGGGGCGGAAGGTCTACTTCGCGGGGGACACCGGGTACGGCCACTGGTTCCGGGAGATCGGCCGCCACCACCCGGGCATCGACCTGGCGTTGCTGCCGATCGGCGCGTACGCCCCCCGGTGGTGGCTCGCCGACGTGCACACCGACCCCGAGGAGGCGGTGCGGGCGTACGAGGACCTCGGCGCCAGAGCCATGGCGCCGATGCACTGGGCGACGTTCCTGCTCTCCGCCGAGCCCGTGCTGGAGCCGCTGGTGCGGCTGCGGGTCGCCTGGCAGCGGGCCGGCCACCCGCGCGAGCGCCTCTGGGACCTGCCCATCGGTGGTTCGCGCGTGTTCGGTGAACCGGCCCGCCCCGGCCCGGCGCACGGCTGAGAGCCGGCACCGGCGTACGGCTGAGAGTCGCCCGGCCCGGCGCACGGCTGACAGTCGGCCGGTCCGGGGCCGAGCGTCAGCCCCAGACGCGTTCCGCGTAGTCGGCGAAGTTCCGGCCGAGGATCTTCTCGATGCGCCCGGAGCCGTAACCGCGCTTCTCCAGCAGCCGGATCAGCTCGCGGAACTGATCCACACCGCGCAGGTCGACCACGAACGGATAGGTGTCGGCCCGCTCGCCCGCGGCGCCGACGCCCGCCGCCTGGCGTTCGGCCACGTGCGCCGCGAGGGTGGCGGCGTAGGCGTCCAGGTCGTCGATGGCGGTGACCGGGCCGTCGGTGCCTATGCCGACGGCGTCCTCGCCGCAGACGTTCACGGCGTGCGCGATGTGTTCGACCACGTCGGCGGCCGTGGCGTGCCCGGTGGGGTTGAGGAAGGGCATGAAGTAGATGCCGACGAAGCCTCCGCGGCCGGCAACCAGCCGCAGTTCCTCGTCGGTCTTGTTGCGCGGCAGGTCGGTGACCGCCCGGCAGCCCGTGTGGTTGATCGACACCGGGCGGGTGGAGATCCGGGCCGCCTCCAGACAGGTGTTCTCGCCACTGTGCGACAGATCCACCATCATGCGGCTCTCGCCGGCCGCCTCGACCACCTCGCGGCCGAACGGCGTCAGCCCCCGGTTCTCGGGCGCCATCGACCCGTCGCCCAGATGGTTCGCCTGGTTGTACGTCAACTGGAAGACCCGTACGCCGCGCTGCTGGAAGGTGGCGATGCGCCCGAGGTCGTCGCCGACGGCCACGCCGTTCTGGAAGCCGTAGATCACCCCGATCCGGCCCTCGTCCTTCGCCCGGTGGAGGTCGGACGCGGTACGCACGTGCAGCAGGTCGTCCGGGTGGGCGGCTATCAGGCCGTCCCACACGTCGAGTTCGTGCAGGGTGTGTTCGTACGGAGGCATGTCGCCCATCACGTACCCGAGGGTGATGTTGACGGCGTTCACCCCGGACGCGTGCGCGTCGGCGATGGCCCGTGCGTCGATGGCCAGTTCGTCGATGGTCTGCAGCAACTGGCCCGCTCCCTCGGCGGCTTCGGGCGCGTTGGGGTTCTGCAGCTCACCCAGGGCGTTGACCACGAGCATGTCGTGGACGGAGATCGCGGGGGTACCGGGCGTGGTGGTCATCGGCCGTTCGTGCCTTCCGGGTTCGGGGTCGTGCCGGTCGTGCCGGTCGGGGCGGTCGCTTCGGTCGCGTCGGCGGGTTTCTCGGCCGTCGTGCCTTGCGGGATGAACTCCTGGCGTTCCAGGCGCAGTCCGCGCTTCACCACCGTGGTGACGGTGCGCAGATTGCGGATGTCCGCCAGTGGATCGGCCTCCAGCACGACGAAGTTGGCGAGCTTGCCCTCGGCGACCGTCCCCATGGAGTCCTCGGCGCCCATGCTGCGGGCCCCCACCAGGGTGGCCGAACGGATGGCCTGTGCGGCCGGGATGCCGCACCGCTCCACCAGGAAGACCAGCTCGTCGTGGACCGACGGGAAGGGCTGTCCGGGGGCGGTCTCCCAGTCGGTGCCGGTGCTGATCTCGACGCCGGCCCGGAACGCCTGCGCCGTGAGAGCTGCCGAGAGTTCCGCGTTGTCCCGGGCCCGGGCCTTCTCCTCGGGGGTGTCCGCGTCGTCGGCGAGCCAGTCCCAGAGCGTGTTCGTGGCGTCGAGCACGGTGCCCCGCTCCCGCATCCGCGCGAACAGCGCCGCCATCTCGGGGTCGTCACCGGCCAGGAAGCGGTCCCGGTCCACCGGCGGCTTGTCCTTGTACGTGGTCAGCGCGCGCCCGGCGAACTCGTGCACCAGCAGGTGGACGTGGGAGACCGAGTCCACCCCCGCCTCCACCACCTCGGCCGGGGAGGCGGGGAAGACCGCCGCGTGCGCCCAGACGCCCAGCCCCTGCCGGTGCGCCTCGGCGGTGATCGCCGAAACCAGGTGACCCGGCAGGTCCGCGTAGATCTTGACCGCGGTGGCGTACGTACCGGCGGAGCGGGCGACGGCCAGGGGCAGGTCGGTCTCCTCGGTGATGGCCTGCATCCACGGCACCTGGCCCGGCACCGCACCCTGCGAGACCTGCCAGGTGCGCGGGTCGTCGAAGAACCCGGGCCCGGCGGTCAGCGCCGCGTAGTGGATGTCGGGTCCGGGGATCTCCCCGACGAGCGTCCCGCGCGCCAGATCGGCGATGTGCCGCAGGTCGTCGGCCATGTCGCGGATCGCCGTCACGCCACCGTAGACCTGCCGGCGCAACGCGGCCTCGGCCACCGGGCGGTTGGGCGGGGTGGCGATGTGCTGGTGGGAGTCGATCAGCCCGGGCACCACGAACGCGCCCTGCAGGTCGACGACTTCGGCCTCCGCGAGGAGGGCGACGGAGATGTCGCCGTCCGGCGCGACCGTCCGGATGCGGTCACCGTCCACCACGATCGAGGTGGACGGACGCGCGGCGCCGCCCGTGCCGTCGATCAGCGTGGCCCCCCGGTACAGCACCACGGTCCCCTTCGCCGGGGCGGCGAAGGGGGCGGGAGCGCCGACATCCTCGTGAGCCATCGGGTCACACCTCTCCGTCATTGCCGCACCAGCGGCCTGGTGAATTACAACTGTTGTCATGCTGGTTCCGTCTGTGGAAACATACGCTACCGTCCTTACTCCCGTGATCGGCAAGGGTTTGCCCTGAGGAATCCCGGGAGCAGTCGAGTTGAGGAGAGGTGTGGGACGGGGATGCCCAAGTCCGCCAGTTCGGCCGTCGACAAGGCGCTGGACCTCGTGGAAGCGGTCTCGCGGTCGGCACGTCCGCTCCGGCTGAGCGAGATCGCCGACGAGGTCGGACTGCACCGGCCGACCGCCTACCGGATCCTCGCCGACCTGGTCCGACGCGGCTGGGTGCTGCGCTCCGGGGACCACTACCTGCCGGGCGCCGCCGCGCTCCGGCTCTCGCGCACCGCCGCCGCCAACTCCCTCGTGACGCTGGCCCGTCCGGTCCTCGAAGCGCTCGCCACCCGTACCGGCATGATGGTCAACCTCCAAGTGCTGGAGCACGACCGCTCGCGGGTGCTCGACGCGGTCCGGCCCGCCCGGCTGGAGATGATCAGCCTGCTCACCGACCGGACGCTGCCCGTGCACCGGTTCGCCGGGCCGCTGGCCCTGGTCGCCGCCCTGCCGCCCGACGCACGCGCCCCCTATCTGCGGCCCGCCGCGGAGGCCGGACACCCGATGCAGGGCCCCGACGGGCTCCTCGACGACCTGGCCACGGCAGAGCGCACCGGATTCGCGGTGGAGCGCGGACGCAACGAGGCGCTCGTCGCCTCCGTCGGCCGCGCCGTGCTCGCGGGCCCGGGCCGGCCGCTCTGCGCGCTCACCGTGGTCGGACCCGACGCGGAGTTCGACGAGCCGTCACTGACCGCATTGCGCACCGCGCTGCTGGACGCCACCGCGGACGTCGCGGAGCTCCTGGGCGTGGACCCGGGCACGGCGGCAAGAACCGGAGAGCGAACGGACGAGGGAGAGAACGCATGACGAACGACGTGCTCGTACTGGACGCGGCCGGGACCCGCGCCGGGCTCGACCCGGACCGGCTGGCCGAGGCGCTCGCCCACGCCCTCGTCGCGGTGGCCCGGGGAGAGGTGTCCGCGCCGCCGAGGATCGCCGCCGAGGCACCGGCAGGCCTGCTCGGCGTGATGCCCGCGCACGTCCCCGGCCTCGGCCTCGCCGCCAAACTGGTCTCCGTCTTCGCCGATCCCGCCGCCCCCGGGCGCAGCTCCCACCGGGGCGTGGTGGCCCTCTTCGACGAGAAGGACGGCCGGCCGCTGGCGGTCATGGACGCCGAGAGCATCACCGCCGTACGCACCGCCGCCACCGCGACCCTCGCCCTGCGCACGCTGGCCGGCCCGGGAGTGAACCGGATCGCCGTGCTGGGCACCGGCGTGCAGGCGGCGGCCCAGCTCGACCTGCTCGCCCGCCAGGACCCGGACACCCCTGTCGTGGTCGGCGGCCGGAACCCGGAGCGCGCCCGGGCCCTCGCGGCCCGGCACCCGCGCGCCACGGCCGACACCGTCGAGGGCGCCGTACGGGGCTCCGGAGCCGTGCTCTGCTGCACCGGTGCGCGTGAGCCGGTGATCCGCCGTTCCTGGCTGGCCGAAGGGGCCCACGTCGGCTCGGTCGGCGGCTCCCACGGACCGGAGCTGGACGCGCCCACCGTGGACGAGGGCGCGCTCTTCGTCGAGTGGGCCGGAGCGGCCACCGCCCCGCTGCCCGCCGGCGCCCACGAACTCCAGGGCCTGGCTCCCGGCCGGGCCACCCTCCTCGGCGAGGTCCTGGCCGGCGGCCACCCGGGCCGCCGCGACGCCGCCGAGCTGACCGTCTTCAAGTCCACCGGTCACGCCGCGCTCGACGTGGCCGCGGCAGCCGTCGCGTACGCCGGGGCCCGGGAGGCGGGGCGGGGCATGAGCCTCGCGTTCTGAGAAGCCCGCGCGGTCCCTCCCGGCGCCCTGCGGCCCGTCTCAGTGCCCGAACCGTGCCCGCAGCCCGCGCCACCCGGCGGGCACACCGCTGATCAGCAGCGTCAGCGCCACGGCGGCCACCACGCCCTGCCACGGCTCGGGGAAGAGCGATCCGCCCAGGATGCCGATCAGCTGATAGGTGGCCGCCCACGCCAGGCAGGCCGGAACGTCGCCCCGGGCGAACCGGTGCAGCGGCATCTCGCCCAGCAGGCACGCCAGCATCACCGGTATCCGGCCGGCCGGAACCAGCCGCGACAGCACCAGCACCATCACCCCGTGCTCGTCCAGCTTGTGCTGCGCCTGCGCCAGCCGCTCCGGGGCGGCCCGGTCGGTGATGACCTTCAGCCACTTCGAGCCGTTCTTCGACCGGACCCCGCGCTTGCCGAGCCAGTACAGGCAGATGTCACCGAGGAAGGCCGCCGTCGCGGCCGTCAGGAAGACGAACAACAGGGAGAAAGGCGAGGACTGGTGGAACGCCACCACGCCCGCCGAACTCACCAGCGCCCCCGTCGGCACCACCGGCACCAGGGAGCCCAGCACCACCAGCGTGAAGAGCGTCGGATACCCGACGGCCTGCTGGGTCCCCTCGGTCGGCAGACGCGCCAGCTGGTCCATGATCACCGGCGGACCTCCGGCAGGACCCGCTCGCCGTGGGCCGGCAGATGGACCGCGACCTCGGGCGCCAGCAGCGCCGCCTGCCGTACGAACTCGGAGCCCGGGGAGTGGAACTCGTGCGGGCGGACCCCGTCCATCCCGATCGGCCAGTACGTGCCCCAGTGCACCGGCACCGCCGAACGCGGAGCGAGCCGGGCCAGGACCTCGGCCGCCCGGGCCGCGTCGAGATGGCCGGGGCCCAGATGGGGCCCCCAGCCGCCCACCGGCAGCAGCGCCACGTCGACCGGACCCACTTCCTTCGCCATCTCCTCGAACAGGCCGGTGTCCCCGGCGAAGTACGTGCGCGCCTCGCCCTCCACCACGTAACCGAGCGCCCGCACCCGCTGCGGGCCGACCGGGAGGCGCCTGCCGTCGTGTTCGGCCGGTACCGCGCGTACGGTCACCGAGCCGATCCGCACCGAGTCGCCGGGCGCCACCTCGGTGATCCGCAGCTCCCGCATCCGCCGCACCACCCGCAGCCCGGGCACCGAGCGGACCGTGCCGTCCGGCACGATCAGCCGGGTGCCGGGGGCGACCCTGGCCAGCGACGGCAGGTGCAGATGGTCGGAGTGGAGATGGGAGACGAGCACCGCGTCGGCCAGCGCCGCGGACGGCGGCGGCACCGCGCCGGCGCGGCGGCGCAGGTGCGCGAACCGGCGGACGAAGAGCGGGTCGGTCAGCACCCGCACGCCGGAGTCCTCGATCGTGCAGGTGGCATGCCCCCACCAGGTGACCTCCACCGGCGTCCCGCCTCCTCTTCGCGTCCGTCCCCGGTACATCGTCCCGCGGCTGCGGCCAGGCCTTTCGCGTGCCGGAAGGCCGGTACGAGCCTATGCCTCCCGCAACGGCCGCCGACCGGGGGTCTGCCCCCTCCCGCGGGGCGTACACCTGTGCCCGCGGACCGGACCGCCAAGCACCCCAGGAGCCTGTGCGAAGCTGGTGGGCGGGCCCAGGAGGGTTGTCCCGGGCACGCCCCGGACCGACCGGCCCCGGACGTACGGAAAGGCGGAGCGGCGTGGGAGCCGGGCGATGGCGCAGGGCGGGCAGTGCCCTGCTGCGGGTGGCGGCCGTATGGGCGGTCTCCACCCTGACGATGCTCGCCCTCGCGGGAGCCCTCCCCGACTTCCAGCTCCAGTCCGACGACGGCGACACCGTCACCAAGACCGCGTTCACCGCCGCCTGGGGAGCCGGCGCCTTCGGACTGCTCTCCGCCCTCGTCTGGCCCGTCCTGGTCCGCGCCCTCCTCGTGGTCCCCGCGCTGGTCCTCGGCGCGCTGGTCTTCTTCCTCAACGGCTCCCTGCTGCTCGTGGCCCTCTGGATGATCCCCGACGGACGCGGCACCGCGAACCCGGAGACCGCCGTGGCCGTCGCCGCGGTGATGTCCGCCGTGGCCTCCGCGACCTCCACCGCCCTCGCGGTCCGGGACGACGACGCCTACCGGCGGCGGCTCTCCCGCCTCGCCGACCGGCGGCGCAAGCGCCTCCCCGGCGACGAGGAGGACGACCGGAGCGGACCGCCCGGCACGGTCTTCATCCAGCTCGACGGGGTCGGCCACGACGTCCTGACCAAGGCCGCCTCCGGCGGGCTGATGCCCACCGTGGCCGGCTGGCTCGCCGACCCCGAAGGGCACCGGCTCACCCCCTGGCGAACCGACTGGTCCAGCCAGACCGGCGCCAGCCAGCTCGCCCTGCTGCACGGCTCCAACCACGACGTACCGGCCTTCCGGTGGTACGAGAAGGAGACCGGCACCGTGATGGTCTCCAGCCGCCCCGCCAGCGCCCTCGAACTCCAGCGACGGGCCGTCGCACGCACCCACGACGCCGGACTGCTCTCCCTCGACGGCGCCAGCCGCGGCAACCTCTTCAGCGGGGGAGCCGACCAGCTCGCCCTGGTCCTCTCCATGGCCGGCCGGTTCGGCAAGGGCCGCAGATCCCGCGCGGGCTACTTCGCCTACTTCTCCGACCCGGCCAACGCCGTCCGCACCGCGCTCTCCTTCGTCGCCGAGGTCGGCCGGGAGATAGGCCAGTCCACCCGGTCGAGGCTCCGCAAGGAGACCCCGAGGATCAAGCGCGGCGGGCTCTACCCCTTCATACGGGCCTTCGCCACCGTCGTCGAACGCGACGTCGTGGTCTCCGCCGTCATCGGCGACATGTTCGCCGGACGGACCGCCGTCTACGCCGACCTCGTCGCCTACGACGAAGTGGCCCACCACTCGGGGCCGTACAGCCGCGACGCCGACAAGGTCCTCGCCCGGCTCGACCGCTCCCTCGCCCTCATCACCAAGATCACCGACCACACCCCGCGCGCCTACCGGATCGTGCTCCTCTCCGACCACGGCCAGAGCTCCGGGGAGACCTTCGCCGGACGGTACGGGCTGACCCTGAAGGACCTCGTACGGGCGGGCTGCGGCCTCCCGGTGCCCCGGCGCGCACAGCGCACCCTCAGCGCCTCCGAGGCCCGTGACGCGGTGCGCATCGCGCTCCACCGGCCCGTGCAGGAGAGGGAAGCCGAGCCCGCCGCCTCCACCGCCTCGGACCCGGTGGTCCTCGCCTCCGGGAACCTCGGCCTGATCTCGTTCCCCGGCATCGAGGGCCGCGCCTCCCGCGAGGAACTCGACCGCCGCCACCCCGCCCTGCTCAGGACCCTGGCGAACCACCCCGGGATCGGCTTCCTGCTGGTCCGCAGCGAGGAGCACGGTTCGGTCGTCCTCGGACCCGGCGGGGCCGAGGTGCCGGTGGCCGGGCTGCGGGACGACGAGGGACCGCTCGCCGGGTTCGGTCCGGGCGCGGCCGACGCGGTACGCCGCACCGACACCTTCCCGCACGTCGCCGACGTGATGGTCAACTCCATGTACGACCCCGCGACGGGTCGGGTGCACGCCTTCGAGGAGCAGATCGGCTCGCACGGCGGGCTCGGCGGCCCGCAGTCACACCCCTTCCTGCTCTGGCCGCGCGGGATGACCGACCCGCTCGACGTGCTCGCCGCCGAAGCCACCGGGTCCGGCACACCGGGACGGCCCACGCCGGTCACGCCACCGCACACCGGCCCGGTCGGGGCCGAGGCGGTCCACCGGGTGCTCAGACGCTGGCTGCGCGAGCCCTTGGGACCACAAGTGCCGCTGCGCCCCGAGGGCTTCGCCGGCGCCCCGTACGCCGACCTGCCCCTCCCCGGCGCGCGGGAGGAAACGGCCCGGCCGACCGCCGGCGCCGCAGGCCCGGAGACCGACGGCGGCACGCGCGGCTGACGACGGCGCGGACGGCCGCCCTCAGGCCGATTCCCGGCCCACCAGCACCGAGGGGAAGACGACGGAGGGCGCGGGCCCCTCGGAGGTGCGTATCTGCCGCAGCAGCAGCCGGGCCATCTCGGCCGCCATCTCCTCCACCGGCTGGCGCACCGTCGTCAGCGGCGGATCGCACGCCAGCGCCGCGCTGCTGTCGTCGAACCCCACCACCGCGACGTCGGACGGCACGTCGAGGCCCGCCCGCAGCAGCACCGGCAGCGCGCCCAGCGCCATCAGGTCCGAAGCGACGAACACCCCGTCCAGGTCCGGGCGGTCGCCCAGCAGCCGCTTCATCGCCGACGCCCCGCCCGCGTGCGTGAAGTCGCCCTCGGCGCTCGGCACATCGGTGATCCCGTGCGCCGCGAGCGCCTCCAGGAACCCGCTCAGCCGCGCCCGGCCCGCGGGCCTGTCCTGCGGACCCGCGACCGTCACCAGCCTCCTGCGCCCCAAGGCCACCAGATGGTCCGCCGCCAGACCCGCACCGGCGTGCTGATCGGCCTCCACGTGCGTGAGCGGGGTGGGCTGCGCCGGAGCGCTCGCCAGCACGGCGGGCAGCCGGGTCTCCTGGAGCAGCGCGGGCAACGGGTCGTCGGCGTGCGAGGAGATCAGCACCACCCCGTCGACGTGCCCCTGCCGCAGGTACGACAGCAACTGCCCCCGGGACACCGCGTCGTCCGCCAGCATCAGCACCATCTGGATACCCGCCGGGCGCAACACGTCCAGCAGACCGGTGACGACCCGCCCGAAGTGCGGATCGGAGAACATCCGCCCGACGAACGGCTCGGCCACCGTGCGGCGTTCGCGCTCCGAGACCACCAGCGCGATCGAGTCGGTGCGCCGGGTCACCAGCGAACGCGCCGCGCGGTTCGGTACGTACCCCGTGGCGACGACCGCCTCCTCGACGACCTGGCGCAGCGCCGGATCGACCGTGGTCGCACCGTTGATCACCCGGGAGACGGTGGCGCGGGAGACACCGGCCACCGCGGCGACGTCCTCCAGGGTCGCGGGACGCGGGGGAGGTGACACATCGGCAGTCATGCAGCATTTATACCGGGACCGGGTGGGGCCCGGCCCGGGCGCCCGCAACCAGAGGTGATCTTGGGGCCGGTGGACCGGTCGCAACCGTCCGCGACGGCCATTGTCAGTGGTCGGCGGCAGGATGGTGGCCATGACGAACTCAGCCGTCGCGCTCGCCGACGCCACCGCCTACGCCGCCGCCGTCGAGGAGGCCACCCGCGCCGCCGCCGCGTATTACGCCACCGGGGAGAGCGCGCTCGACGACGACGCGTACGACCGGCTGGCGCGCGCAATCGCCGCGTACGAGGCGGCACATCCCGAGGACGTGCTGGCCGACTCGCCCACCGGCAAGGTCGCGGGCGGCGCGGCGGTCGGGGACGTCCCCCACACCGTCCCGATGCTCTCGCTGGACAACGTCTTCTCCGGCGAGCAGTTCGCGACCTGGACCGCCTCGCTGGAGCGCCGCATCGGCAGACCCGTCGAGGCGTGGAGCGTCGAGCCCAAGCTCGACGGCCTCGCCGTCGCCGCCCGTTACCGCGCGGGCCGGCTGGAACAGCTCGTCACCCGCGGCGACGGCACGGCCGGCGAGGACGTGTCGCACGCCATCGGCACCGTACTCGGACTGCCCGAGGAGCTCGCCAGGCCGGTCACCATCGAGATGCGCGGCGAAATACTCATGACCACCGAGCAGTTCGAGCAGGCCAACACCGTCCGCACCGCCCATGGTGCCTCCCCCTTCGTCAACCCGCGCAACGGCGCGGCGGGCACCCTGCGCGCCAAGGACCGGCCCTACCGCGTGGAGATGACCTTCTTCGCGTACGGCGCGCTCCCGCTGCCGGACTCCGGCGACCTCGCGGAACTCCTGCACACGCTGCCGCACAGCGAGGTGCTCGGTCATGTCGCCGGCCTCGGCGTGCACACGGCCGCCGACACCCCCGTCGCCCCGCGCACCCTCGGGACGGTGGAGGAGGTACTCGCACGGGTCGAGGAGATCGGCGCGCTCCGGGCCTCGCTCGCCTTCGGCATCGACGGCATCGT